>NZ_JBBOWX010000001.1:946875-1256250 GCF_038007285.1 Sporosarcina sp. FSL K6-3457
ATACCAATCATCTTTTTTACACACCTGAAAACAAAGAAGCTATACCGAAGATTATGAAAATCGCAGCTCAAGGTAGCGCAGTGAATGTCGATCTATCAATTGTAAATGATCAATTTAAAAAAGATGGAACAGCCATTCAAAAAGATTCGGAACTAATCACAAAGTTGATGTCTACAGCTAAGAGCCGGCGTGCACATATCAAAGATATCGTTAATATGGTTAATGAATATGATTTCCATGGTGTAGAAATTGATTATGAGAAGATTAAAGACGAGGATTGGGACAATGTCAGTGCTTTTTATGAAGAATTATATCAAAAGCTAAAATCAATGGGGAAACCATTGAGAATTGTATTAGAGCCTCGAGCGCCAATTGAAAAAATAAATTTACCGAAAGGTCCTACTTATGTCATGATGGCGTACAATCTTTACGGAAGTCATAGTGGTCCAGGCCCTAAGGCTGATTTTGCGTTTATTGATAAAATGGCAAAAAAAATGGATCAGCTGCCCGGTGAACATGCTATGGCCTTTGCAACAGGTGGATTTGATTGGCCAGCCACTGGGAAAATAGTTGCTTTAACTGAGCAAGAAGCCTTCAAACTGTCAAAAAAGAGCTTGCGACCCCCGAAGAGGGATGCGGCAAGTGGAGCCCTCTACTTTGATTATTTGGATGAGAAAAAAGGCAAGCACACAGTTTGGTACGCAGACGGTAAGACTTTATCCCAGTGGATTGATCAATCGAAAAAAGCTGGTTACTATAAAGTAGCCTTGTGGAGACTTGGTGGATTTGAGCAAACTACGCTCGATTATTTCAATCGATAATCATATACTTTAATTAATAAGGTGCTAATACCTAATTTATCGAAGGGTGAATTGAGTATTTAGTACCTTTTTTGGTGAAAAACAAAATAATATTGTTGAACAGCTAAGTGTATAAGCCTATCGAGTAGTCCTTTCTTATTGAGAAAATCATTAATTTAAGAGAAGTGTAAGAGTCTTTAAAGAGTTCTATAAGAGCGGTGTTATATATTGGGAATAAGGACATGAGGAGAAAGGAAATTTTAAATGATAATACAGAGGAAAGTAGTTACATATGGCATTTTCATAGGTCTATTGCTAATGGGTGCTTGTACAGGTATAGCGGCCTTTTCAAAGGACGAGAAAGGGAGAACTGAAGTAAAAGAAGAGCTTATAGCAGAATCGTTTATTCAACAGCATTTATTAAAAGAGGATGGACGAATCCAAACGAATATAACGGGACAGAAGGATGTCTATTTATCTGAAACTGTTGGGTTATGGATGGAATATTTAGTTATGAAAAATGATTTTGTTCAATTTGATCAACAAGTAGAGACATTGAAAAAATATTTTTTGACGGATGATTATTTAGTAGCTTGGGAATTAAAGGGGACAAATATAGCGCCTGCAAATGCTTTCATAGATGATTTACGGATTATAGATGCCTTATACATAGCGGGGAAACAGTGGAATCATAATGCCTATACAAAATTGGCAGATAACATGAGCAAGAACCTTGTTCGCTATCAGACGGAAGGTAAGCTAATGGTCGATTTTATCGAACTTGAGAGTAAAAATAGAGGGGCAGATGTCACACTTAGTTATATTATACCATCTGGTTTTGACAAGATGAAACAAGCTAAGTTATTGCCTAGTAAAACATATGAAGCAACACGAAAAGTCCTGCTGGATGCCCCGCACTCGGCATTAGGTTTTTTTCCGAAAAAGTATAGCGTTCCTACAGGAAACTATTCATACGACAAAGAAGTGAATTTAATCGATCAATTTTACGTTGGCTACCACCAGGCGCAATGGGGAGGAGACGTTACCTCGCTGCTCGACTTCGCTAAAAATGCTTTTGCGCAAGGAGAAGGAAAGTTATATGGAAGATACGATAGTGTAACCGGAAAGCCGACTGTTGCTTATGAAGCAGTGGCTGTCTATGCATTAGCCATTTTAATGTGCTTGGAAATAGAAGATGTAGATTTTGCAAAAAAACTTTATGTTCAAATGAAAACCTTACAACAAAACGATGAAGGTTTGCCGTACTTAGGAGGTTATATAGATATGGGATCAAAAGATACGCATACATTTGATAACTTACTAGCTTTACTAGCTGAAAGGCGGGGACTCAATGAGAAAGTTTTTTGAGTTAGAAATCCGTATCCTTTTACTGATAACGGTTCTTCTAGTAAGTATGCAAATACCTGCCTACTTCTTACTACAGGAAGGTACATCGGGTCTTCTATTATATATTTTTTTGATTCTACTCCTTGTAGTGGCGTTGTTAATGGGTCCAGTTACAGGATTATTTAGTAGTTTGCTTTTCATTTTTATTATTGGATCTGTGTTGTTTTATCTCAATAGCCCCAATTCGACTTTATTACCCGAGGCATCTCCGTTTCCTTTGCCATTATTTTTGGGGTATGGCCTTCTACTTATTATTCTCATTTTAATAGCTGGTAGTATTCACGATAGAATTATCCGACAAATTAAGAAGAATCGTGAGCTTCAGGAGGAAATTCGACAATTTGTAGCGATAGACGTTGAAACAGGCTTTGATAATAAACATCGTATGGTCGCTGAAGTCCAAGCGGAAATGAGAAGAATCGAACGCTATGGTAATAAATTCACACTTGTATTGTTGCAGTTGGATCACTTAGAAGACTACAAACATTTATATGGAGAGAAAGAAGCAAAGCATCTATTATCTTCGCTAGCGCAAGCAATGCAACAAACGATGCGATCTACAGACAGAAAGTTTCGCTATGCATCTGATCGCTTTGCCTTACTTTTAACCAATACAGATGATCACTCGGTCGACAGTATTTTTGAAAAATTGGCGAATAGTATGACGACTCATCAGTTGTTAAATGGAAAATACGTTACACTATCATTTCGATCGGGATACACCGTTTATGAGCAGGACAAGCCTATTCAAGACTATCAACTATTATTTTCGCAGGTGGAAAGTGAGATGGTGGCACGTGAACTTTAGACGATTAGCGGTGGTAGTAGTGATTGTTTCTCTTTTTCAACTACTGCATAGCACGTCCACCATTTACGCCGAAGAAAGGTTACCGAGAATTGCAATGGTCTATATGACGAGCGATAATTTGCCGAATGCCGATGTATATTTTTTGGAAGCAACTGTTTCTGCATTTGCCAATGAGGTTGTACTCTTTTCTGCAAATAAAATAGAGCCTGATGTTATTCAACAAAGTGATGTCATCGTATTCGTTGGCAATGACTCCGGTATTGTACCGGAGTCGTTAAAGGGAGTCATCCGGCAATTTAAAGGTGGCATCATAGCTTTCGGCCATAATGTGGAACAACTCCAACCATATGATGAATGGCGCTTTTTAGGGCTGGAGTATATTCGATTACTAGATGGAAAAACATTTTCAAAAATTTCAGCCATCACGAATGTACTTCCCCCAAATGGAACAGACATTCTTTCTGTTGGGAGTACGTTAGATGAACAAATCCCCTTTATTTCGAAAAAAGGACGGCTTTCTTATATTGCATCTACATCATTTGGAGTTGAGCAAAAGCATGCACTATCACGCTCACTCTACACGTTGCTAGATCAAGAACTACCAACTGCTCATCAAGCGTATATACGTCTTGAAGAAATTACACCACTAACTGACCCGAAGCTCGTTAAAGAGATAGGGAACTATTTAGCGGATCGTGACATTCCTTTTTACATGGCAATCACACCGGTTTATGTAAATCCTAAGACAGGTGATCAAACTTATTTTGAACAAAATAAGGAACTTGTCCAAGTTATAAAGAGTTTACAACATCGTGGTGGCATGGTTATTGCGCATGGCTATACAGGTGCATATCGCTATGAAGAAGCGGGGAAAAGTCCCGAGTTTTGGGATGATAGATTGAATCAAAAAATAACGACAGAACAAACGAATATTTTTCCGTCACCCTTAAAATCGCGTTCTGCTTTCGCATCCGAGGAAATGTACCAGTCGTATACAAAAAAAATCAATCAAATCGAAAAAAAGTATATTGATCAAAAACTTACAAAATCGGTTGAACAGTTAACGGCTATTGGTTTGTATCCACTGGCATTTGAAGCACCTGAGTACATGATGAGTTCAAATGGTTACCATGTCACGTCTAATTATTTTTCTTCGATTTTTGGAAAAGTCCAGTTTAGTAATAATGATTCAAATATAATGGATGCGCCCCTATTTGCATCACGTTCAGCAATTCTTTCGGGCATGATGCTTTATCCAGAAACGATTGGTTATATCGATCCGGATTTACTAGATCCATATAAAGAGATGGAGCTGGCAATTGAACGCCTTGAATCAGTGCCAGGCTCTATGATTGGAGGATTTTATCATACCTATCTCGGGTTAGAATATTTACCCCGTATGATTCAATTGATGGAATCTGTTCCAGATTTAGAATGGCTTGATTTAAACAAAACAGAACAAATGGTCCAAACAGGCCGTGTCACAATTCGGCAAGAGGAGAATGGCTCTCTACAGGTAACATCGACAATTACTGAAGTAAATCGTTTGCTGCAACGACTGGAAGGGCGTCTATTTGATGTTGTACTTTGGATTTTAGCAGTTGTCGTCACCTTATTTTTAATAGCATTCTCTACGTATATTTTAGTACTCAGGGCTAGATTAGGAAAACGGTTGTTTGGGGAGAGAAAAATTAGTGGCTAATCTATTATTTTATGCATCACTTATATTGATTTGGATGATGCTACTTTACCATATGTTTTTAATGCAAGGTGGTTATCTCCATTTTAAAACGCTGGAACGCGTCATTCCTAAATGGGGAAAAAATATGATTAATCTACCAACAGTGAGTGTGTTCATTCCAGCACACAACGAAGAAGTTGTCATTGGACAAACATTGGAGGCGATGTCACGTCTGCACTACCCAAAAGACAAGTTAGAAGTCATTGTTATTAACGATAATTCGTCCGACCGTACGGGTGAAATTGCAGCGTCGATAGCAAAAAAGCACCCCTTTATTCGCGTTATTGAAACAACGGAACCGAACAAAGGAAAGGGCAAGTCGTCTGCTCTCAATGAAGGGCTCAAACAATCGACAGGCGAAATTATTGCTGTGTACGATGCAGACAATACACCAGAGAAAATGGCGATTTGGTATTTGGTAATGGGTTTGTTGAATGATGCAAGGGCTGGTGCGGTAGTAGGAAAATTTCGTGTTATTAATGCTAAGCAGACATGGTTGACTCGGTTTATAAATATCGAGACCATTTGTTTTCAATGGATGGCTCAAGCTGGTAGGTGGAAGTGGTTTAAAGTTGCGACGATTCCGGGGACAAACTTTGCTATACGTCGAAGCGTTATGGAGCAACTAGGCGGTTGGGATGTACAAGCGTTAGCAGAAGATACTGAACTCACAATACGAGTTTACGAACTAGGCTATCATATACGTTTTTTTCCTGCCGCGATAACTTGGGAGCAGGAGCCTGAAACGTTAAAGGTTTGGTGGAGACAAAGAACAAGATGGGCACGCGGTAATCAATATGTTGTCATAAAGTTTCTTGGCCAATTTTTCAAGTTAAAACGAAAACGAATTGTTTTTGACTTGTTCTATTTTTTCTTTACGTATTTCATCTTCTTTTTCGGGGTTATTGTGTCGAATGCTTTATTCATTATCAATTTGTTTTATGATTTAAACTTAACGATTGGTAATATTTCACTTGCGCTTTGGATTCTTGCCTTTTTACTCTTTTTAGCAGAGGTGATGATTACATTAAGTATAGAAAAAACGGAGATGAATAAAAAAAATTTCTTTTATGTTATTTTGATGTACTTTACTTATTCACAAATGTGGATTGGAATCGTCGTCTATTCACTATTCCTAGAAACGAAGCGGGTATTATTCCGCGAAGAAGTTCGCTGGTATAAAACAGAACGATTTGCTCAGCAGAAAATGGAGGAAAAAAATGAATCGAATTAAAGTATGTATATGGGTAATAGCAGTTAGCCTTTGCGTGTGGCTCGCTCCACTTCAAATTAGCGCCACTTCAAATGTACCAATTCAACTATCAGATGTGAAATTAGATGTACAGGAGTCATCCACTTCACGTCAAATGATCACAAATAGCCCCATTGAATTGATAGGACCTGAGCAGGAAATGACACTCTCCTACGAGTTACGTTCAGATGCAGTCGAGGGTGATAATGAGCTTGTCTTGAACGTTAAACATTCTGAACTATTAATAGCGCCTTCATCTTTAACAATTAGTGTGGATGGACAGGCAATCACATCAAAATCGTTAAATGGTGAACAAATGACTGAACAAATAATAATTCCTTTAACTGGGGAAGCACTGGAAAAAGGAATCCATAGTGTCACGGTTTCTTTTTATGGAATCATCATAGAGGGAGTTTGTGTCGATCAGGAAACATCAGGAAATTGGTTAACAATCGGTATCGATTCATATTTTCAACTAAGTGGCCAGTTGAGTGAGGAGTTACAGTCTTTAGCGGACTACCCAAAAATATTTCTAGGGACAACCAATAGTCCTGTCCGTATCGTTATACCGGACAAAGCATCTATGCCAACGTTGAATAATGGAATGATAATTGCAGCTTATTTGGCGGAACGATCAGATGTAGATGAAGCTGTTCAAATTGTACGTGAATCGAGTGTAAAAACTATTTCAGGAAATGTGATTTTTCTAGGAGCGAAGTCTGAATTTACTACACCATTTATGAAGGATTTATTACAAAAAGCTAGATTACCTATTAACGATGACTCACTTGTTTTGTCACGCCATGAGCTGGTCGATGGTAATCAAAAAGTTGAAGCACTTATAGTAATGGCAGATTCACCAGAAGACTTTGAAAATCGAATTGAGATTTTAATGGATGCCCAATTTGTAAAACAATTATCAGGGAATCAGATGAGCATCACCAAAGTTCCCGATAGGGTTAAAGAGGTCTATCAGCGGGAAATTCCATTAAAAAAATTCGCAATGGAAAATTTAACATTGGATAGCTATCAAGGAAAGAGCCAGAACTTCTATTATTATGTGCCGGCAGCCTTTCAAGAGCATCAGGCTATCTCGTTAGAATTACACATAAAGCGCTCAGAAACGATTACAGCTAAAGAAAAACAAGAAGATGAGAATTTATTAAATAGGAATGTTGAGCTTGTCGTGTTAGTAAATGACGTACCCCATTCCGTTGATATTCGAGCGTTGACAGATGCTAAAGATGGAATTTTCACTGTAGATGTTCCGATTGATGCCAGTGCAATTGGAGAGAATCGTATGATTAACCTTCAATTTGCATCAAATGGCTTGCGACAAAAAAATCCTTGTGTGAGTACGGATGAGAATCGTTGGATTTATATTATGGAGGATAGCTTCTTTACACTTCCATTAGAGGATCGTTCAAGTGTCCGTACGTTAGCAAGTTATCCTTCGCCGTTTGCAGGTGAACAAGATGACACAACCATCGTATTGCCAAATGATATGAATATTGAAGACAATCAATTACTTCATTTGTACCGCTCACTGAGTGTATGGGGAAGCTTACCAAACTTAACGCTTAATACTGCGAAAGATATAACAACAGAGGAGTTAAGTGATCGGCATGTGGTCTTTATTGGTGGACCAGATGTTCAACCGCTGTTAGATGATATTGGGGAGGATTTGACTGTTCCTTATGAAAATGGAACACCCAACTTACAGTTATTCGGTTTTATCCAAGAGGCTGTAGAAATGTTTAGCTGGATTCAGCAAAATCCTTGGAGTGACAAGCAACATAGTATGTTTGTGTTTGACCATAATACGTCGGAAAATGTAAATATGGATAAGAAGTTTCTTGATTTTTTGAAAAATATGAATGAAGTATCTACTATTGCAGTAAAAATGAACAATCAGCAGTTTTATACAAATGCAGTCCAACTTGAAAAGGTAGTTGGAGAAGTCAAAACTGCTCACTTAGATACGAGTGAGGGCGAGTCAGTGCTATCAAATTGGTGGATAGTAGGATTTATTGGACTACTTGGCTTTGTTACCGTACTAATGATTATTCTATTTAGAAAAAGAAAGCAACAAAATTAAGGAAAATAGTTATTGACAAATAGGCATGGAGGACCTCATTTATTGTATTATAGAGGACTACCATGCCTATATTTACTAAACTACCTTCTTATTTTATAGAATTTTTATTTATCACTAAAAACAATCGACTCATAAATATCTGTCGTTGCGCGATCTGGTGGAATGCCGATGTCATCCAGTAAAAGTTCACTGAAATGGTGATATGCTTGTACGGCGGCACTTCGATTGCCCACTTTTACATAGTGCAGCATAAGCTGTTGCAGGGTATATTCTGAATAGGGATTGAGTTTCAGTAGTAGCTGTATATAATGCAGTTTTTTATCTAAATTATTATCGACAACATAGTAGTCAATCATTTTTTGCAATAGACGGAATAGTTTTTGGCGGATGCTCTGTGCTTTGACAGTAGCCCACTCATAGCAGTTTTTCTCCATATAGTCGCCGGTATACTGTTGGACGATTTGCTCAAATGTTTGTATGTTTTCAGGATTCACTTCGGGATAGAGATCAATTATTTTCTCCAACTCAATGGCATCGCACTGCAGTGTATCTAACTCTAAAGCATAGCTTTGGTTGGAAAAGATAATGACTTGTTCATAGCCAATAGAATCTAATAGTTTTCGTAAATGAGACATAGATGTATGCAATTGAATTTTAGCTTTTTTATAATCATGCTCGGGCCATAGTTGGTCAATGATAGTGTCTCTGTTTATGTATGTCTGAAGGTTTGAAATTAAAAAAGCAAATAATTCTTTTGACTTGGCTGTTTTCCATTTAATCGGTTCGTCTTGAAAATAGACAATAAACTCATCAAAACAGTTTATTTTTAGGTTAGGTAAGGTTGACTCAACGGACATAGGGGATTTCCCGGTCAATTGTAGCTGTTCCTGTATCCGAATAACTGTTTTTTCAAGGCGATATTTCAATATAGGCTTTAGTAAATAGTCAATCGAGTGTAATTCGAAAGCTTGAATCGCATAGTCCCGGTAGGCTGTTACAAAGACGATGAAAATGTTTTTGTTCCATTCTTTAATAATGCGTGCTAAATCTAATCCGTTTAAACCGGGCATTTCAATATCTAAAAATATCACTTGAAAATCGAGTTGCTCCATGTCAATTAGAAAACTCTCGGCATTTGAAAAGGTGTGAATCACCTCAATAGTCCCAAGTTCACCCAACTTTTTCTTCATATGCTGTAAAGCCAATTGTTCGTCATCAACTAAAACTGCACGTATCATGGAAACACCTCTTCTAGTGGATATTATTTACACTTGAAGTTCTATTATCGCAATAGTGGTGTAACTATGCAATTTAAAAATAGGTATTTGTTAAGGGGAAATAGGTAGGTGTTATGAATATAGTAAAAAAAAACCTCAAATGCATGATTTGCACTTGAGGTTTGCTTGTATACTGATTTACATTTTTCCTCGATATGCCCATGCTGTGACCGCGAAGGAAATTGCTTTCGCGCATTGCTGACGATAGACCTTCTGTAATAATAGTGCAGCTTCTTGCCGATTGGTCATAAATCCGCATTCAATGAGTATAGCGGGCATTTTAGTTTCGCGTAAAACAGCAAAGTTTGCTTTTTTTACACCTCGATTTGTTCGATTGCATGCGGTTATGAGTGAATGTTGAACAAGAGAAGCGAGTGCAGTAGATTCTTTACTAGCAGTCGGATAAACGTATGTCTCAATACCATTCGCCTGATTCCAATCAGTTCCGTAGGCATTTGCGTGGATAGAGATGAATGCGTCGACCTTCATCCGATTGGCAAAATTCGTCCGTTCAGCAAGAGAAACGTCTTGCTGTTCGTTGTGTGCAAAGAAAACGTTTAGTCCTTCTTCCACAAGGTATTGTTGAACGAGATTTGCCACGGCACTGTTAAAGCTGAACTCCCGCAACAGTCCGTCTGGTGATCGTTTACCTGCCGTTTCTGGACCATGGCCAGCATCAATCATTATTTTCATGATCTTTCCCCCCTTTACTATTCATATAGAAATAAATAGGGGTGAAATGGACAATTCTGATACTAAATGATTTCATTTGAAAAATGGCATGTTAAAATGGGAAATAGATGTTTGAAAAATAGAAAAGGGGGCAATACCATGTCTTTTGTAACAGTAAGAGATGTTCAGGAAGAATTCTTTCTTGAGCTAAGTGCAGGGGAATTAGGCATTGAACAAGGCATACATACTAGTGATATTTCAAGACCAGGTCTTGAAATGGCGGGTTATTTTAATTTCTATTTGTCGGAGCGTGTCCAGCTTCTTGGTAAAACAGAATTGTCATTTTTTGAGAAGTTGTCAGACGCTGAACGAGTGGATCGGATGCAAAGGCTTTGCTCACCAAAACCACCGGCAATCATCGTGGCGCATGAAATGGAAGTGCCGGTTGAATTGATTGAGGCGGCTAATCAACATGGTATTCCTGTTTTATATACGGATGTTCCAACAACTCGATTTTCAGGTATGCTGACCAACTTTTTAGGTGGCAGACTGGCGCCAATGACAGCAGTGCACGGTGTGCTAGTGGATGTTTATGGAATTGGTGTACTTATCACGGGTAAAAGTGGTGTGGGTAAAAGTGAAACAGCACTTGAACTTGTGAAAAGAGGCCATCGTCTTGTTGCGGATGATCTTGTAGAGATTAGACAGGTAGCTAAGAACGTACTGATTGGAAATTCACCAAAGCTACTCGAACATATGCTTGAAATCCGTGGCGTTGGAATTGTTGATATGATGACGTTGTTCGGTGCCAGTGCAGTAAGGAGTGACAAACGAATCTTAATTGTCATTGATTTGGAAATATGGGACCCTGATAAGATCTATGATCGACTCGGTATCGATGAAGAGAAGTTGAAAATCATGGATTCGGAATTGACAAAGCTAACAGTTCCGGTACGTCCAGGTCGAAATCTGTCTGTTATTATCGAAGTGGCTGCAATGGATTATCGAATGAAAAGACTAGGTATCAATGCAGCAGAAGAATTTGCGAAAAAAGTGAACAGCGCAATTCTAGAAAACCCAGATCAGCCCGAAGGAGAAGGGACAGAGTGATACATGTTTAATTTATTGGCAATTAACCCAGTTGCATTCTCGCTGGGGCCTATTGAGGTACGTTGGTATGGTATTTTAATCGCACTTGGTATTGTGCTGGCGTTTATCGTCGTCCAAAAGGAAATGGTCAAACGAGGTATGCATCCAGATTTTCTAACAGATCTACTCATTTGGGCGGTTCCGATTTCAATTATCTCTGCGCGTATTTATTACGTCATTTTTACATGGGATTATTATAAAGATCATCCGGGGCAAATTATTCAAATTTGGCAGGGTGGTATCGCAATCCATGGTGCATTAATCGGTGCGTTTATTACGACGTATTTCTATACGAAGCGTCGCGGTATTTCATTCTGGAAAACGGTAGATATTGCGGCTGCTGGCCTATTGATTGGTCAAATTATCGGGCGTTGGGGAAATTTCATGAATCAGGAGGCGCATGGTGGGCCTGTATCTGCAAAATTTCTTGAAACGACAATCATTCCTGATTGGATTATGAATCAAATGACCATCGAGGGTGTGACTTATCATCCGACATTCCTGTATGAATCTGTATGGAATATCGTTGGACTACTCATTATCCTACTGTTACGGAAGGTCAGCTTGAAGCGTGGCGAAATGTTTTTGTTTTATCTTATTTGGTATTCCGTAGGACGGTTTTTTATAGAAGGTATGCGTACGGATAGCTTGTATGTCGTTGGTGAACTGCGGGCGGCGCAACTTGTATCCATCGTGACAATTGTAGTAGGAATAGCTGTTTTCATCGTCAGACGCTATGTTCAAAAAGTGAAAGTGACTTATCAAGATAAATAAAAAGGAGTTTGGGGAATGGGGACGCTTCAAAATGGTCTGAAAGCAGGGCTTCGGACAACGTGGACATTGGGGAAAATTATTTTCCCGATTACTGTACTCGTCGTCATTTTACAACATACGCCTGTGTTGCCTTGGATTATTCAGCTAGTTGCGCCGATTATGGGGTTATTCGGTTTAAGTGGAGAGGCTGCAATTCCGTTGGTGCTCGGTAACGCACTTAATTTATATGCTGGGATTGCGGGTATTTTATCATTGGAATTGACGGTGAAGGAAGTATTCATCATCGCCGTTATGCTATCGTTTTCGCATAATCTGTTCATCGAAACGGGTGTAGCCCTGAAAGTCGGCGTGAAGTTGTGGATTGTACTTGTTGTGCGTTTTGGACTTGCCGCGTTATCGGCTATTATTATCAATGTTTTATGGCAAGGTGGAGGCGAAACGGCACAGTATGGGATGGCTCCGAAAGTGACAGATGTGCCCGATGGCTGGTTGGAAATCGGCTTGATGGGTATCCAAAAAGCATCATTTGGTGTGTTACAACTGGCACTTATCGTTATTCCATTGATGATTATTGTACAATTTTTGAAAGATCGCAATTACTTGCAGAAGTTTTCGGAGAAGTTGGCACCGTTTACGAAAGTTATTGGTGTACAACCAAATGCTTCGATGACGCTTGTGGCTGGTTTAGTGATTGGGCTTGCCTATGGGGCTGGCGTTATGATTCAGGCTGTACAGGAGGATGGTGTCAGTAAGAAAGACGCAACGTTGGCGTTCATCTTTCTTGTAGCCTGTCATGCTGTTATTGAAGATACGCTGATATTTATGCCACTAGGTATTCCTATTCTTCCATTGCTGCTCATCCGCGTTTTGACGGCATTTGTTCTGACGATTATTGTTGCGTATATTTGGAAACGTGCTGAACTACAGAAAGAGAAAGAGGTGTCAGTTGCTGATGGCTAAGCCAATTACGACATTATTATTTGATTTTGATGGAACGTTAATGGATACGAATGAATTGATCATGCAGACGTTTGAACATGTCCTCGGGAATCATTATCCGGGGAAATATAGTCGGCAAGATATTTTACCCTTTTTGGGGCCGACCCTACATGAAACGTTTAGTTCGGTCGATTCGAATAGGACAGAGGAGCTCATTGCGGAATATAGAGCATGGAATAAAGAGATGCATGATGCGCTAACAAGTGAGTTTGATGGTGTCTCTGAAACGTTGAAGCTACTGAAGGAAGCCGGTTTGAAAATGGCGGTTGTCTCGACGAAGAGAAATGATATGCTTTTCAAGGGACTTAACCTGCTCACTGTAGATCATGTTTTTGACGCTGTCATCGGAATGGATGATGTAACGAAAACGAAGCCAGATCCAGAGCCGATTTTACTAGCTTTGGAACGATTAGGAGCTACGGCAGATGAAGCCCTCATGATTGGTGATAACTACCATGATATCGAAGGCGGTAAAAATGCGGGAGTTCGTACGGCGGGAGTTGCGTGGTCTGCTAAAGGGGAAGCTTTTTTACAGACATTTCATCCAGACTATATGTTGCAACATATTTCGGATGTACTACGCATCGTCAAGGGCGAGGAAACTTGAGACGTACTGAACGGTACCCGGCAAAAGGCGGGGCAAATTCACTCTGGCATATTTATAAAACCGTCCCGTTTTTCAAGGTGGCAAAAAACTTTGCCGTAATCCAATTGTCGAGGTATACGCCTTTCATTCCTATGAAGAATTTTTTATTCAGAACGTTTTTGAAAATGGAAGTGGGCCATCAGACATCTTTTGCTCTGATGGTAATGCCAGACGTTATGTTTCCTGAAAGAATAAAAGTGGGAGATAACTCGATTATTGGTTTCAATACAACCATTCTTGCGCATGAGTATTTGATCGATGAATATCGGATTGGCGATGTTGTGATTGGCAAAAATGTCTTGATTGGTGCGAATACGACGATTCTTCCAGGTGTGGAAATTGGTGATGGAGCAATTGTTTCGGCGGCATCTCTTGTTAACAAGGATATTCCACCAGGTGTATTTGCTGGTGGAAATCCGGTCACCATCATCTTTACGGAAGAACAGATGAGAGAGCGGCAACAAAATAATTGAAAACGAATAGCATCGGTGTAACTTATGCTATAATAGGCAACAATACGAGAAGGAACGTATGGTACGTTCCTTCTTATTTTTTCGGGGGAATATGATTGGACAAACAACGTAAGATGCAAGACAGAAAAATAATTTCGTTCATTCCAGACGGTGAATTTTATTATAATAAGGCACTTCAAGCAATGCAGCGTGACCGTTTTGAAGATGCACATAGGTATTTGAAAAGAGCAACGGAACTAAGCCCTAACAATTCTGATATTCTTATGCAATATGGTGTGCTAGTCATGGAAGAAGGGCGTTTTGAAGAAGCTCATGAATTGTTGATGGCTGCTCATACACTTGCTCCATCTGAAGAGGAAATCATTTTTTATTTGGCGGAGGTACATGCGCATCTTGGGATGTTGCGTGATGCTAAATTGTATGCTGAAAAATATATATCATTAGCTCCAGATGGTCCATTTGCTGATGAGTCCATGGAGATTATTGACTTCGCAGAACAAGAGGAGTCATTTTATGAGGACGATGAGATGCCTGACGGAGAAGCATATTTTCTTCAAGAGAAGGCACGCAGTCTTATGGAATCGGGTAAATTCAAAGAGGCAGTGGAATTACTTGAATCCATTATCGTGGATTATCCCGAATTTTGGGCAGCCTATAATAACTTAGCGCTCGCCTATTTTTATGTTGGAAAAACCGTGCAAGCTAGTGAGTTATTGCATGATATATTAAGCAATAACAAGGGGAATATACATGCCCTTTGCAATCTTGCTGTCTTTTATTATTACGAAAAAAAAGAAGAGGATTTAGCGTCACTTCTTGAGTTACTTGTGAAAATTAAACCGTATCAATTTGAGCATCGTTATAAATTGGGAGCGACCTTTGCACTTGTGGGCAGACATAAGGAAGCCTATAACTGGCTGAGAAGTCTACAAAAAAGAGGGTTTCAAGGCGATGCAGGGTATTATTTCTGGTTGGCGCATTGTGCCTATTTTTCTGGACATGAAGAGGTGGCAAGGGAAGCGTATGCCACACTAGTTGACATGGATCCGACGAAGGTTGGCTATGAGCCCTGGAAGGATGTCCAGTCGGATATTCAGGCCGATTCGCTTGAACAGGACCGGGAGTTCTTGTTGGGGAAAATTCAGAACACCTATAGAAGCGAGCGAATGTTTGGTTTTTATTTGCTTGGGAAGTCGGGGCATAAGCAAGAAATTATTTCGCATCCTTCCTATATTGACGTTGACAAACTGACTGATGTTGAACAATTGTTTTTGATGAGCGGTATTGATTATGACTTCATGCCTGAAATGGCTTTCAATCAATCGTTTTTACGTGCACTTGAAACGACAGATTTACTATATGCTAAATATCGACCATTGGATAAACAGGCATCACATCTTTTTCAAATGTGGTTCACACTTTGTGAAACCGCATTAAGTCGTTCTTTTTTGTTTCGTAATCCAGCAGCCCTTGCTGCGGCAGCAGATTATATGTTTCAATCATCGCGCTATTCAGGTGTCACGAAAACGGCAATTGCCCGCGAGTTTGGTATCTCTGTTCCAACGTTAACGAAGTATGTAGGAGAGTTGATTGAATTTCTGCCACAATTTGATGCGTAATATTCGCTTTAATAAGCAGAAAAGTTGAATGAGGGTAGTCAATCTTATACGATTTAATGAGAGTTAACTTGAACCAGTAGGAAGAACGCCTACTGGTTCAAGTTAACTCCGGCGGATGTCACAAATTTTGAAAAGGAGTTGTGGAAGGCAACCTAAGTTCGCCGCGTCCTGCGGCAACGGTCGCATACCCGCATCCTGCGGGCACAATTCAAAATTTGGACGCAATTACGCCGAGGCGTAATTGATACGAGGAGGAAGTTTACATGACAACTGAAAAAATCTATGATGTCATTATTATTGGTGCTGGTCCTGCTGGGATGACAGCAGCCGTTTATACATCGCGAGGGAATTTATCTACATTGATGCTTGAGCGTGGGATACCTGGTGGTCAAATGGCCAATACAGAGGAAATTGAAAATTATCCTGGATTTGAAACGATTTTGGGTCCAGATTTATCTACGAAAATGTTTGAGCATGCTAAGAAATTTGGTGCTGAATATGCCTATGGCGATGTAACAGACGTCATTGATGGTGAGAGCTTTAAAACGATTATTGCTGGTGGTAAAGAATATAAAGCGCGTGCCATTATCATTACAACTGGTGCTGAATATCGAAAAATGGGTATTCCGGGTGAAAGTGATTTGACAGGTCGCGGTGTAAGTTATTGTGCGGTTTGTGACGGTGCATTTTTCCGCAATAAAGAGCTGGTTGTCATCGGTGGTGGGGACTCAGCTGTTGAAGAAGGAACGTATTTAACACGCTTTGCAGATAAAGTAACAATTGTCCATCGTCGTGATGAGTTACGTGCGCAAAAGATCCTTCAAGAGCGGGCATTTGCTAATGACAAGATTGAATTCATTTGGAACTCGACGGTCAAGCAAGTGAACGACGAAGACGGTAAAGTGGGCTCTGTTACGCTTGTTTCAACAGTAGATGGTTCGGAAAAAGACTTTGAAACAAATGGCGTGTTTGTTTATATCGGAATGGATCCGTTAACAGCTCCTTTCGAAAAATTAGGCATTCTTGATGACAATGGCTATGTGAAGACGAATGATATCATGGAAACTTCTGTGCCAGGTATTTACGCGGCGGGCGATGTACGTGAGAAATTATTACGTCAAGTTGTTACAGCGACAGGTGATGGCAGTATTGCTGCGCAAGCTGTGCAGAAGTATATTGAGGAATTGATGGAGAAGCTAGGCGCTAAGGCTTAACAGGGAGGAATTGAACTTCATTCCTTCTTATTCAGCAGGAGTTTGGCCCCCACTGAATTTGAAGACATACCTAGCATTCATCCCTCTTCTGCTGAACTCAAGTTTAATACAACCTTAATATGGTTGTAACAGTAATGCAACATCATAGGGGTATACTAGGAGTATCAATTGACCCCCCTTTTGATATAGCAATTTACAAAAAGGCCATTTGCTAGAATATTCTAGCGGATGGCCTCCTTTTTCATGTTGTTTATCGGCAATTCGTTGTATAATAAATGTATGCGCTTAAAAAGGTGAGGATAGACAAATGCAAAGAATCGCAAATTTACTCGTTATGAAAGATGGTCAAGTATTATTATTGAAAAAACCTCGTCGTAATTGGTATGTAGCCCCAGGTGGCAAGATGGACCCAGGTGAGTCAGTTTTCGAGGCAGCCGTGAGAGAGTTCAGGGAAGAAACAGGTGCTGATGCTGTTGAGCCACATTTAAAAGGTGTTTACACGATGGTGATTGTAGACGACGCTGGTGAGCATGTTAAAAATGAGTGGATGCTCTATACATTTCTAGCGCATGATTTGGTTGGTATACCATTTGAAACGACTGCTGAGGGTGATCTCGAATGGCATCCGGTTGAAAGTTTACAGACTCTTCCTATGGCAGAAGGGGATCGCACAAATTTATTATTTGCCGTATCACAGTATGGCATGCAATATGGAACGTTTTTTTATACTGAGGAATTTAAACTATTGAAAGAAGAAATTCAGCGTTCTAGGGAAGGGTGATGAGCTATGACAGAAATTGAGACGCCAAATAGCGATGTTGAGATCGTTATTATTACAGGGATGTCGGGTGCAGGTAAGACCGTTGCGATGCAAAGTTTCGAGGACCTTGGTTTTTATTGTATTGATAATTTACCTCCGGAATTGTTAGTGGTGTTTCTTGATTTGATGATGAAGTCGGAAAATCGCATGAGGAGAATTGCGGCAGTTATGGATACGCGGGGAGGCGATCTATTCGACTCGCTCATCGGTGCGCTAGATGATTTGTTGCGTATGGAAGGTGTATCTTCTCGAATATTGTTCCTGGATGCAGATGATGAGACGCTTGTTCGTCGGTATAAAGAAACAAGACGCTCACATCCGTTAGCTGAAGGTGGATTACCGCTCGCAGGCATTCAAAAAGAACGACTTCTTCTGTCTGAATTAAAGGGCAGGGCCCGTTCTATCTATCAAACGTCGAGCTTGAAGCCGAGAGCACTGAGAGAAAAGATTATGGCGGAGTTTTCCACTAAAGAAGGTGCGGGCTTCACCGTAAACTTTATTTCTTTTGGGTTTAAGCACGGTATGCCAATTGATGCGGACGTTGTGTTCGATGTACGATTTTTGCCGAATCCTTTCTATATTCAAGAATTAAAAGTGAAGACTGGGCTTGATAAGGAAGTCTATGACTATGTCCTTAAGTGGAGTGATACGCAGATACTGATTGACAAACTAACAGATTTGTTCAAGTTTCTCGTTCCACAGTATAAAAATGAAGGAAAATCACAAGTCGTCATTGCATTTGGATGTACGGGGGGACAACATCGTTCGGTAACGCTTGCTGAATTTTTTGGAGCGAAATTTAAGGATGAATACCGGACATTCATCACCCATCGTGATGTTGAAAAGAGAAAGGGTTGACGCTATGTCTCGATCCGGGAAATTGAAAAAAGTAGTTGCTTTCGGTGGTGGGACCGGATTGTCTACGCTATTACGAGGGTTAAAGAGTCATCATATTGACTTGACGGCAGTTGTAACTGTGGCTGATGATGGAGGGAGTTCAGGCAGACTTCTTGATGAATACGATATCCCACCTCCTGGTGATATCCGCCAGGTCATGGCAGCGCTTTCAGATGTTGAACCGCTTATTGAGAAGATGTTTCAATATCGGTTTTCATCTTCAGAAGATTTGAAAGGCCATTCACTTGGCAATTTAATGCTCACCGCAATGACGGATATTACAGGTGATTTCGCCCGTGCCATCGAGCAAATGAGTCGTGTTTTGAATATCAAGGGAAAAGTATTACCAGCTGCCAACCAGCGGATTACGTTGCATGCAGAACTGGAAGATGGCACAATCGTAACAGGAGAGTCAAAAATTCCTGTTTACGGTCGGAAAATCCGCAAAGTGTATATGTCTCCTCAAGAAGCAGAGCCACTACCTGAAACCGTCGATACGATTATGGGAGCTGATCTTCTTGTCTTTGGTCCGGGTAGCCTGTATACGAGTATCCTACCGACGATACTGGTCCCAGCAATCCGAGAAGCTGTATTGGCATGTAAGGCGAAAAAAGTATACATTGGTAATTTAACAACGCAAGCAGGTGAGACATATCGCTATACTGCCTCAGAGCATGTCAAGGCATTGTATGATCATGCAGGCGAAGTATTTCTAGATGCGGTATTATTGAATGGTGCAGACATAGCAGCATTGCTTGGCAAGCAGGAGCAATCAGGACCCCCGTGGCCTGTCATCAATGATTTGGAGAACCTGCGGGAGCTTGTCCCAGACATCATTGTGAAAGATTTTGTATTGGCGAATGGGGAAAGTGTGATGCACGACTCCGAGAAAGTTGCGAACTGGCTCATGGACTATATAGATAGTGCTGTAAAAACGGAATAGACGTGATCGTCGCCGGGAAAGGGGACTTGAAGAATCATGTCTTTTGCTTCAGAAACAAAGAAAGAAATGACGCAGATTGAGGCGGATGATTGTTGTACAAAGGCGGAGGTTGCAGCATTCATTAGAATGAATGGGGCGCTGTCCTTTTCGAATAAGCAGTTGAGCCTTGATGTGCAAACTGAAAATGCAGCGATTGCTAGACGCTTGTATTCAAATGTAAAGCGGTTGTATCCTTATAAAGTGGAGCTACTTGTACGAAAAAAAATGCGCTTGAAAAAAAATAATGTGTATATTTGTCGAATACGAGATGGTGCTAAGCCACTTTTGGAAGATTTACTGATTTTGACGGGAACATTCCAATTTAAAAATGAGATTTCACAGGCATTAGTAAAAAAGAAGTGTTGCCAGCGTGCTTATTTACGAGGGGCTTTTCTAGCAGGAGGTTCGGTCAATAATCCGGAAACGTCTTCTTATCATCTTGAAATTTTTTCAATCTATAAAGAACATAGCGAAGCACTCGTTGAATTAATGAATAAATATCAGTTGAATGGCAAGTCCATTGAGCGGAAAAAAGGCTATATCGCTTATTTGAAGGAGGCTGAGAAAATATCGGACTTCCTCAGTATTGTTGGTGCACATGTTTCGCTTATGAAATTTGAAGATGTGCGGATTATACGGGATATGCGCAATAGCGTAAACAGGCTTGTGAATTGTGAAACAGCGAATCTGAATAAGACGATTGGAGCTGCACAGCGCCAAGTTGAAAATATAAAGTTTATTGAAAGTACGATTGGTTTAGGTCAATTGCCAGATAGACTACAAGAAATCGCGAGACTTCGAGTAGACAATCAGGACATTACGTTGAAAGAGCTTGGTGAATTGGTTTCAGGTGGAACCGTTAGTAAGTCAGGCGTGAACCATCGCTTGAGAAAAATAGAGGAAATTGCAGAAAATCTCCGTAACGGGGGCATTGGAAGCTGACAAATTGATAGGAGTTGTGGAATAGATGGCAGAAAGAACAGTGGAAGTGAAGTTGAAAACAGGATTACAGGCAAGACAAGCAGCACTTTTTGTACAAGAAGCAAATCGCTTTACAGCAGATATATTTTTGAAGAAAGAAAATCGTCAAGTGAATGCGAAAAGTATCATGGGGATTATGAGTCTAGCAGTTGCGCGTGGCGCATCGGTTACGCTTGTTGCTGATGGAGTTGATGAAGAGCAGGCATTAAGCACTCTTTCCACACTAGTTGAAAATGAAAAATAAATGAAAAACCCGCCGTTTCTTATCGTCCATCGATAGTTGGAGACGGTTTTTTATTTTTTGAAAGGATGTTGTGAGGTTTTGCCATGACGTTGCTAAGTTTACGCGAAACGTTGCTAAGATCGGGGAGAACGTTGTTTACTTCGCGTAAAATGTTGTTTTAACAATAAAAACACCCGCCATTGCATAAACAATGACGGGTAAATTATGCCCTCGACGGGAGTCGAACCCATATTTCAAGCTTCGGAGGCTTGCGTGCTATCCATTGCACCACGAGGACGAGATATTCATGTCAACCTTGTAGCAGACAAGATTCATTATACTAATGTAGGCGTGCGAATGCAATAGTTATTTCGGAAGCGTTAAATTTGACCTTTGTTGACCATACTATGTATGATAAAATTACAGTTGAAGCGTAAGATGTTTCAACAGACTGAAAAAACTATCCACCTTGAAGGAGGAAATGGAATGAATCTAATACCTACAGTAATTGAACAGACGAGTCGTGGAGAGCGGGCTTACGATATTTATTCCCGCCTATTGAAAGACAGAATTATCATGCTTGGTAGCGGAATTGATGACAATGTGTCAAACTCAATCGTAGCACAGCTTCTTTTCCTAGCTGCTGAAGATCCAGAAAAAGATATTTCGATTTACATTAATAGTCCAGGTGGAAGTATCACAGCTGGAATGGCAATTTACGATACGATTCAGTACATCAAGCCTGATGTGCAAACAATTTGTATCGGAATGGCGGCTTCAATGGGGGCATTCCTTCTTGCCGCTGGTACGAAAGGCAAGCGTTATGCTCTTCCGAACGCAGAAGTGATGATTCACCAACCGCTTGGCGGCGCACAAGGCCAAGCGACAGAAATTGAAATCGCAGCGAAGCGGATTCTATTCCTACGTGAGAAACTAAATGGTATTCTTGCAGAGCGTACGGGTCAGTCAATCGAAGTTATTGCAAAAGATACTGATCGCGATAACTTTATGACTGCAGAACGTGCAAAAGAATACGGTTTAATTGACCACATTCTTACACAGAGCGATATGAAAGAACTAAAATAATCATGTAGAAGCCGATCCGCCTATGGGTCGGCTTTTATCTGTATCCAGATAAAGCCTCCGGCGGATGTCACGGATTTTTAGGGGAGCTTAAGAAGGCAGTCTAAGTGCGCGACGTCCTGTCGCAACGACTGCATGACCTACCTCCTGTAGGCCCCAAGCTCGAAAAAAATCCGGACGCAATCACGCTATGGCGTGATTGATTATAAAGCAGTATCCTATGCACACCATCCACTCTTCATCTATACTAAAGCTATCCTAAAATTCCAGAGGTGCTGATTATGCATGTAACATTCTATACAAAACCGAATTGTCATCTTTGTGATGAAGCGAAGTTGATGATGAAACTGGTGCAGGAAGATTTTCCGCTTACCTGGGACGAGGTTAATATTGAATTGGATGATGTGAGCCATGAGAAATATATGCTTATGATTCCCGTCATTGCAAAAGACGACAAAATATTATTGTATGGTTCAATCGGTTACGTAGATGTCATTGGTTTATTCTGAAAACTGATTTTTTTTGTTGAAAAGTAGAAGAAGATGGTATACAATTGAGTTAGAAATATTTTTTTGTTCTATGTGGGACATTTTTCAGTTTGATGGGACGTTATATGTCCTTGTTGACTGAAGGGAGGAACAATTGGACTTTATGATGGAAGCGCAAAGGAAACTCGTACCTGAAATGGTGGAACTGATGCAGCAAAGATATCGGATGTTGAAGCTTATTAAAATGTCTGGTCCAATCGGAAGACGTCCACTCGGTCAGATAGCTGGTCTTTCGGAACGAGAAACACGAACAATGATGGATATTCTTCGAGCACAGAATCTGATTCATGTGGCGAAAGAGGGAGCATCGATTACAACTGAAGGCAGTTCAGTCTTGCAAACGCTAGAATCCACTATGGAAGACTGGTCGGGCCGCGCATCGATTGCCAAAGGGTTAACGGATTTTTTAGGTATTCGCTCTGTCAAAGTTGTTGCTGGAGATTGCGATATGGATGGTGACTCTACTGCTAAAAGTTTATTGGGCATGGAGGCAGCAAAGCAATTTAGCACTGAAATTGGGGATGGTAAGATTGTAGCCGTCACTGGTGGCAGTACAATTGCCTCGATACCTTCTCATATCGAAAAATTTAGCGACACGACTGATCAGTTGTTTATCGCCGCAAGAGGCGGTGTCGGTGACGATATCGGTTTACAAGCAAATGTGATCGCAGCTTCTTTTGCGGAGGCATGTGGGGGTACATATAGTACATTTTATTACCCAGAGTCGTTAAGCGAAGAAGCGCAAAAGGCGTTTCGCAATGAACCATTTGTTGTGAAAATGCTTAGCCTTTATGAAACAGCGGATTGTGTTTTACATGGAATTGGCGATGCTCAGACCATGGCTGTCTTGCGCAATTCGCCAGAAGAAGAACAGCAGTTGCTTCAAAGAAGTGGAGCTATCGGTGAAGCATTCGGTTATTATTTCGATAAGGATGGCCATGTCGTTCATCGAATACGTACAGTTGGTATTCAGACAAGTCATTTAGAGCGAATTCCACTCATCATTTCGGTGGCAGGTGGTAGTAGTAAGGCGGAAGCAATCATGGCCTATATGGCAAGTGCACCGAAACAAACCATTTTGGTAACTGATGAAGGTGCAGCAAATGAAATGCTGAAGTTAATCACCAAGTAACCACTTTTTGAGGGTTAAAGCTTCACTTATTAGGGAATAGGTTAAAGTGGATTAATGTTTTAAAAAATATAAAAAACCATTCGGAGGGAATTATTATGACTTTGAAACTTGCTATTAACGGATTTGGACGGATTGGACGTAAAGTATTCCGCGAAGCTTTGCAACAAGAGGAAATTGAAATCGTTGCAATCAACGATTTAACAGATGCAGCAATGCTTGCTCACCTTTTGAAATATGACTCAGTACACGGTGTTAACGCAGCAGAAATTAGTTCTGAAGGCAGTAACCTAGTTGTCAACGGTAAAAATATTAAAGTACTTGCTGAAAGAAACCCTGCAGATCTTCCATGGGGAGAGCTTGGCATCGATGTTGTTATCGATTCAACAGGTGTATTCACAGACCGCGAAGGACTGAACAAGCACATTGAAGCGGGCGCGAAACGTGTTATCTTGTCAGCTCCAGCAAAAGGCGATATTCCAATGCTTGTTATGGGTGTTAACCATGAATCATACAACGCAGCAGAAGACAAAATCGTATCGAATGCATCATGTACGACAAACTGTCTTGCACCAATCGTAAAAGTATTGAACGATAAGTTTGGTATCGAGCGTGGTTTGATGACAACTGTTCACTCTTACACGAATGACCAAAAAATCTTAGACTTGCCACATAGCGACTACCGTCGTGCACGTGCAGCTGCTGAAAACATGATTCCAACAACTACTGGTGCTGCATCTGCAGTAACAAAAGTTATCCCAGCATTGGCAGGTAAATTGGATGGTATGGCAGTTCGCGTACCAACACCAAACGTTTCACTTGTTGACTTTGTTGCTGATCTTGCAAAAGACGTAACAGTAGAAGAAGTAAACGCAGCTCTTAAAGAAGCATCTGAAAACGAACTAGCTGGCGTTCTTGTTTACAATGAATTACCACTTGTTTCAAGAGACTATAACGGCAACACAGCATCTTCAACAATCGATGGCTTGTCAACAATGGTTCTTGCAAATAACATGGTAAAAGTTATTTCTTGGTATGACAACGAATCAGGCTACTCTGCTCGTTGTATCGACCTTGCACTTTACATGCACAGCAAAGGACTATAATTATCAACGGGCACTTTCGCTGATAAATCTTTAAATCAATTTCGCCTTGGCGTAATTGCGTCCAGATTTTGAATTGAGCAGGGCTCAATTAACTCCTTACAAAATTTGTGACATCCGCCGGAGGCTTGCTATATTTATCAGCGGCACTTTCGCTGATAAATATAGCCAATAAAATAGATACCGCTTATAATAAAGTTGGGTAATGAGGAGCGGGGGATTACCCCGTTCCTCCTTTTTTTGAGGTAAATAAACTTGGAGGTGGGCATATTTCATGAAGTCAAAAAAGACGATGAAGGATTTGCAGCTTGAAGGACAACGCGTATTTTGCCGTGTGGATTTCAATGTGCCGATGGAAAATGGGCAAGTAACAGATGATACACGAATTCGGGCTGCACTCCCAACAATTGAATACATGGTAGAGCAGGGAGCAAAAGTTATTCTTGCCAGTCACCTCGGTCGCCCAAACGGTGAAGTGAACGAGGATATGCGATTGACAGCTGCCGGCGAAAAGTTGGCTGAGCTGATTGGAAAACCGGTTGTGAAACTTGATTCTTCGATTGGAGAAGAAGTAGAACAAGCGATTGCTGCAATGAACAATGGCGATATCGTCCTTCTTGAAAATGTACGATTCCATGCGGGTGAAGAAAAGAACGATGCTGATTTAGCAAAAAGCTTTGCAAACCTTGCAGATGTATTTGTCAATGACGCATTCGGTGCTGCACACCGTGCGCACGCATCTACTGCGGGTATCGCGGACTATATCCCGGCTGTATCAGGCTTGTTAATTGAAAAAGAATTAGATGTACTTGGGAAAGCGTTGTCTACGCCAGAGCGCCCATTCACGGCGATCATTGGTGGGGCAAAAGTAAAAGACAAAATCGGTGTTATCAATCACTTGCTCGACAAAGTGGATAACTTGATTATTGGTGGCGGCTTGGCTTATACATTTTTGAAAGCGCAAGGCTATGAAATCGGCAAGTCTTTACTTGAGGAAGATAAAATTGATTTAGCAAAATCATTTATTCAAAAGGCAAAAGATAACGGTGTTAACTTGTACCTTCCAATAGATGTAACGATTGCAGACGATTTTTCGAAAGATGCGAATACGAAAGTCGTGAAAAATGACGCGATTCCTGCTGATTGGGAAGGTCTTGATATTGGGACTGAAACAGCTGAATTGTATGCAAAAGTAATTGAAGAATCAAAATTGATTATTTGGAATGGTCCAATGGGTGTGTTTGAACTGGAGCCGTTTGCAGGTGGAACGAAGCGTGTTGCACAAGCAATGGCAGTCACAGCAGGCTATACAGTCATTGGCGGCGGCGATTCAGCTGCGGCTGTTGAAAAGTTTGGTGTAGGCGATAAAATGGATCATATTTCGACTGGTGGAGGTGCTTCTCTTGAATTTATGGAGGGCAAAGATTTACCAGGTGTTTCTGCACTAAACGATAACTGAAGAGGGGGAATCGATTTGCGTAAACGAATTATTGCAGGTAACTGGAAAATGTACAAGACTGTTGAAGAGGCGAAAAGCTTTGTTGAGGAAGTAAAAGGCAAGGTTCCGGTTTCAGATAACGTGGAAGCTGTTATTTGTCCGCCATCTTTATACCTTTCAGAGCTAGCACAGCTAACAGAAGGTTCAGCTTTAGGCATTGGTGCACAAACGATGCACGATGTAAAAGAAGGCGCATTTACAGGGGAAATTAGCCCAGCGATGCTAGTTAGTATTGGTGTTGGTTATGTCGTTCTAGGTCACTCAGAGCGTCGTCAATATTTCAATGAAACAGATGAGTCTGTTAACAGCAAAGTACATGCAGCATTCGAATACAACCTAACACCACTTGTTTGTGTAGGTGAAACACTTGAACAGCGCGAAGCAGGCCAAACTGTTGAGCTAGTAGCAGCACAAGTGACAAAAGCATTTAAAGGCATCAGTGCAGAACAAGCGACACAAGCAGTCATTGCATATGAGCCAATTTGGGCAATTGGTACAGGAAAAACAGCTACTGCACAAGATGCGAATGAAGTATGTGGCGCAATCCGTGCAACAGTTGGCGAACTATACAGTGAAACAGTGGCAGCGAGCATCCGCATTCAGTACGGCGGTAGCGTGAAGCCAGATAATATCGAAGAGCTTCTTTCGATGGAACATATCGACGGTGCACTTGTCGGCGGTGCAAGTCTTGAACCAGCATCATTCTTGAAATTAGTAGAGGCTGGCGCACAATGAGTAAAAGTCCAGTCGCATTAATCATCCTAGATGGCTTTGGTCTTCGGGATGAAAAACTTGGTAATGCAGTTGCGCAGTCGAATAAGCCGAATTACGACCGTCTTTGGAATAACTTCCCGCACTCTACGTTAACAGCTTGTGGCGAAGCGGTAGGGCTTCCAGATGGTCAGATGGGGAACTCGGAAGTGGGGCATCTCAATATTGGAGCCGGTCGTATTGTCTACCAAAGCTTAACGCGTGTCAATAAATCCATTAGAGATGGAGAGTTCTTTGACAATGAAGCATTGCTAGGGGCGATTGCCCATGCGAAAAAGAATGACTCCGCACTTCATCTAATGGGGTTGCTGTCTGACGGTGGCGTACATAGCCATTATGAGCATTTGTTTGCTTTGTTGCGTCTAGCTAAACAAAATGGACTGGATAAAGTGTTCGTCCATGCGTTTTTAGATGGTCGCGATGTAGGACCGCAAACGTCTTTGGAGTATGTAGAGAAAACAGAGGCTGTCATGCAGGAACTAGGTGTTGGTCAATTTGCTAGCATTTCAGGCCGTTATTATGCAATGGACCGTGATAAGCGTTGGGAACGTGTGGAAAAAGCCTATCATGCCATTGTGGATGGGACAGCTTTAACTGCCGCAACACCAGCAGCGGGGATTACAGCATCGTATGAGCAAGGTTTGCATGATGAGTTTGTCTTGCCTTTCGTCATTGAAGAGCAGGGCAAGTCAGTGGCAACTGTTGAGGATGGAGATGCAGTTGTATTCTTTAACTTCCGTCCGGATCGCGCGATTCAGCTATCACGTACATTTACGGATGCTACATTTGACGGTTTTGATACAGGTACTAATAAGTTTACAGATTTGAAGTTTGTCACATTCACACATTATAGTGATGAAGTTGTTGCAGATGTTGTTTTCAACAGTCAAAACTTAGAGAACACACTTGGTGAAGTGATTGCTCATAATGGATTGACGCAGCTGCGTATCGCAGAAACAGAGAAATATCCACACGTCACTTTCTTCATGAGTGGTGGCAGAGAAGAGAAGTTCGCAGGTGAAGAGCGAATTTTAATCGCTTCGCCGAAAGTCGCAACCTATGACTTGAAGCCGGAAATGAGTGCATTTGAAGTAACAGAAGCACTGATTGAAGGCATTGAAGCCGATCGTTTTGATGCGATTATCTTGAATTTTGCGAATCCGGATATGGTCGGACATAGCGGAATGCTTGAGCCAACGATTAAAGCGATTGAAACGGTCGATACTTGCTTAGGTAAAATCATTGATGCATTGCATGCAAAAGGTGGTTCGGCAATTGTCACGGCTGATCACGGCAATGCGGATGAAGTGACAACTCTGGACGGAGGGCCGATGACTGCACATACAACAAATCCTGTGCCAGTTATCGTGACAAAGTCGGATATCGTGCTACGTGAAGGCGGTATACTCGCAGACCTAGCACCAACAATGTTAAAATTATTAGAGCTTGAACAACCGGCAGAAATGACCGGCACACCATTATTTTAAAAAGGGGAGACTGACATGCCAGTTATTACAATTATCCAGGCAAGAGAAGTACTTGATTCACGAGGAAATCCAACGGTAGAGGTTGAAGTATTTACGGAGAGCGGTGCATTTGGTCGTGCAATCGTTCCATCTGGTGCTTCAACAGGTGAATATGAAGCTGTTGAACTACGTGATGGCGACAAAGAGCGCTACCTGGGTAAAGGAGTTCTAAAAGCAGTTGAGCATGTCAATGATGTGATCGCTGACGAGCTTGAAGAAGTTTACTCTGTCCTTGACCAAGTAACGATTGACAAAGCATTAATCGAACTTGATGGTACTCCGAATAAAGGGAAATTGGGCGCTAACGCAATCCTTGGCGTATCAATGGCTGTTGCTCGTGCAGCTGCAGACTACCTTGACATTCCACTTTACCAATACCTTGGTGGTGTCAATGCAAAACAATTGCCGGTTCCAATGATGAACATTTTGAATGGTGGAGAGCACGCGGATAACAACGTCGACATTCAAGAATTCATGGTTATGCCAGTTGGCGCAGAATCATTCCGCCACGGTCTTCGCATGGGTACTGAAATTTTCCATAGCTTGAAAGCTGTATTGCAGTCAAAAGGCTTGAATACTGCAGTTGGTGATGAAGGCGGATTTGCTCCGAACCTATCATCTAACGAGGAAGCATTGTCTACAATCATCGAAGCAATCGAAAAAGCAGGCTACAAGCCAGGCGAAGAAGTACTTCTTGCGATGGACGTTGCAGCATCTGAAATTTACAATAAAGAAGACGGCACATACAATCTTTCAGGCGAAGGCATCGTGAAAACGTCTGCTGAAATGGTTGATTGGTATGCTGAAATGTGCGAAAAATACCCAATCATTTCAATCGAAGATGGTTTGGACGAAAACGACTGGGCTGGTCACAAGCTATTGACAGAACGCCTTGGCAAAACAGTTCAACTTGTTGGTGATGACTTGTTCGTTACAAACACTGAGAAATTGTCACGCGGAATTGAAGAAGGTATCAGTAACTCGATCCTTATTAAAGTGAACCAAATCGGTACATTGACGGAAACGTTTGATGCAATCGAAATGGCGAAACGCGCGGGCTATACAGCTGTTATCTCTCACCGTTCTGGTGAATCAGAAGATACAACGATTGCTGATATCGCAGTAGCAACAAACGCTGGTCAAATCAAGACAGGTGCTCCGTCACGTACGGATCGCGTTGCGAAGTATAACCAATTGCTTCGTATCGAAGATCAGCTTGACGACACTGCTGAATACCTTGGTGCTAAAACTTTCTATAACTTGAAAAAATAATTGCGATGAAAATCCCACTTGGGGAGTCTACTGCAGGAGACTCTCTGGTGGGGTTTTTTATAGGAAAGAAATACTACCGCATAGAGTCACGTCTGTTGATTAACCAAAGAATAACTGAATCAAACACTAGGTGCTCTGTGTAAAGTAGTTTTTGTTTCGCTTTGGATTGAACGATTTCTATACAATAGCCGTAATGTTTTTATGCATATTTTCGGTAATCGTATGGTGGTCGTTCATCTGTCACTCACTAAAAACACTTGTACGCGAAGTGCTAATGCTTTTGAGAACGAGGGAACAGAGGGTTTCTTAACTAGAGAAGGCCGCCAAAGTTTTCAGCATGGTCTTTTCTATTATTATTTTAAAAAGTATAACTTTCTTATAGAATTTGCTGAAAAGTAAGAAAGGAACACCTTGTACAACGTGCCAAAGTGCTCGAAATTGCATCTTCGGGCACTTATAGTCTCTATAGAAAGTTGTCTATTCTTTTCTTTCCAAGCAACTGTATTTTTCACTTAAGCATTGCAGGTACGCGATAGGTCACTATTCATAACAAGATGACCGAAAAAGTATGTCTAGAAATGAACTTCAATTCCTCCTTGGTAATTATGTCCTGAATAGTTCGCCGAAAAGCGAACCGAAAATGATCTAGTGAAAAGGTGGCTTTCAAGCCTCTGCTTACCTGCCGTTCATTCATAAAAACGAATTGTAGAACAAAAGGTTGTGTCGGTAGCTTATTTTTGGTAAAATAAAGATTGTTGTGAGTTTTAATCAGGAGGTGGAACAATATGCATGAAGTATTGATGGTACTACTGGTAATCGTTGCGCTAGCTATGATCGTTGTTGTATTATTACAATCTGGAAAAAGTGCGGGTCTTTCAGGAGCCATCTCTGGTGGAGCTGAACAACTTTTCGGTAAACAAAAAGCACGTGGTCTTGATCTTGTTCTTCAACGGGTGACCTTGGCATTAGCTATTTTACTTTTTGTCTTGGCAATTCTAATTATGAAATTCTAAGTGAATATATTTTATAAACGCCTGACCTTCCGACTGGTCGGGCGTTTTTTATCTAAGTCCAGCAGAAAAGCCCTGCTGAACTTAGATAAAGCCTCCGGCGGATGTCACGGATTTTTAGGGGAACTTTTCGAGCGAGCTCGAAAAAAATCCGGACGCAATTATGCCAAGGCATAATTGATAGAAAGGAACTTTAATATGCGAATCTCTCAACCTAAACCATTTTTTATAGAAACGGGGAAGCGTGCGGTTTTGCTACTACATGGATTCACGGGTACTTCAGCAGACGTGCGGATGCTTGGACGCTTTCTTGAAAAGAAAGGCTATACGTCACTTGCTCCTCATTACAAAGGGCATGGTGTGCCGCCAGAGGAATTGATACAAACGGGTCCTGCAGAGTGGTGGCAAGATGTCTTAACAGGGTATAATCAGTTAAAGGAAGCCGGCTACGATGAAATTGCAGTGGCAGGTTTATCATTAGGTGGCGTATTTTCATTGAAATTAGGGTATAACATGCCTGTAAAGGGAATTGTCACAATGTGTGCACCGATGTCGATGAAAACGACGGATATTATGTACGAGGGTGTCCTATCATATGCACGGGAATATAAGAAATATGAAGGAAAAGATGAGCAACAAATCGAAAAGGATATGGAAGTATTGCAGCAACAATCGATGCCATCCCTCGCAGATCTACGTGCGCTCATTTACGATGTACGTGAACATGTTGATCACATCTATGCGCCGCTGTTCGTTACGCAAGGGTCACTCGATAAGGTCATCGATCCAAACTCGGCCAATGTTATTTACGATAACGCGGAATCCGACGACAAACAGCTAAAATGGTACGAACAATCAGGCCATGTCATTACACTAGGACCAGAAAAAGTACAGCTGCATGAAGATATTTTTGCATTTTTGGAATCATTGGACTGGAACGTGTGAACAATGAGACAAATGCTAATGCTAGGTAAATAAAGGAGTGATGTAATTTGGATAATTTCGACCAAGATATGCAACAAAAATTGCTATCTATCATGAAAGACGAGTCATATAAACCGTTGACTGTGCAGGAAATCCAAGAGTTAATGGGATTTGAGCAAGCAGCGGAATTCAAGGAACTTGTCAAAATGCTTGTTCATCTTGAACAAAAAGGGCAAATTATTCGTTCTAGAACGAATCGTTACGGTGTACCCGAGCGTATGAATCTTGTCCGCGGAAAATTTATCGGGCATGCGAAAGGCTTTGGCTTCGTCGCACCGGAAACGGAAGGAATGGATGATATTTTCATTCCCCCACATGAAGTGAATGGCGCAATGGACGGGGATATCGTTCTTGTTCGTGTGACAAATGGTACGTCGGGTGATCGACGCGAAGGAACGATTAGTCGTGTTGTAGAACGTAAAACGACAAAAGTGGTTGGTACCTATCAGCATAATAAAGGATTTGGCTTTGTGATTCCTGATAGTAAAAAGTTGCCAATGGATATTTTTATCGCAAAAGGTGATGCGCTTGATGCGGTAGATGGTCATAAGGTCGTCGTTGAAATTACTGATTGGCCAAGTGAATTAAAGTCCATGACAGGTATGGTGACACAAATTCTGGGGCACAAAAATGACCCTGGCGTGGACATCATTTCAATCATTCATAAGCACGGCATCGAAGTGGAATTCCCTGAAGAAGTGCTGCAACAGACGAATAATATTCACGATGAAGTGCAAGAAAAGGATTTAATCAACCGGCATGACCTGAGGGAAGAGCTAACGATTACGATTGACGGCGCGGATGCAAAAGACTTGGATGATGCGATTTCAGTTGTGAAAAATGATGATGGGTCTTATTTGTTATCTGTTCATATTTCAGACGTCAGCTATTATGTAACGGAAAACTCGCCGATGGATGACAATGCTTTCGACCGTGGTACTAGTGTGTATTTAACAGACCGAGTTATTCCAATGCTACCACATAAATTATCGAATGGGATTTGTTCACTGAACCCAGGTGTGGATCGATTGACATTGTCTTGTACAATGACCATCGACCGCAACGGTAAAGTGACAGACCATGAAATTTTCGAAAGTGTGATTCGTTCGAAGGAACGTATGACGTACACTGAAGTGTATAAAATTATCGAAGAAAAAGATGAAGAACTATCTGCCCAATATGCCAATGTTGTGCCGATGATTAATCATATGGCGGACTTAGCGGCTATTTTGAAGCAGAAGAGAATGGACCGTGGTGCTATCGACTTCGATTTCAAGGAATCGAAAATTCTTGTGGATGACAAAGGATGGCCAACAGACGTTGTCATTATGGAGCGTACAGTTTCGGAGCGCCTCATTGAGGAGTTCATGCTTGCGGCGAATGAAACGATTGCGGAGCATTTCCATTGGTTGCAAGTGCCATTCCTGTACCGTATTCACGAAGATCCGAAAGCCGAGAAGCTACAACGATTCTTCGAGTTCTTAACGAATTTCGGCGTAGTTGTTAAGGGTACGGGTAATAAAGTACATCCACGTGCCTTGCAGGAAATTGTAGAATCGATTGCGGGCTTGCCGGAAGAAACGGTCATCTCGACGATGCTGTTACGCTCGATGCAACAGGCGAAGTATTTAGATGAAAGCCTAGGTCACTTCGGATTATCGACGGAGTACTATACGCATTTCACAGCGCCAATTCGTCGTTACCCTGACTTAATTGTCCATCGCTTGATTCGCAAGTATTTAATTGAAAAAGACGTTTCGCCACAAACGACTGCAGAGTGGGGCGGCAGATTGCCTGATATTGCAGATCATACATCTGAACGCGAACGCCGTGCGGTTGAAGCAGAACGCGATACGGAGTCGTTGAAAAAAGCGCAATTCATGTTGGATAAAATCGGCGAGGAATTCGAAGGTGTGATTTCGTCGGTTACGAATTTCGGGCTATTTATTGAACTGGAGAACACAATCGAAGGACTTGTCCATGTGAGTTATATGACGGACGATTATTATCGTTTTGATGATAGACAAATGATGATGATTGGTGAGCATACAGGCAAGCAATTCCGTCTCGGTGATGAAGTTACGGTTAAAGTAGCTGCCGTGAAACCAGAGGAATCGGCAATTGATTTTGAAATTGTTGGCATGAAGCAATCCTTCCATCGTGCGCGCAGGGAAACGCCGAAAGTGATTCACGCAGAGAAAAAGGGCCGCGGTGGCAGTGGTAAACCTGATGATAAGTCAAAAGACAAAAAGAAGTCGGGTACGTATAATAAAAAGAAGAAGTTTTATGAGAGTGTTGCTAAAAAAGGTAAAGCTAAGCCTAAAAAGAAAAAATAAATCTATGTAGGTTGAAAGAATGATTCCATTGAATACCGCTGCGGCGCTTCGGGGAATGCCTCCCGCCATAAGCCAAGTAGCTTCGCTACCAGTCTTATGACTTCGGCTCCCCCTTTTAAGGCGCCTTCGCTAGGTTCCTACATGGATATTAATACTTCAACCTACATAGGATGGTATTTGATTAAGGGGTGAAAGAGATGGCGAAAGGCCAAGGGAAAGTTGTTGCGGTTAATAAAAAAGCGAATCACGATTTCGCGATTGAAGAAACAATTGAAGCGGGTATCGTGCTACAAGGAACGGAAATCAAGTCAATCCGTAACGGTAAAGTGCAGCTACGAGACGCCTTTGTGCGTATCCGTGATAACGAGGCGTGGATTTCCAATATGCATATTAGTCCATACGATCACGGAAACCAGTTCAACCATGACCCAACTCGTTCGAGAAAGCTATTGTTGCATAAAAAACAAATTAGTAAATTGTTTGTCGAAACAAAACAGCAGGGCGTTGCGATTGTGCCGCTGAAGATGTATCTGAAAGATGGTTTCGCAAAAGTGCTGATTGGCGTTGGTAAGGGTAAGAAAGATTACGATAAACGTGAGGACCTTAAGAAGAAGGATGCTAAGCGTGAAATGGCTCGGGTCTTGAAGGATAGACAACGGGATTGATTTTTAGGTGAAAATGCGGTATGATAAGTACAGTAAGTCAGTTCAGAAACCTTTTTTAGCTTCGCTATTAAGGTCATCCTGACCTCCTCATAACGGGGGCGTTACGGATTCGACAGGGGTAGTCTGAGCTTGAGTTGCGCGTCGGAGGGTTCGGCTCCGTCAGAAACGACACCTTATAATAACAGGCAAAACAAACAACAACCTAGCATTCGCAGCGTAAGCTGTTGAATCTGCCTTGTAGTTCTATCGCCCATGTAGCATTGCAGGGCTCACTCTAAGTGGGATACGACAGCTGTTGCCTTCTGAGGCAGCTGGAAGAGATTCGCAGAATAGCACACAGGACGCCCTGATTGCCGGCTACTAATGTGCGAAGCCTAATAGTCAATCTACACGCGTAGACGCTTAAGTGTTAGGGCCTTTGGACGCGGGTTCGACTCCCGCCGCTTCCATTTTACAATTTCATTGAATTTCAATGAGCGTCAAAACCCTTGATATACAAGGGTTTTTTCTTTTGCCGTGTTTCATATAATATCATTCATTATCAATCGAACGTAGTCAAAAGCGTAGTCAAACGTAGTCAGTAAATCTACATCTCAATATAGTTAGCGAACTTCAGTATTGCTTCCTCTTTCGCCTTCTGCGTAACATGTGTGTAGATGTTCATCGTCGTTTGGATATCACTATGCCCTAAACGATCCTGCACTTCTTTCAAACTGGCTCCCGCCTCAAATAGCAATGAACAATGTGTGTGACGCAAACCATGTGTTGTGATTTTGTCTAACTTGTATTTCTCCTGTACATGCACAATCCACTTGCGCGTTTTTGTGGGCTGCATGTGCTCGTTTAGCTCATTGCTGAAGATGAGTTGCTTAGGTTGCAACGTATTAAAGCCCAGCACTAGATAATCCTGCTTCTGCTTCTTCTTCCACACTTTTAAAATAGCCATTGTATTATCATCCATTTTAATCGTACGGGCAACACCTGTTTTTGTAGATTTCACATATAGCTTGTTATCCTTACCCCGTGAAAGGGCCTTATTGATACGTAGCTCGTTTGTTGTGAAGTTTAGGTCCTTCCATGTAAGAGCTAGTGCCTCGCCTTTACGCATACCGCTGAACGCTAGTAATCGAAATAGGGCATAAGCCTTGTAGTTACTTTCCTGTTCTAAGCATGATAAGAACTGGATTAGCTGCTCTCGCGTGTAGAAGTTCTCCGCCTCATCTTCATCATCTACGATAGACTTCCTAGAGGCGGTGGTGGGCATTTCTACGTGCGCAAACGGATTGGTTTGTATATAGCCGTACTTAATCGCAAAATCCAACACCTTCGCCGCATATGATTTTACCATGCGGAATCTTTTCAACTTCATAGCCCATTCATTCACGTGCTTTTGACAAACATGTACATGGATCTTTTCAATTTTATAAGCACCCATAGCAGGAAGTATATGATTCCTGAAAAGGCCTGTTGTTTTTACAAATGAACTTTCCTCAACAGTCTTCTCATATTGCGTTACCCATAGGTTGTAAACCTCCTGATACGTTTCAGGACGTTCTTGTTGATACGTACCGTTTGCAACATCAAGCTGAATACGAGCTAATGCTAGCTTCGCTTCTTGCTGTGTTTTAAAGCCACGCTTCTTTGTGCGCTTTTGTTTGCCCGTTAGCGGATCAACGCCTAAATAAACAGGAAACTCGTAACGTACTGTACCGTCTTTCAGCTTGTAGCCTCTGATAGGTGATACTTTCTTCTTTGCCATGATAATTCCTCCTGAACCAGTTGCGGGGGCAATTGATTAAAGAGAGGATTTACCTCTAGCGATAGTATATATCGAATCTAAAGATAAATCCTCTCTCTATAATGATTAGAAGCTGTGACTTTCTAAAAACTTATCTATTTCCCTACGTGATACCCTTTTCACGCCATCTATTTCACATATCTTTAATCCTAATTCCCGGAATTTCATAAAAGTGTTATAGGAAACCCCGGCGTATTTTGCACTATCTTTTAATGTCATCCATTCGTTATTAGAAAATGCATGTTTGGATGATATTAGTGCTTTATTTAAAGATTTATAAAATAGATCTTCAAAAGATGCCATTTCAGAATCACTAAAGGCAGAATTCATGGGATTCACTCCTCTTTAATCTTTTTTAATTCTTTCTGAAGCATTTCTGTATATATTCTTGCGTCAGTAAAACCTTGACTGTCACTATTGAGTTTTGATTCATAGGAGTACCATGGGAACCCTGCTAAAGAATTTTTTGAGTGCATTAAAAAATCGTATGCAAGGTCAAGTGGCATAGAAGTGCGTATTTCTTCTATAAGATCTTTGTTGTTAGAAACATCTAGTGAATTAGTTTGACTGATAATTTGCGAAAGTAAAGTCACCAATTCATTGTCTCCATATTTTTCTTTACTCTTAGTCATAAAACATAACTGTTCATCACTATTAGAAGCAATTTTGCTTACTATTACTTTTACTTGAAATGTAGTTTCGAGCAATGGATTTGAATCCATTTTGCTTTTTCGTTTATGTTCATTTTGTTCTGCATAAACTTTTTGTTCCTCCAAGAAAATCTTTGGAGTAAAAGTAACTTCTGAATAGTTATTATTAGTATAAAAATCATCAAAGAACATATTGATATCAAGTCCAAAGTCTTTAGATATTGCAAAAAGGGCTTGTGAAGGGATATCTTTTGTTTTACCTTTTTCAATTAATGCAAGAGTCGAGGGGACAATAATCTGAACTCTGTTAGCAACACTTTTTCCGCTGAAATCATTACCATATTCTTTAAGTAAGATTTCTCTGATATAACGCACTTTTTTTCCGATTGGAAGAAGAAATAAATCCGATAAGTGTGTTTGATTTAATGTGATTTTATCCAATTACAAAAGACCTCCTTCAAAATTTGTAATTTCATCATATCACCAATTTTAAAAATCGACAAGGGTATTGATTTTTAAAATATAGGTGTGGTAACATAGCACATAAAGTGAGGTGGTGCTATTTGGTTATCTAAGCAGTTACTCTGTAATACGTGCGGAACTATCTACGAAGGGAGCGGCCAAAGCTATGTTTGACACAATTAAAGTCGGGATTAAAGTCACGTTGAGTAGACAAGAAATTGATTTAATTCAATGGACTCAAACAAACTCCTCATGTAATTCTAAAAAGAATAGTTCCAAAACAATCTTTAAGAAAATACATGATAGTAGCAAAAAGGGAAGTCCATTTATCAGATATACGTATAAAGAGGATGACCCGAATTCTTATTGGCTAAAGGTCGAAGTATCTATTCCAACGTTTTTATACGGTTCAAATGTTTACGAACTAAAGAATAAAGATATACCGAAGTTTTTTAAGAAGCTACGAAAGTATATTGCAGAGCAACTTCAATTACAGGTAGTAAGGATACCTGATGCTCATGGTTGGACAGTTGAAAAATTACATGTGTGCAAGAACTTTCAAGTAGGGAGTAACGTTGAGCATTATCTAAAGGTAATGTCCAATGCTACAATCTCTAAATATAAAATTAATCTGTATTGTGCAAAAGGTAGTAATACAGTTGAAACTGTTGAGTGGAAGGCTTCTAAAAGAAAAGAGAAGCTTTATAACAAAGAAGCAGAGGTTCAACAAGGTAAAGACTATCCAAATAAGGATATACATCAAAAGGTGTCTTCAGGGATATTAAGGTACGAGATTGAACTTTCCGATGATGAGATTAGAATGCTTTGTCCAAAAAGGTCTGCGATAGAGGTAGTGAAAATAGATAATGCCATTAAAATATTACAACGTGGGTTAAATCGTAATGGATTGAGCGATGGCATCAAATACACATCGTTAATGGAAGTAATTAATAGAATCAATAATACTCCTTCATTAAAAATCAGTATGAAGGAAGCGTTAGTATCTTTTGCAACAGAAATACATTTGTTTGGAGTAACCACATGTAGAGCGAAGTATGCAGAGTCGACTTTTCGAAAAAGAAGAAAACTTTTAAGGACAACTATAGGTACAAAAGAGTTGCTAATCGGTGATGTAAAACTCCCATCATTAAATGTTGCGAAGATACAAAAAAAGATTGTCCCTGTTTTGGTAGAACAGAGGACAATCATTGGTAATAAGTCGTAATACAATTTTAGCATTAACATTATCGATGTTCAATGCGTTTCCTACAAAGGATCCAGCGGTAATACATGATAGCAATCTATATGGAACATGCCAGTCCAGTAGAAGAGCACACCAATCAACATATTCTCCAATTGGACTCTCCATCCAATAAGAATAACACTAGTGGAGTCCGCGCGTAGAGTGATATAGTGTAATCTCTACAATCAGCAAAAGGGAATTATATATATGAATTCAATGTTACAATTGGCATAAACCTCCTGTATTTAAAAGAGGCAAAGCTGATTTGTTTTAAAAAGATATTAAGCAAATTGCTGTCCTTAAAAGAAAACCGTGAAATAACGGTGTTCTATTGTTGCATGATTGTGGATTACTGCGGAAAAGCAATAGAAAATGAATAAGTTCGCCCATTAAGAAAAAAGATGAAGAGACAGCAAATAATCGCTGTCTCTTTTCTTTATATATTGATTACATGTATCCCTTTTCCTTTAAGGAAACGTACTTTTCGAAACCGACGATGATATGGTCAAGAACTTCAATACCAACTACATTACCTACTTCAACCAATCTTTTCGTTACTTCAATATCTTCAGGACTTGGGGTTGGGTTGCCGCTCGGGTGGTTATGCCCAACAATTGCACTTGCACAGCTACGGCGAATCAAATGCTTGAACGTCTCCCTAGGATGCACGATGGATGAATTCAACGAACCGATGAACACTGTTTCTCTGAAGATGATTTCATTCTTTACATTTAAACCTAGCACAACAAAATGTTCTTGGGTTAGGTACTGCATGTCTTTTAAATAGTCATATGCATCCTGTGGAGAGCGAATTGTAAAACGCTCTTCTATCGGGCAAGGATTCATTCGCGCCAATGTCAATGCCGCAATAATCTGATGTGCTTTTACTTTTCCGATTCCCTTGATGTTTAGAAGCTCTTCCTCAGTGATATCAAGAAGTTCTTGTGCAGATGGATAACGGTTAAAGATTTCGCTGACAACATACCCATCTTCCTTTTCACGGATTGTAGTGGCAAGAAGTAGTTTGAATGTAGCTTTATCGAATGCTTTCATTAGTAATTCCTCCAATTTTAGGTGTATTGTTGAATGCAAAAAGGAGAGACGATGATGTCCCTCCTACTTGAATGTGAAACGCATGATAAGTTAAAGTGAAGATGTATTTAATTTGTTTTCAGATGAGGTTATCGGGGGATAATCTCATCTTCATTGCAATATAAATAGCCCATTGACTGCAACCGCAATCGATGGGCTTTCAGTATGTCGACTGATTCAACTTCAGCCCTTCTTTCTTGAGTTCTGTAATAGAAGCAGATCTTGAATGAAATTATGGGCTTGTTTCTTTGATAACTTCGTACTGTGTTCGACGTTGTACAAAATCATCATCAACTCTTTAGCTTCGCCATTACTGATGCTGATTTCTGAAACAAGATGATAGATCGTTTGTAGCTGGAACTTTGTTGATTGTTCCTCACCTCCTTTAATGTTAGTTTGCTTAGGAAAGTCCTCAATGTCCTGTGTGAAAAGTCCGCTTGCACGTGTGGCGGATAGGATAGCATCGATTAGCGCACGTTTTTTCGCCATCTTAAGCACAGTGTTGACTATTGTAAATGCGTCTTGATGGCGGTAGGCGGCTTCCTTACTATTACATGAGCCTAAGCCCTCCGCTTCTATGATGCCATTGTCTTTGCGTGTCAGCGTCATCTTCACCTCGTATGCAAATACTCCTACTTCCCACTGTTCGATGCGATTAACAACATCGACCGTTTTTGAAAATCCAAATGCATCACACAACTTTTCAGCACCAGGCTTCAGAAGTGTAGGTTTAGAAAATCCGCTAATCATCCCGTAATCAATTCCTTTGACCATGCTGTTCTGAACAAACACATTAAGATCATCAATACGTCTTTTTGCATCCGACGGTGTAACAACTAGATTGGGCAGGGACGACTGTGTAGATGGGTAACTATTAAACGGTTCAACTTTCCTCTTGCTTTGCTGTTGCTCTCTATTCATTTGCTTATCCACTCCTTTGAATATGAATTAAAATCGTTTCTTGAAGGTATTCGCCAGCTTTAGCAATTCACTTGTCGTTTGCGACAATAGACTACGACTAAATTTGTAATTCAATTGATTTCCGAAGTTGAATGCTCTTGCAGTCCCATTCACTGTTTTGTCAGCAACGGTGCGCACGGACTCATTAATCTTCTCAAAACTAGTAAACACACTTCGGAGGGCTTCTTCACCGCGGGTATCAGCAAAATATGCACCTCTCGTTAATCCATCTGCAATCTGCTTTTTCGCAGTTTGACACATGAATAATTTATCCCCATACAACTCTTCCATTTCATCAATTGCAATAACTAGTTGTTTTCTTTGCCCAATCAATTTCGATAACGCAATATAATCATTACGGTCAATTGAATCTACAATCTGATCTGCAATGGTTTTGTACTCATCAACAAGATTGTTGTAGATTATCTGCATCTCCAAAAGTGATACATCCTTTCCATCTGCCATTTCTGAATAACGGTTGTATTGTTCCCATACTTGTTTCTTCATCATTAAACTCCTCCTAGTGATTCCTGAAATTTTTATCTAACATAAACAACAATGTCTCAACAGCCCTTTAATTCTTGCAGTAAAGATAACCCTTTAATGTCAACTTCATTAACATCCCTTCTTCAGCATGACGATGGACAAGCAGAAGTCCTGTATCTTCAAGCTCAATTAGATTCAAACCTCGTAGCTGTTTGTTTGTAAGGTGCTTAACTGCTACCCATTTGTTCAACTCTTTTGCACCAATCAACACACGTGATAACGACTCATTCATATCTTTCACCTCCTTTCATAGTTGCGCTCCTCTCACTGCGCTCCTCTCACTGCGCTCCTCTCACTGCGCTTGTCGTCTCTGTAAAACACAAAAAAACCGTATCTATCCAAATGGATAAACAACGGCTTAAAAAAGGGGTGGGGCATGAAACGCATGCCCCACCCCTTCATATATAAATGACTAGGTGCTGATCAAAAATATTTAGATATTTTTCTATATATGGGGTTTTGTATACTTAATAATTTTTGATGTTTTAACTTGCTTTTAGTTATTTAATATGTAAATATATAGTTATATAAAATCGAAACAAGCGTATCGGTATTTCAGGTACAAGCAATAAGCTAAATCTAGCAAGGAGGAATAATTATGGAAACTATTATGAATCATGTAGGTGAAAAGTTAAGAAATTTACGGGAAAGTAGAAAGGTTAATCTTAGGGAATTAGCTAAAGGAATAAAAGTAAACCATACGGCATTGAATAAAATTGAAAATGGTACACAACGTTTGGATATGGAGACTCTATCAAAAGTGGTTGAGTATTTTAGTGTGCCAGCTGATTATTTTATTAATCCTACTTTAAAGTTGGAAGATGTTAATGTTATGAACTTTGCACATGGCAGTTTATATGAAGCCATTAAACGTGTAATTGAGGAATACCCAATTGAAAAAACAAAATCCTTTAAAGATAATGAACTGGGACATTTTGTTCGAAATGATATTGTTGAGATTCTAAATGAAACAATGTCATTAGATGAAAGTAAATACTATGTTAGTGCCTCGGTTGGTCAGGGAGTATGGGCGACGATACCTTGGATATGTTGTTTTGATCGTTCTGTAACGATTTCTGCGACCAACGGTTACTATTTGGTCTACCTTTTCAAAGAAGATATGTCGGGTTTTTACTTAAGTTTGAATCAAGGATATACATATTTTCGTGAAAAATATGGCGCTAAAATAGGACGTCAAAAAGTTCAGCAAACAGCAAATATTGTACGTTCCATGATTGAGGTTTCTGAAGAATTTCATTTAGATACTATTGATTTAGGTTCTAAGAGAGATTTAGCAGTAGGCTATGAGAAAGCTCATATTTTCGGTAAATATTATGACGCTAAACAAATGCCAAATGATAAAGAACTAATTTTAGATTTTCGTGAACTATTAGAGGCATATCAAAAGATTGTTGTATTTATGAATGATCGAAATGTAAAGGAATTTAATGATTACTTACTTCTACAAGATGATTTAGAGTTTTTAGAGAAGAATGAAGAGAGTTATCAGGAAACTTTAAATCAACTAACTGTGGGACAGTTTAAATCGTTGCTGGAGCCAATCGATGAGCCTCGACTCCCAAAAGATCTAGTAGTTGATGAAACAGGCAAAGGGCGTTATCCAAGAAACGCCAAAGAAGCCGCAGATTCTTTAATACGTGCGGATTTCACGTGTGAATTTGATCCCCGGCATGAAACATTTATCTCTAAAGTAACAAATCAAAGATATGTAGAAGCGCATCATTTCGTAGGGATATCTCATTTTAATAAGTTTCCAGAAGTCGATTTAGATCGAGCTGCTAACATCGTATGCTTATGTCCTAATTGTCACCGTCAAATTCATCATGGGAATGATCAAGCACGTTTACCAATGATTGAGAAACTATATAACAAATTAAAAGTTCGCTTAGAGCAAGTAGGGATAGAAGTGACCATGACGCAACTCAAAGCGTTTTACGGTATTACAATAAGGAACTAAGGCATGGGAGGAATGCAAATGCGTAAGGAATTTATTGAATATACGGTTGGACAACTAAAAACTGCAAATAGGAGTATTTTTGTTCAACAATTAGGTTTGTTTACTAAGAGTCTAGACTTTAAATACAATACATCACAGGAGAAATCCTGGGGAGATTGCTATGATTATTTGATTAACGAGTTTCAAAATACTTCTGTTTACGATCATTGCATTCTTCTATTTGAATATTGCTTACCATTTACAAATTATCGGCGACCAGATGTCATTATGTTATTTAACGAAAAAGTATTAGTACTAGAGTTTAAAAGAAAAGATGTAGAGCTAATTCAAGATGTAGATCAGTTGAATGGCTATTTGAATTTCATGAGGAAGTATCATAATGAAACACAGAAGATGCACTTAAAAGTTCAAGGTGTCTTGATATTGACAACGAATAATGAGAATAGGAAAGAATCTGCCAATGGATTTACTTTAATTAAAGGGCAAGGATTAGTAGCCCTTATAAATGACTTAAATAACAAAACTCCACTTGATTATAATTCATCAATCATATGGGCAAATTCCGCTTATGAACCATCACAAAATGTATTGAAAGCAACTTTTAATATGTTTATGAAAGATGATCTTTCTATGATTAAAAACATTTCAGAACACGAGTTGCGGAATGTATTAAATGTACTTCACCAACTTACAGTTGAAGCTCATACAAAAAAACGTTTGATTTTACTTACTGGGGTACCCGGGGCGGGGAAGACACTTGCACTATTGCATACCTTGTATAATCTCAATAAAGATGGTTTTAATGGCGTGTATTTGACTGGGAACGGACCCTTGGAAAAGGTTTTATCTTATTTATTAACAAATGCTGATACTGAAGCAGATGGTGAAACATTAATTAAAGGTGTATTGGCATATAAAAAAGCGTATTTTGACCGACGAACTAAACTGCCGTTTGTTGAAAGTAAAATACCACCAACTATTTTATTTGATGAAGCTCAACGTGCGTGGAATGAAAAGCAAATGGGTGCATACGGGATGAGTGAACCTGAATTAATTTTAAAAGTGCAGGGGGCCGCTGCAGCTCAGAATGATTTTACAAATGTAGTTGCCTCTATAGGTTTCGGACAAAGTATATATAAAGGGGAAGAAGATGAATTTGATACATGGCTAAGAGTCATTGAAAAGCCAGAATATAGTAATTGGGAGATTTATGCACCTGTTACTTTGAAAGGCCTATTGAAACATTTACCTAATGTTACTTATATAGAAGATTTACATTTAGATACCTCTATTCGATCAAATTTCATCGACACCTCACCTTTTATTGAAGCGTTACTAAATGTTGATGTTTTAACTGCAAAAAAAGAATATTCTAATTTACGTGAACAAGGTTATTTTATCCACATGGTGGATAACCTAGAAAGTGCAAAGCAGTATCTAGAACAGTCTGCAAAAACAACTGGAGATAAATTTTATGGTCTCATATCTTCGTCAAATATAAACTTGAAAGATCATAATCTACTATTAAGTAATATTCGTATGATGAAACAATCTGACACCAAAGAAACACTTGGTAAATGGTACTTTAAAGATTCATCTAAATTGGATGCAATTGCGCCTGAGTTTGTTTGTCAGGGGTTAGAGTTGAATATTCCGATACTATATTTCGGAGGGGATTTATTATTGAATAATGGTCAATGGCAGATAGCCCCTACAAAGCAATATGTGGATAAAGAGACTACGATTAGAAATATATATAGGGTTTTGTTGTCCAGGGGGCGCATAGGGCTAATTCTATTTGTACCGAATAGCTTAGATTATATTGAAACTAGAAATTTGTTAACGTCTATTGGGATTGAAGAAATTAGGTTGGTGAAATAATAGAATAAGTATTTTTGTTGGTAAATTAATTGAAAATAGGGGTGTGAAATGAATTTAAAAGTGATAGAGGCCGTATGGCTAGGTGCTGCAGTAGCAGCTTACGAAACATACCATAGTAAAACAAAGCCATCTGAAAATGACATGTATTTTAAACAAGTAGATGTTCAAAAGAGAGCTCAGAAGTTTACTGAAAGTGCAGTACAACATGCCCGCGTTAATCAATGGGCGAATGGTGATCATCCAGGAGGGCAAGCTAATTATTTACGTGAAGGAGATAACAAAACACGTCGTCTCACGTTTAACGGAGAATTTCAAGGTGTTAAAGAAAGACCTAATTTGAATGAGACAGATACTATAGAAACTACTGTAGGTATAAAGACGATAGCTGATATTTATCAGTTCGTAGAGAATGAATATACAGCTTTATTTACAATCGATTTCTTTGCTATTTTGGACTATCTTGAAAAATACGGTAACTTGCCATACAAAAATCCAAATACTGCTTCCGGTGAAGAGAAACAGCAATTAGAATCAATGAGAGAACAGGGTGGAGTGGCAGTTACAGAATTAAACAAAGTAGCTCTTCTGTGTGATAAGAAATATCATCTTAAAAATAAAATGAAATCAAAATGGCTTTCTGGTGGAAATGATCGCATACGCCGTTATTTTTGGGAGCAATTAAAATTTGAGTCTTTCATGGAATCTCCTACAAGTCTTTCGTTATTCGTAGAGGCGGCAAAGGATGACGAACACAAAGCTCGCATACGGCTAGCGGTAGAATTAGATGAGAAAACTGCCACACAAGCAGACTATGCAAAGCATCACCAATTTTTAAATGAAACCAAAATCCCGACAGAGCTTTCATATTACGTAAAAGAAACTTCAACAAATCATAACTTTCATGTTTATGATGAAGGACCAGATTTGATTAAAAGTAAGTTAGATAATAAAACGTACAAAAAAGTACAATTAACGTACGTTCTGAGTTATGAAGAAATTAGAAAGAACCAGATGACTAATGAACAAATTTTACAAAGAATATTTAAGGGAGTAGAAAAGCTTTTACCTTATTACCAGTTAGCAGTTGATGGAGCTAAGGATAATTCAGTCTATCCTAATATTAGTGGTAAAGGAAAAGAGGAGTTTGAAATGGATTATCCAAAAAATATGATTCTATACGGGCCACCTGGAACAGGAAAAACCTATAATACAATTAACCATGCAGTTAGTATTATTGAAAATAAGTTATTACAAGATATTCAAGAAGAACCTTATGAACAAGTCTTTTCTAGATATAAGTCTTATAGGAAGAATGGACAAGTTGGCTTTATAACTTTCCATCAATCATATGGTTATGAAGAATTTATTGAAGGAATTAAACCATTTTTAGATGATGAGAAATCGGAGCAAGTTAGATATAGAATTGATCCTGGTATTTTTAAATCGTTTTGTGAACAAGCGCAACAATTACAAATATCTTCACCAGACAAAGAACTAGAGTTTTCTAAAGGTACTCGCATTTGGAAAGTATCTCTTGGAAGAGTTGGAGACTCAAATACAAAAAAAGATTGTTTTAATAATAGTCGTATTCGCATTGGATGGGATGATTTAGGTGAAGATATTACCGACGAAACAGAATTCCCTAACAGTAGTGTAAAAAGTATTCTTTCAAGTTTTTATGATGAAATGAGTAATGGTGATATTGTCTTGTCATTGGGTGATCAGAAACATATTGACGCGATTGGTATTGTAACAGAAGAACCTAAATGGCTTGATGAAATGCAACAATACAAAAGAAGTAGAAAAGTAGAATGGATTGCAAAGGACATTTGGGAATATGTTTATGAGTTCAATCAGCAAACCAATCTAACTTTAGCTACGGTTTATGAATTGAAAAAAATTAATAGAGAAGAAATTAATAATTTGATTTTGAAATACTCTTCAAATGAAGAAGTTGATTTAGATATTAAAGAGAATAAGAAAAACTATGTGTTTATTATTGATGAAATTAACCGGGGGAATATCTCTAAGATTTTTGGTGAGCTGATCACACTCATTGAACCGACTAAAAGACTAGGTGCAAAAGAAGAAATGAAATTACAACTGCCATACTCTAAAAAGCCATTTGGTGTACCGCAAAATGTCTTTCTAATCGGAACGATGAATACGGCGGACCGTTCAATTGCCATGATGGATACGGCACTACGAAGACGTTTTAACTTTATCGAAATGCTACCCGACTCTACAACGTTACAAGATATACGGGTAGGTGATATTGATATACAACGTATGTTGGAAGTAATTAATCAACGTATCGAATTACTATATGATCGTGAACATACGATTGGCCATGCCTATTTTACAGATCTAAAAGAGAAACCAACGTTAGAAAAACTTGCTTTAATTTTTGAGAATGCTATTTTACCACTGCTGCAAGAATACTTCTATGAGGATTACAGTAAGATTCAACTAATCTTAGGAGATAATTCGAAAAATAATTCTGCAAAATTTATTATTGATGAGAAAATAAAGATGAAAAATATATTTGTTGGCAAGGTTGATATAGATATACCCGAACGGACATTTAACATTCAGCGAGAAGCATTCCTAAAGCCTGAAAGTTACATTGGAATTTATGAGCAGGTTGCACATGAAGAAGATAATTGAGGTAAAAGAGTTTGATGTTATCACATATAATCGTGAATTTGAAAAAGATACAGGGTACGTCTATTTAGATCCGAAGTCATTCCAGCAATTAGAACAACTCATCTTAACATTTAATGACGACGAACAGGCGGATGCTATTGATTTCTTTACTATTACAACGAGAAGACATGTAGGCAAGATCATAAGAGTGAAGAACTATGTAGGTATGATTCATTTAGCAACAGGGGTTCAAATCGAAATCCTACCTAAAATTCATTCGCATACGACTGGAGATATACGTAAGATTTTCTTGAAAATGCTTAAAACACTTAAAGATTTCCCTACAAAAGTTTTTAATGAATCGCATATGAATACAGAGTCTATGCCACTATTTGAAATATTTATTCATTTATATAACCAGGAAGTTCAGCAGATTGTTAAAAAAGGCATTAAATCTGCTTATTATGAAATGGAAAACAATTTGAATGTGTATAAAGGAAAAATGCTATTCAATGAGCATATCAAACGTAATCTTATACACAAAGAAAGATTTTATATGCGGTATGATGAATTTGGTGTGAACCGAGTTGAGAATAGACTGATAAAATCGACTCTATTACAGTTATTGAAACAATCCACTAATGCAGAAAATGTAAAACAGATTCGGCAATTACTAGATCACTTTGAGTTGGTGGATAGCTCCCATAATTACGAAAAGGATTTTCAGTTGGTTGTTATTAATCGGAACTCGAAGGATTATAAAAATGCTATAGCTTGGTCGAAAGTTTTCTTGAATAATCGTAGTTTTACAACGTTTTCTGGTGGGGAGTTCGGAAAGGCACTTCTATTTCCTATGGATAGGATATTTGAAGCGTATGTGGGGCTTCACATATCTAAGCAGTTTTCAGATGAATGGAATGTGTCGCTACAGGACAAGGGCTTCTATTTATTTGAGAATAGATTTTCACTTCGCCCGGATATTGTACTTAGAACACCAGATGAGTCACGTTGTATTATCATTGATACAAAGTGGAAAGTATTAACTGACTCCACAAAAAAGAATTATGGTATATCCCAAGCAGATATGTATCAAATGTATGCGTATGCAAAGAAATATCGAACAAATGAAATATATCTAGTTTACCCAATGAATGATCAATTTGAAAAGATGAAAGAGATTCAATTTGTAAGTGATGATGGGGTACGAGTGAACATATTCATGTTGGACTGTGAACAGATAGAAAATAGTCTGCTAGAGCTCAAACAACGGTTTGGAGGTGTAGTTTAAATAGTAGCCGTATTGGATGAAATGCATTAGGTGCTGCCTGTGCGTAGTGTAATTCATATACAATTCAGAACTAACTCGAATTGTGTGGTGCACAGGCATCTGGCACTGATACAGATTGGTAGATACTGTTCCTGAAAGTGAATGGGATGATGTTAAAAGGTATCTTAAGGTGAAAGCAATACCTATCGAAGTCCCAATTGATGACGAGAGTGAAGCTATTAGACAAAGTTATGCGAATGGTGATTTTTACAGATATGCAACCAGCGATGAGCTGAGAGCGGGATTCGAAAAAGTGAACGAAATGATTATGAATAGAAAAGAATTTAATGAAGTATTTGAAGTAACGGTATCGGAAAAAATGGGTAGCTTTAAAATTGTACCTGAAAGACTTGGATCAACCCGAAAATATGCCGACTGCACATGAAATAGAGAGTTTTAGTTTACTTGATGTAGAGAAGGGCAGTCCAGACTATGTGCAGTACTCACATTAAGAGGTAATGAAATATTATATTGATGATTGTGAAGAGAATGGCGTGGTAAATGTGAACAGTGAAGACTTGCTTCAATCCATAGACAGTATGTCGGCTGAACAATTAAAACTTGTTAGCGACTATGTTATGAAACTTGGTTAAGATGAAGGACTAGATATAGACATAAAACGACCAAAAGATAAAGTATGATTACCGCCAACGGAATGTACCACCAATGCCATCTTTCTTACCACTGATTGACAACAAATGTACCAGGGAATGACAGACGTTTACCATACAATGACTGGGACTACAGATACATGAACTCACAACTTTACACCGAGTGGCAGGCATGATAACCTCGGCGGAACTAGCCAGCACATAATGCTGGTTTTCTGGCTAGGGACTCATGCCTGTGGAGGCTCGGTGTCAAGTTGTTAACCCGCTGCATGCCGCTTTGTAGTCATGCTGTTAAACCCATTCACTCCCCACCTGTCCTGCCTTCCAAGCGTACTGGTAACCACGTTGGCAATGGGTGGTACAATTCTTGGCAATCGCTGGTACAAACTATGGCAGAGGTGGTACATTATCGTGGCCGTAATCAAGTACTGTGTGCGTTAGATCCCTTTGGGGCATCCATATACAAAATACTTGAAATACTTAAGATGTATAAAAATGAGAAGTTGAAATAACTCCTCCTATTTTTTTTAGATAAATAGGTTTAATCGTACCATCGGGTTTTTAGATAGACTTATTACTTTCATTTGTTATTGTAGTTATAATGAGATGTGGGGTGGAATTACATGACAATTTTGAGTGAGCAACAAAAACAGGCAGTTGAAGCAACAGAGGGGCCAGTGTTAATTATTGCTGGACCGGGATCTGGCAAAACTTTCACGCTTGTTGAACGAGTTTTATATCTAATTCAACATAAAGAGATAGAACCCAATAATATCATGGTAGCTACTTTCACAGAAAAAGCAGCAAATGAGCTTATCACTAGGATTTCGAATAAGTTACATGAAGAAAATATTAAATTTAATTTAAATGAAATGTATGTCGGAACAATCCATTCAATTTGTTTAAGAATCTTAGAAGAAAATAGAGAATGTACCCGACTGAAGAAAAATTACACACTTTTAGATCAATTTGATCAACAATACTTAATTTATCAAAAGATACGATTCTTTTTGGCAATTGAAGATATAGGGGAATTACTCTCTTACAATTTATCTAGATGGAAACAGTCTGAGTTTTTATTAAAATGGATAAACAGACTAAGTGAAGAAATTGTCGATGTTGAAGATTTGCTTGAACATGAAGATATTAGAATAAACGTATTAGGTAAGTGTTATCAACTATATAGCGACCTTTTGATTGAAGAAAATGCATTAGACTTCTCAACAATCCAACTTGAAACTTTAAAGCTGTTAGAAGGAAACAATGAAATCCGGTTAGCATATAATGATGTTCTTCATTATTTAATGATTGATGAATTTCAAGATACAAATACAATTCAAGAAAAGTTAGTTTTTTTATTGTCTAGGAAATTATAAAGTTCTCGACTTGTGGATAACTGTTCGATAAACTGTTCGTATAACGATAGGAGGATGGAATATGGGCCGAGATAATGAAGGAGTCATCAAGAAAATATTGAAAGATCATTTCGTGGGATTTTGGTATTTACACGAGCACTTATTTCCGGAATCTTATCGAGAGGATATCAAGGAAACAGTTCTAAAAACAATCAAATGCGGGTCTTCTGATTTGGGGTATGCTAAATATGAATGTTTAGGATGCGAAGGGAACCCAAGGCCTGTATTCGTTTGTTTCACATGTAAAAGTCGTTTTTGTAATAAGTGCGGGAAAAAATATACGGATGATTGGTCCGATAAACAGCAGGAACTGATATTGAATGTTCCACATCGTCATATGGTTTTTACAGTTCCACAGGAACTTAGAAACATCTTTTTTCAAGATCGTAAAAAGTTGAATGAACTGAGTCAACAGGTAGCTCAGGTTTTTCAATTTTATTACCAACGGAAAAGTAAGAAGCGTCAGTTACAAACAGGTATTATTACGGTAATCCATACCTTTGGTAGGGATTTGAAATTCAATCCTCATATACATGCTTTAGTGACAGAAGGTGCAATTGATAATCGGAACGAATGGAGTCCAAGCGAATATATTCCGTATGAATACTTGAGGAAATCTTGGCAGAAAGTACTTCTTGATTTGGTGAAAAAGTGGTTTTCTGATGATCAAAGAGCACAGGATTTAGTAAATGACTTGTACAGTCGTTATCCGAAGGGCTTTTATGTAAATGCGGAAAAGAAAATGCAAAATGCAAAAGGAGCTGCCAAATACATCGGTAGATACTTGGCTAGACCTGCAATTGCTGAATATCGCATAGAAGAATATGACGGTAAGATGGTCACGTATTGGTATGAGGATCACAAAACAGGAAAAAGAGTAGATGTGAAACAGTCTGCGTATAGATTTCTATATAATATTTTACAGCACATCCCACCCAAACACTTTAGAATGGTGGGTCGTTTTGGGTTGTATAGCAGAACGAAACATAAAAAGGCAAAACAAGTTTTGACCCTTTATGCGTTCATGCGCACAAGACAATTATCATTACTGTTGGAGAGGAAACAAAAAAAGAAAACGTATCGACAGCGTATGATTGAGGCCTTTAATCGTGATCCTTTCCTGTGCCCACATTGCCATCGTGAGATGGATTTAGTGGAAATCTGGCATGCTGACTATGGATTTTTGTATCATTACATGGAGGGGATGGAGATTATCAAAATACGAGGAGAATCAGCAAATGACAGGAAACAAAGAACGGGATGAATTGAGCAAAGAATTTCTACAATCATTACAGGAAGATGATCCATTTGGTTTAAACGAAGAAATGGAGACAGTATTATTTGAGTGTGTGGATTGTCGTGAAGAAGACGATGTTCCTGATTTTGTTGTACAAGATTTTCAAGTGGAATTAAAGAAGGACGAAGAAGTTGAGATGGAATGTCCTTTTTGTGGTGGAACCATGCGGAGGGCGAAGAAAAGTCCCAAGTGAATTGTTTACACTTGGGACGTGGACAGAGGCGCTTTAGCGCTTTTGTTCTTGTTGATTGTTATTGTGATTACAGTCTATTCGGTTATCAACTTTGACTTTGCAACGGCTGATTTGCAAGCTGTCGCTACAAGTCAAAGTAGAGGGGCTTCCCACTGGCTGTTAGGAGCGGTTTTGTATGTATCGTATAATATTGCTGCTGGAGCAGCGATGCTGACAGTCATGGGTGGGACGGTTAAGGATGAAAAAATTGCAGCGTGGGGAGGAATCATCGGTGGGCTTGGCCTTGGTTTTCTCATTATCCTTATCAATATTTCGATGCTAACGCAGTTGAAGGAAATCGCAACTGTACCGATGCCGATGTTATTGTTGGCAGATAGCATGAGCCCGGTCATGAGTGTTATATTTTCTATTATTTTGCTTGGGATGGTCTACAATACCGCCGTTGGCATGCTCTATGCATTTACGGCGCGCATCGTGAAACCAGAAACGAAGAAATTTAAAGGTGCTGTTGTTGCATTCGGGGCAATCGCATTCGGGGCAAGTTTCGTCGGGTTTATCACCCTTGTCGGCACGGTCTATCCAGCAATGGGCTACTTAGGCTTCACGCTGATTGGTGCGATTGTCTTTGCTTGGGTCATGAAAAAAAGAGCACCAGATCATGTGAAAGGACACTGAAAAAGTCAACTTCCTCTAACAGGGTGTGTGGTGTGGTGCGCAGGCACCATATGTTCTTTTTTAGGCACTAACAAATCGTGCATGCATAAGATTGAATGAATTTTATAAAGTATAAAAACTACAACTTCTGAATATAATTCAGGAGCTGTAGCTTTGTTTTGTTATTTTCATTACGCATATTTCCATCTATATTCTTCAGATTTACGAATAGTACATAGATGATTTTCATAAAAAATACCAAGTGTTTTCTGATATAAAAAAATCATTGCATAATTCGGAAAGGGCGTGTTAAAATAAGGCATCAATCTACTTCAAGGCGAGATAGATAGACAGTGCCTTAACAGGGGAGAAGTGATTGTGCATTTTTGTCATTTAAGTTATAAGAAAAATCTGGGGGGTAGAGTGATGAAAAATTTATTCGCTAAATGGAACCAACTAAGTCTAGTAAAAAGGATTATTATCGGTATTATCGTTGGTCTTATTTTAGCTTTAATCGTTCCTAATATGAGTGGAATTTCGATTTTGGGTTCTTTATTTGTCGGTGCATTAAAGGCGGTTGCACCAATCTTGGTTTTATTCTTAGTCATGCACGCCATTGCGGCACATAAAAGTGGCACGAAAACAAATATGAAGTCGATTCTTGGTTTATATGGGATAGGTACACTCCTTGCAGGAGTTGTCGCTGTTGCTGCAAGCTTTATGTTCCCCGTCACACTCACACTGACAACAGGAGCAGAAAATCTTTCTCCTCCAGAAGGTATTTTGGAAGTTTTACAAACATTACTATTTAATGTAGTTGCTAATCCAATTGATGCGCTAATTAGTGCTAACTATTTAGGTATCTTAATGTGGGCAGTCGTTCTTGGGCTTGCATTGAAACAGGCTAATCAAAATACGAAAGATGTATTAGGTAGCTTTTCGGATGCGATTACTAAAGTCGTGCAATGGATCATTAATTTAGCACCAATTGGAATTATGGGTCTTGTTTTTGATGCAATTGTCACAACTGGCTTTTCTGCTTTAAAAGTTTACGGTGAATTGATTTTAATTTTAGTGGGATGTATGTTGTTTATCGCACTTGTAATGAATCCGTTAATCGTTTACATCTATACGCGGAAAAATCCTTATCCACTTGTTTTTATGGTGTTAAGAGAAAGCGGTATCACAGCATTCTTTACACGTAGTTCAGCTGCAAATATTCCAGTAAATATGAAATTGGCTGAAAAGCTTGGGTTAGATGAAGATACGTATGCAGTATCCATCCCTTTAGGTGCTACGATTAATATGGCTGGTGCGGCGGTTACAATTTCTGTACTGACACTTGCAACAGTCCATACACTTGGCATTGAAGTTGATTTTATGACTGCACTTCTGCTTTCTGTTGTAGCGGCTGTCTCTGCTGCAGGTGCTTCAGGTGTTCCAGGTGGATCACTATTACTAATCCCACTAGCATGTGCTTTGTTTGGAGTTCCAAATGATATTGCTATGCAGGTTGTTGGTGTAGGCTTTATCATCGGGGTTATTCAAGATTCTTGTGAAACTGCACTGAATTCATCTTCTGACGTATTGTTCACAGCTACAGCTGAATATGCTCAAGAACGTAAAGAAGGAAAACCAGTTTCTATGAAATCTTGGGGATTCAAATAGAAGTAAGAAATAATTGAAAAGCCACGATTGCTGGAGATGATGCGGTGATCGTGGCTTTTTAGTGATTTTTAAATTCATTCAAGCTGTAACAAAAGAAAGATATCGGAATCTCTATCATTACTATCGATGGCGCACCTGCCTATTCTACAAATAAGAAGGATGCTAAAGGTGAATCTGCCCAGCTAAAATGCTAAAATAGTAGTAATGGATTTCCATTAAACATAGAGAAGAAAGTAGTGAAACGCATGGCAATCGCATCGCATTCTGTAATCATTCCAGCACCTGTAGAGAACGTATGGGGATACGTCAGTCAAATTGAAAACTGGGCAACAATGGTCCCTGCCTATAAGGAGCATGAACAGATTGATGAACAAAAGTCAGTTTGGACATTTGAAGGGAATTTCAAAGGGCTTAAAAAGACTGTGAAAATGGAGTTAAACATCACTGAATTTCATGAGCCATCGATCATCCGGTTCGAGTTAAAAGGGTTAACGGACAACTTTACAGGTAGCGGCAAGTTTACTGCTGAAGAAACGGCTGGGCAAACAGCGATGACAGGAACAATTGAAGTAAATGCAGGTGGCTTAACAGGCGCTGTGTTGGCACCTGTTATTAAAATGGTGTTGCCGAAAGTGACAACACGCTTAACAGAGAAAATTGCACGCCAAATTAAACCGGAACAAGTGCTGGCTTTGTAAAGATGGTTTTGCTGTCTACATAAAATATTCATGTGATTGATAAAATCTAAAAGCTACAACTCCTGGAAAAATTCAGTAGTTGTAGCTTTTTTGTTGTTTTTATTATGTACGATACCTAAAATGCATAATCGATTTTATAAAACTTTGGATTGGTTGCCTCATACTCTGCGCAATATTATCATGCATTTTAGATGAAGTAATGGTGATTTTTAGGTATAAGCCTAATACTGATTCTAGACTAGCAAATCAGTTATTTCGATTGCGCTGAAAATGGTGCGACAGCCACTTTACTTATTACACCAATCTTAATTACTCCGCTCGCTCAATAAAAGTATAGACAGAGCACGAAAAGTAGGTTAAAATCTAAAACAATATTAAACATATTGATTTACTTGGTTTAAAATCATTCAGCGAATGCAGTTCAATACTTCAGTAAAGTAGGAATGCACTACAATTCCTCTTTGGAGGCTTCAAGCTCAATTCAAAATCTCAGTGCAATTTACGCCAAAGCCAAATTAGTAAATTGCATGGAAATGGCACCAATCAGATAATTGAAGGCCCCTTGGAATTTAACATTTTATTAATGCTAAGTTACTTGGGGCTTTTTATTATAATAAACGACTATCATTGTCGGAATTACAAAACAGGAGGAAGATCATGTTGGATAAACAAATGGATGATCAATGGATTGAACGAATTGTACAGTCTTTGAAAGGAATTCAATACGGTTCAGTGGAAATTGTTATTCATGATTCGAAAATCACACAAATTGACCGGCTGGAAAAGCAACGTTTTCCTTTAAGAGCCAAAAATTTGGGCGGACAAAAAAACTAAGTATATGTGCATAAGTCAATTAAGAAGGGGCCTAATTACTTGGAAAAAGAAAAGGTGATATAAATTTTTAAAACATACTTGACTAATAGGAATTGTGGTTTAATATGAAGTATATTCAGAAGCAATCAAATAAAAAAGGCATCCAATTGGGCATCCAAAGGACGTGAAAATGTGAGTAACTTACATTTTTATGTCCTTTTTTATTTTAAAAACTTCAGAAAAATAGTATTCACTAAGGAGTGGAAATGTAGGGCATCCGATTATATGAATTGATTATCTCTATTTGATGAACAAGCACAGATTTTATCTAAAACCTAATTGGAGGATGAGGGTAGATGTCAAAAGCGGTTATTATTAACGGTGGGAACAGCAAGGAGTCTCGATTGACAGGGATTCAAAATAGAATAGAAAGTTTTTTTGAAACAGAGGGTTTGCCTTACAACATAATTTACGTACATGATTTGCCTGCCGAGGATCTAATAAAATCCAACTTTTCCAGTGAAGAGATTATTCAAGCAAATCAAATTGTTGAGGATGCAGATATTGTAGTTGTGCTAACACCTGTGTATAAAGCATCATTCACAGGGATTTTGAAGACATACCTTGATTTACTGCCACGAAGAATATTAAAAGGGAAATCGGTATTCCCCGTTGCGATAGGCGGTTCTATAGGTCATTTACTTGCGATTGAATACGCCTTAAAACCAGTGCTATCTGAACTTGGAGCTACAGAAATATTAAAGGGTGTCTTTGTGGTGGACGAACAAATTAAGCGATTAGACGGAAATGAGTTTCTCATTGCAGAGGAAGCTGAGAATCGGCTCAATGATGTGTTGAAGCACTTTCAGAATCAGAAAGAAGTAATAGAAAACCGTGTTAGTTAACAATAAAATAGAGAAATCGGCTGATTAGAAAACTAAAGGTCCTCATCTTAATTTAACAACTAAGGTGGGGCCTTCTCTGTTTATAGAGAACTATCTTGGTAATAGGGATTTTGAAGGGAGGTAATTTATTATGCAAACGCAAGACATAATCTCTAAAGAGACTTATTTGAAACTGATGGGTAAAGTTCCTAGGGCAAGGTGTGAATTACTAAATCTTCCCGATTTACAATTTTTTAAATGGTGCGATCGACAATTCGGTGTGAATAGGGGTGTTTTTAATACAATTGATAACTGGTTTTATGAGAATGGGATTGTCAATGTGTATTGCCGTCGAATTCTCTTGTTGGAATTCCTGAAGTTCTCTTTAGAGGAAGGATTATGGCAAGGTGAATCAAAATTTATTAAATTTGGACATGGTGGACTGGCAACAAAATTAAATGAGTTTACAGGAATAAGAAAGCAAACATAATAAAATGCTTATGAATGTGAAAACGTTAACCAACAATTTTAATAGAATATAAAACATCAGCAAGGAAGTGGGAAAGGGATGAAGAATTATCTATATATCCCGACAACCGGGATTTTTTTATAAAGTAACCTAGATACGTATGTTAAATAAATAATTCAAAGGGTATCTATTATTATAAACATATTATATTAATCTGTTTACTTGAAATAAAGGGATGGTGTGATAGAAATGAAAGCTGTTGAAAAAATTAGGTTTGAGCGTGTCATAAAAAAGTTTACTGTTCGTGATGCAAAAAATAAAGGGGCAACACAAGAATTCACAGCGATAAAGGATGTAGATTTTAGTGTTAAAGAAGGAGAGTTTGTCACATTAGTAGGACCGAGTGGGTGTGGAAAATCGACGTTGCTGGATTTACTAGGGGGGATAACGAAACCAACAAGCGGACGTATTTTAATTGATGGGAAAGAAATAACAGGTCCCGGATTAGATCGTGGTACTGTTTTTCAGCAGTATGCTTTATTTCCTTGGAAGACAGCGCGTGGCAATATTGAATTTGGACTAGAGGCAAAGGGGATACCAAAGCATGAACGCAAAGAGCAAGCAGATCATTTTCTTTCTCTAGTTGGTCTGAGCGATTTTGGAGAGCGTTATCCACATGAGCTGTCCGGAGGAATGAAGCAACGCGTAGCGATTGCTAGAAGTTTAGCGTTTAACCCAGATGTGCTGCTAATGGATGAACCTTTTGCAGCATTGGATGCGCAAACACGTGAATCATTGCAAAGTGAGCTTTTGCGTATTTGGCAGAAAACGAAGAAAACAATTATTTTTATTACACACGGTATTGATGAGGCAGTCTATTTAGGAGAGCGTGTAGTGATTTTATCACCGAATCCAGGAAGGGTGAAAGAGATTGTAAATATCCCACTTAAAAATCGTTTAGAGGATGCCGATATTCGTTCCCATCCGGTTTTTGTGAAAGCGCGCCATGAGGTTTGGAGTTTGCTACATGAAGCTGAGTACCAAGGAGCAAATATATAAAGGGAGAGAGGAGTTCATTCATATGGTAACGATAGAATCAAGTAGTTCATCTGTGAAGCCGATTAAACAAAAAGCTTTTGGGCTATCTAGTATACAAAAGTTTGCTAAACAGTCCATTGTATTAGTCGCATTTTTTTCACTCTGGGAAATAGCGCCACGAATTGGTTTAGTAGATGCTGCATTTTTCCCTTCGTTTTCAAGTGTCGTAATTGCTTGGTGGGAAATGATTATTTCCGGCGAACTTTTTGCCCATTTTTTAGCGAGCATCACTCGTTCCCTGAGTGGCTTTGGGCTAGCGTTACTTATTGCGATTCCGTTGGGATTAATAATAGGCTGGTACCCATTAGCAAGAGAATTATTAAATCCAATAATGGAATTGTTCCGGAATACAGCCGCATTAGCCTTGCTGCCAGTATTTATGTTATTACTAGGAATTGGGGAAACATCTAAAATTGCGATTGTCTTATTTGCTTGCACATGGCCCATTCTTCTAAATACAATTGCAGCTGTAGGTAACGTGGATCCATTACTAATTAAATCGGCCCGTTCGATGAATATTTCTTCGTTCAAGCTATTTCTAAAAGTAATCTTACCTGCATCTATACCAACCATTTTTACTGGCATTCGTATGGCAGGAACCGGGGCGATTTTAGTGTTAATCGCAGCAGAAATGGTAGGGGCGAAAGAAGGTTTAGGTTATTTAATTACTTATTCCCAATATAACTTTCAAATCCCTGAAATGTATGCGGGTATTTTAACAATTGCTTTATTGGGATTACTAATTAATCAAAGTTTAAGTATGCTTGAACGTAAATTTTCGAAATGGAAACAAAATCCGAGTGAACAGAACTAGAGATTTATGGGAGTAGAATTTTTTTGGATTTAATCCTTAGTAAACAAATATGATAAGTGGGAGTTTTGAATGTGGCAGATAGACAAATGAAATTAGGTGCATTTTTCAATTTACCTGGGCACCATGTAGCGAGCTGGCGTCACCCTTCTTCAAGTGCTAATCGTACATTTGATTTAGAGTATTTGAAAGAACTAGCTCAAACGGCAGAGCATGGAAAGTTTGACATGGTATTTTTTGCAGATGTACTTGGTCAAACACCTACAGAAAAAGGATATTCAGGTTTGAAATTAGATCCAGTCATCATTCTTTCGGCACTTGCAGCGGTTACTAAAAATATTGGTTTAGTAGCTACATTGACAACAACTTACAACGAACCGTTCCATGTAGCGCGTAAATTTAGTGCAATTGATCACTTGTCGAAAGGTCGAGCAGCTTGGAACGTGGTCACATCGGCAAATGTTAGTGAATCATTTCTGTTCGGTAAAGAAAAGCATTTAGAGCATGCGCGTCGATATGAACGCGCAGAGGAATTTGTAGATGTCGTCAAGAAGCTGTGGTTCTCTATTGAAGATGAGGCACTTGTAATTGATAAAGAGAAAGGACAGTTTTTAGACTTGGAGAAGGTACATCCAGTCGATCATGAGGGAAACTGGTTTAAAGTGCAAGGGACGCTTGATTCACCTTCGACAGCGCAAGGACACCCGGTCATTGTTCAAGCAGGATCTTCGGAAGCTGGGAAAGAGTTAGCGGCGAAAACGGCGGAGGTCATTTTTACAGCGTGGCAAACACTTAAAGATGCGCAAATTTTCTATCGGGACGTCAAAGGGCGCCTTGCAAAATATGGGCGTCGGCCAGAGGATTTAAAAATTATGCCTGGTGTATTTATTACCGTGGCAAAAACAGAGGAAGAAGCTTTTGCCAAACAGAAAGACTTGAATAGCTATATTTTGCCGGAAGTAGGTCTTGCATATTTATCGAACTTCATTGGTGTGGATTTAACGGGGCACGATGTGAATGCACCACTTCCGGATATTGGTGAGCTCGAAGATAAAACGAATCCTCAAATTCGCCTCAATATTATTCTAGATATCGCGGAGCGAGAAAACTTACACACATTACGTGAAGTTTATGAGCGTATTGCAGGTGCCCGCGGGCATCGTGAAATCGTTGGTACACCAAAGCAAATCGTGGATCATCTAGAAGAGTGGTTCTTAAATGAAGGAGCAGACGGTTTTAATATTATGCCGCCAACATTCCCGGAAGGTCTAAACGATATCGTAGAATTAGTGATTCCAGAATTACAAAGTCGTGGCTTATTCCGTACTGAATATGAGAGTGAAACACTTCGCGGGAATTTAGGGCTTTCAGTACCTGTGTGTGAATCCATAAAAAAATAGACTCAATCAGTGGGAAAGTGAGGAGATAGTTGATGGGAAAATTAGCATCATTTACTTTGATTATAGGCCTAGTGAGTAGTCTTTTAGCAGGCTGTTCGGGTGATAAGACAGCTACTGCAGGAGGGGAGGATAAGGTATTACAATATCAAAGCGCGCCGGGTAGTGTTGTATTGCCTGAGTTAGCGGCAGACCTAGGATATTTAGGAGATTTGAAGTTAGATAATATAGGTATTAGTACAGGCGGCCCGGAAAGTATCCAACTAACAGCAACAAAACAAACGGATTTTGGTTCAGCATTCAATGGTGCGATAATAAAATCCTATTCAAAAAATGTGAAATTAAAGTCGGTTGTTGGTAGTTATGGAAGTGATGAAAATACATTTATGGGAGCATATGCACTTGAAGGTAGTTCGATAGAATCTGAAAAAGATTTTATAGGTAAAAAAATAGGTGTAAATATTTTAGGAGCCCATATGGAGTTTGTTGTCAAAGACTATTTACGTAAAGGTGGATTAACTGAAAAAGAAATTGACGAAGTGACATTAGTGACTATTCCAGCATCGAATGCAGAACAATCACTGCGAAATAATCAAATAGATGTGGTTATATTAAGCGGTATTGCAAGAGATCGAGCTTTAGAAATAGGAGGTATAACTGAAATATTTAAAGATATTGAAGTGTTTGGGTCTGAGTTTACTGCAGGAGATTATTTTTTTACAGAGCAATATATCAAAGAAAATCCTAATACTGTAAAACAATTTGTAGAAGGGGTTGCAAAAGCAATTGATTGGGCACAAACAACTCCTAGGGAAGAAGTAATTGCACGCTTTGAGAAAATTATTAAAGAGCGTGGATGGAAGGAAACGACCGATAATCTGAAGTATTGGCAAAGTACTGGTATTGCTGAAACAGGCGGTGTCATTACAGCTTCAGAATATGATGTATGGGTTGATTGGCTTGTGAAAAATGGAGAGTTAGAGGAAGGCCAAGTGAAGGTAGAAGATCTATATACAAACGAATATAATCCTTTTGCTGAATAATATGTGGTGTACTATCACAATTCGGAGAGGTCATGTTAAAATGCGGCATCAGTCTATTTCAAGGTGAGATAAATAGATAGTACCACAACGTGGAGAAGTGATTGTGCATTTTTATCATTTTACTGATTCCACTAGCATGTAGTTTATTTTGAGTTCCAAATGATATCGCAATGCAAGTTGTTGGTGTAGGCTTCATCATCGGTGTTATTCAAGATTCTTGTGAAACTGCCCCGAATGCATCTTCTGACGTATTGTTCACTGCTACAGCTGAATATGCGAAGGAACGTAAAGAAGGTAAACTAGTTTCTATGAAATCTTGGGGATTCCAACAAAAATAAAATAGCATTTAAAAGCCATGCTTATCGAAGATGATTCGGGAAGTGTGGCTTTTTGGTGGTTATCGATTCATTCAAGATGCAATCATAATTACAGCAAGCGCAACGATAAGCAGTTATTATAATAATAGAAGATCGTTGAATTGAGGGAGTGTGCTACACATGCAAAGTTTCATTGTGATGCAAGGTCAAACGTATCAGGAAGAAAAGGAATTAGGGATGATTTGGTCACGGAAGCAAGCTAGTGATGGGAGTTTTCCACATTCATGGCTACGTGTGATGGAAGTCAATGAGGGGAATCGCATTTTTCATTATGTAAAAGGAAGTATTGTAGCGATTAGTGTGGCTAAAACGGGATGTCAGATAGCGCAGAGACCATCTAGTGAGCCAAATGATGATAGCGGATATTTGGTGGAATTGGACTATCATGAGCTTGAAGTACCTGTAAATGTACGAGCGAAATTCGATGCCATTTTGCCGCTTTTGCCGATAAAGTATTCCCCATTTCAAGCAGATGCCAATGGGAATCAAGGTTATTTGTATCCTTGCAATGAGGAATTAACGATCAAGTTATTGGAGATGATTAGTGATCTGAACATTTATCAAGTAGATGAAGAGCAACTGGAATTAGCAATTAGTACGGTACGCCAAACGGAGCGTAACACATTTATTCCAATGCTTGCGGAAACAGAAACAGAAGTGAAAACAAAGATTCGTTTAGGCCGAAAAAAGTTTAGACAAGGTTTACTACCAGTGTGGGCTAAAAAGTGTGCGCTCTGTGAGATTGAATTACCTGAATTACTTCACGCAAGCTATTCAAAGCCTTGGAAAGATAGTACGGATGTTGAGAGAGTGGATGCTTATAATGGTGTGCTACTTTGTTGTAATCATAATGCGCTTTATGAAAATGGATTTATCGCTTTTGATGGACAGGGGAGGTTACATATTTCGTCACAGGTTCCGGAAGAAGATTATGAGAAATATGGTATCCAACCTAAAATGAAAATTGCTCGAAAAGAACAGAACAAGCCTTATTTTAAGTGGCATAAGAGGCATTTGTTTAGAGGTTGAACTGATGTAATTATCACGACTATAAATAGTGATTAAATTGACGGATGCCGAAGAAACTGGCGGCTTATTGGGGATTCGCTTTAAATAATTTTACTTATTTCAAAAAATAAGGTCATTCTTTTTTGTTTGAAAAATATCACGTCTGTTGATTAACCATTTAATTGCATAAATCAAGGGTAAGTCAAGGCTTGAAAACCACCTTTTCACTAGATTATTTCAGGTTCGCTTTCGGCGAAATATTCAAGACATCATTACCAAGGAGGAATTGCAGTTCATTCCTCCCCCGAGGAGCAAGGATGGCTAGAAATGACGAAGTCGTTTCTAGCCATCCTTTTCCGGTCATCCTGTTATGAATAGTTGCCTGTCGCGTACCTACAACGTTCAAGTGAAAAATGCAGTTGCTTGGAAAGAAAAGAATAGATGACTTTTTATAGGGAGTAAGTGCCCGAAGATGCAATTTCGGGCACTCTTGCACGTTGTATAAGGTGCCCCAACTTTACTTTTAGCAAGTTTTATAAGAATGTGCCATTTCCTAAAATAACAATAGGAAGGACCATGGTAAAAGCTTCAGCTGCCAAAATTGTATCTTTGGCGGCTTTTAGCCATGTAAAAAGCCAGCTATTCTTTCTTCCCTATACATAAAAAACAGCCGGTAATCGTATAGAAGTCGTTCAATCCACAGCGAACCAAAGCGACTATACACAGAGTGCCTAGTGTTTAATTAAGTTACTTTTTGGTAAATCAACAGGCGTGGAAAAATATTTGTCTACTCTCTATTTTACAATCGTTATCGGACAGTTCACATGCTTCATGACTTTGTGGCTGACGCTACCAAGCACCATTTCTTGCAACGTATTTAAGCCGCGACTGCCGATGACAAGTTGGTCAATTTCTTCGGAATTCACATACTTTATTATTTCTTGACTTGGATTCCCTTTTAACATGGTAATCTTCGTCTGCACTCCGATGTCTTTTGCTAGTTCTACAATGGGTAGCACTTTTTGATCGCGTTTTAACGTTAAGCTCTCTGGGCTTTGTGTTAACAGTCGTTCATCTTTCGCCTTATTATAATCCGCGACATAAATAATCTCTAAATTCACATCAGGTAAATATTTGCAGAGTGTAATCGCATGTTTTGCCGCACGTACAGCATTTTCTGAGCCATCAATGGCTACAGCAATCTTCATATGAATGCCTCCCTTATGTTAATCGTTTGTACAATTGTTCACTTGAAGAATTTAATCCTTGAATCTGTACCTTCACACCTTTTTGCTCAAGCTTCTGTTTCACTTTATAGATTGCAGCGACCGCCGATTCATCCCACAGCTGACTATTTTCAAAATTAATGACGATTTCATCTTCTGAAACGGTATCGAATGACTGAATAAACTTTGTAGTAGATGCGAAAAATAAAGGGCCATTTACCTTATATTCATCCTTATCATATGTGACTGTCACACGAGAAATTTTTGCGACAAAAAATAGTGCACTTAATATAACGCCCATCACAACACCAATCGCTAAATTATGTGTATATAAAATAATCGCAACGGTCATGAGCATAACAAGTGATTCCGATTTAGGCGCTTGTTTCAGAAACTTGAACGAACCCCAATTAAATGTTGTAAAACTAACCATAATCATAACCCCAACAAGAACAGGCATGGGAACTTTGATAACAACATCACCTAAAACGATAATTAAAAACATGAGAAATACACCAGCGGTAAAAGTCGATAAGCGTCCTCGTCCACCTGACTTAATATTGATGATCGATTGACCAATTAAAGCGCAGCCTGCCATTCCGCCGAAAAAACCAGTGATAAAGTTGGCGATACCTTGTCCACGTGCTTCTTTATTTTTATTACTCGGCGTATCCGTCATATCATCCAATACTTGGGATGTAAGTAAGGATTCCAATAAACCGACAATCGATAAAGCTAAAGAATAAGGTAAAATAATTTTTAACGTTTCAAAGTTAAGCGGGATATCTGGAAGGAAAAAAATCGGTAATGAATTTGGCATCGTCCCCAGATCGCCTATCGTTTGTAACTTCACACCACTGATGAGCGCAATACTTGTCATCACGACAATTGCAATCAGAGGTGCAGGAATAGCTGTGAAAAATCGCGGAATTGCGTACACTAAAATCAATGTAATAATTGCAAACACATAGGTCATACTAGTTGACCCCAGTAAATAAGGCATTTGTGTAATAAAAATCATAATTCCGAGTGCATTCACAAATCCAAGCATGACGGAGTTAGGGATGAAGCGCATTAAATTCGCAACACCAAGCCCACCAAGGATTAATTGAATAATTCCTGTTAAAATTGTGGCTGCCAGTACATATTGCAGGCCGTGATTCGCCATTAAGCTGACGAGCACTAAAGCCATTGCACCTGTCGCAGCGGAAATTAAACCAGGTCGGCCACCTACAAACGAAGTAATGACGGCAATCGTAAATGAAGCATACAATGCGACACGTGGATCGACACCTACAATAAATGCAAAAGCCAATGCTTCAGGAATGAGTGCTAGTCCTACAACAATACCTGCTAAAATATCGGCACGTATATTCCCGAACCATTGTTGTTTTAAAATATACATAATGCTCTCCTTTCATAGTGTCTAAAATCACTAAAAAACTATGCAAAATAATATCAGCTGTCTATTTATAAAACTTTGAAGTCACTGCCTGCTGGACTTTGGAAAATGCGAAGCTCGAATTGTTCCGCGATGGCAAACAGATGATCGAATATATCTGCTTGAACCGTCTCATAAACAGACCATTGAATCGTATTAGTAAAGGCGTAAATTTCAATCGGTAGTCCATGCTCGCCAGGGGCTAGCTGTCGAACCATTAATGTCATTTCCTGATGAATCCCAGGATGACGTTGGATATATTGAGTAATGTATGCCCGAAAGACACCTATATTGGTCAATGCTCTTCCATTAACAATATTACTGCGATCAATGTCATTTTCGCGATTATACGCTTCAACTTCATGTTCTCGTTCAACAATATAATCCACCAAAATATCAATTTCTTTAAAGTGCTCAATCATCTCGTTTGTACAAAATTTAATACTAGACATATCAATATGCAATGCACGTTTAATGCGCCTTCCGCCGGATTCCTGCATTCCGCGCCAGTTAATGAAGGAATCTGAGATAAGTGTATAACTTGGAATCATTGTAACGGTCCGATCGAAGTTCTGTACCATGACTGTATTCAAAGAAATATCAATTACATCCCCATTCGCACCGTATTTCGGCATTTCAATCCAATCACCAACTCGTACCATATCGGTGGCAGATAATTGAACGCCTGCGACGAGTCCCAGTATCGAATCTTTGAAAACTAACATGAACACTGCTGACAGAGCCCCAATTCCACTCAGGAGGATAAGGGGACTTTCACCCATTAAATTCGCAAGGAGCAATATAGTGCCGATGATGATGACAATGATTTTAATAACTTGTATATAGCCTTTGATAGGTTTCGTTTTTGATATTTCATACGTTTGATAAATAGCATTCAATACGCTTAACAAACGATTAATGACACTAAATGCCACAATCATAATATAAGTCATAGCCAACGTTTCAATAAAGTTTCGATAGGTCGGAAAAGTAGAGGCAAAGGAATAAATAATAATTGCAGGCACGAAATGAGATAATTGCCGGAATACTTTTCGCTCCAGTAAAATATGTCCCCAGGTCAATTGATATTTTCGAATAATATGAGTAATAAATCGGATAATCACTTGTTTCGTAATGAAATTTGCGATGATGCAAATAAGTATAATGAGTGTGATTAAGATGACAAATGAAAAAAGATCCACCCATTCTGCATCTACTCCATATTTTAAAAGTCGAGCTCGTATAATCTTCATGTATGTCCCTCCATGTTTTTTTAGTATACTACAGACCGATTATTTTTGTGGTGCCATTCACTCCCTTCAAAATTTGGACGCAATTACGCCTCGGCGTAATTCATATCAAAAATATTTTTTTCCGCACTCTTATGGTATGTTTCAGAATAAGGGAAGGGGGGATGACAGACATGCTGCTAAAGAAATCATCAAATTCTGGGGAGAAAAACGGCGTTTCCTATTTGAATGTCTACAGTTATGTGGTGGAGGATGTCGTGATAGATACGGGTTCGCAATCATTACATACACATTTGGGGCCCATTATAGATGCAGCAGATTTTGAACAAGTGATGATTACACATTTCCATGAGGACCATACGGGGCTGTGCAGCTTATATTGAAAAAACGTAACTACTTAGGTATCTATGTTGATATAAAAAATTCTATCAACAACGTTTGGCGCTAGGGGATGCCTCCCGCGATAAGCCTAATAGAAGACCACTATTAGTCTTATCGCTTCGGCCACCACTGTTAGGCGCCTTCGCTGGAGATTCGCTGGTATCATTTGTTCAACCCACATAGATTCATTCTATTTGAAGGAGAATTCTCCACGTGTGACGGAGAGGAGTGAGGAAAGGATATCACGACCTTGTTTGCGAAGCGTGGAAATAAATCCGTGGATTTTGGCAAATTGTTTAGCCACTTCAAGTGTGCGGAAATGGCCTGATACTTTCTGTTTCACTTTCATCATTCGGATGTCCCGTTCTGCTTGACTGTTATCAAAAGGCACACGTGCATCTCGAACAAACCGCAATATAGCGGTTTTATGGAGTAGGAAGCGTGTAGCTAGATTAGCGGCTTTACTCTTTTTCTTTCGACCCCGTTTGAGTGGGGCATCCACTACGGGATCAGTGACCCATTCTTTTGCACCACGCTCGAGAATTCTGATGTAGCGCATTTCCCATTCAAGAGCGTCCGCTCCTTTTATCGGTATATCTTCGAGTCTCCATTTTTTCTTGTGGTGACAGGCTTCTTGTAAAAGTTCTTTCATATCTGCAGCCCATTGATGGCCATCATAATTGATGATACCTTGACACTCACGAAGAAGATGAGCACCACATAGGGCATGATCAAATGAATAGTCAGCCGTAAAATAGGAAGCCCAACAGTCGTGGACAAGAATCCCGTGGTACTTGGGTAAGACATCGTGATCCTTGATCGCTATTTTCCCTCGTTTTTCATGGACATGATAAAGTGTCCAGTCAGAACTGCTAACCGTATGTAACCAGTGCATTTTATCCTCAATGCGCATCCTTGTTTCGTCCGCATGGACGACGGCACTTTTCAATAGTTCTTCTCGTATGTATGCAGTATGGGGCTCAATTTTAGTAGAGATAGAGGACAAACGGTGCAGAAGGGTGGCTTAGCTAGGACGATAGCCGGTCATGTCGTGAAATAGTTGACTGATACGTTCAAGGGGAAGATGGTGGTATGTATGTAAATAGGCGCACGTGGCAATCCAATTGTCTCCATATTGGACAGGTGCTTTCACGTTTTCCGGGGAAGGTGCATGTTGTTGCGTGTCACAGTTCGGACAGCACTTTTTTTTCAATCCGGTGCTCTGTAACCACAACACGGGGAATCGGTAAATCGAATACTTGTCGACGGATATACCCTTCCGATGGTAAATCTGCAAGAGAAGTTTCACAGTGTAAGCAGACTTCGACCTTATGCCATTTGACTTCATCTGGCTGATCAATCGGTTTGAGAGTATAGCCGTCATGATCCTTTGGGGCGCCCATCTTACCTCCAGATTTCCGCAGACTTTTAGGCTTGCGTAAACCATCGCTAGATGGCGGTTTACTACTGTTAGTACTTGTTAACCCTACTTGTCGTTCTAGTTCTTTTACGCGTGTTACTAGTTTAACAATATGGGTTTTCTGTTGTTCAATTTGGACCTCCAACTTTTCAATATAAAGGAGAAGATTCATGATAAAAGATGCAATTTCAATGGGTTCTCCATGACTAATCTCTTCAATTTTTTTGGCTGTATATTTCATTGGAATTTTCTCCTTTCTCTATACAATGAACTTATGATTTTTATGTGATTTCCAGCTAAGGCATCCCCAAGAGCCGAGCGCTGTTGGTAAGAGTCACAATAGTAGAGTTAGTAAATAGATACCCATATTGAGAGTTATGAAACAATTTAGGTATCTGAGTAGTTACGAAAAAACAAAGAAATTACCGATTTAATTAAGTTGAACTTATGATTGTGACCTAATCACCAGTGAAGGCATCCCCTAGCGCCAAGCGGGTTTTTGTAGGATTCTTTAGTTCAACATATATAGATGAAAAAACGATTGATTATCGTGCACAGCGGGCGGATTCCCTTTGTATCGGCAGCTTTTTCTTTTTCAACTATACCAGCTAATATAGGCATCTTAGTTGTTCTATCGCATTCATCTTGCTGCATTATAAAGGTAGTGAGATTGATGTTGAAGAAAGTAACTAATCTAGAGCCAAGTCTTCGATCCGATAGAGTTATGAATGGCATAGTACGCATATTAGGTTGATTGACAATACTAAAAAAGCTAGTATAATCAACGATGATAATGATTATCATTATTGGCTGTGATATGAGGAGGAAAAGTAGAGATGAATAGAAGAATCAAACTATCTAAATTTTTTGGAATTGCAATTGCTTTAACAATCATTCTTGGATTAATTGGTTGTTCAGCAGATACACCGAAAGATACAAATGAAACAGATGCGTCAAAAGATATAAGTGAAGAGTCTGATGATACGACGACTAGTGATGCGGTTGTTACGATAGATACAAAGTTTGGGCAAGTGGAGATTGCAGAACAGCCTAAACGAATTGTTGCACTTGGTTGGGGAGATGCTGAGACTGCATTGAGTCTTGGAATTGAGCCAGTTGGTGCAAGCGACTGGCTTGCATTTGGTGGTGACGGTGTAGGACCTTGGTTAGAAGGAGCATATGAAACATCACCGACTATTATCGGAACAATGGAACTAGATTACGAGCAAATCGCAGCACTTGAGCCAGATCTTATTCTGGATGTGAAATCTTCAGGTGATGATGAACGCTACAAACGCCTATCAGACATTGCTACAACGGTTGGTGTTCCTGAAGGCGGCGACAGCTATTTGACTTCCTCAGAGGAGCAAGTTCGGATGATTGCAAAAGCACTTGGCAAAGTGGATGAGGGGGAAGCATTGCTGAAGGATGTAGATGCTGCATTTGAAAAAGCTGCCAATGAACACCCTGAATTTGCCGATAAAACAATTGTTGTCGGTGCTTATAGCTCTGCTGGTTTCGGTGCATATGTTGAGGGCGATGCACGTATCGATTTTGCTACTCGACTTGGATTTAAAACGAAGGATGAGATTGAAGCACTCGATAACTCGAATTTTTTTATTAGCGTTGCAGATGAACAACTCGAGCTTTTGGATTCGGACCTAACTGTTATTTTACCGATTTGGATTGACCCAAGTGAAATAACAAATAATGAATTATACAAAAAAATACCTTCCGTCGTGGATGGAAGATCGATTATCCTTGATGCTGATACATCTAATGCATTCTCAACGGGAACGATTCCTGCCCTGTTATGGACAATCGAAAACTTAACACCTCAGCTTAAAGAAATAGTAGAAAGTGGGAAGTGAACCAAGTGAAAGCCGTAAAGCAGCCGAAGGAGAATCATACAAAGACTATTACATCCATGCGGCTGCAACGGATTTTTGGTTTCATCGTAGTACTTTTGCTATTGGTACTAGTAGGCTTTTTAAGTCTAATGATAGGGGCCAAACCACTGCCATTTGAAGTTGTTTGGCAAGCGCTGTTTTCGCCGACGGATAGTTATGACCATGCAATCATACGAGAGGCACGTATACCTCGTACACTTATCGCACTTGCAGTCGGACCTGCATTTGGTATCGCAGGAGCGCTCATTCAGGCGTTGACGCGAAATCCATTAGCAGATCCTGGTATTCTTGGGGTCAATGCTGGTGCAGCCTTTGCTGTTGCACTGGGTATTAGCGTGTTTTCTGTCACAACGATGTCTGGCTATATCTGGTTTGCACTTGCTGGGGCATTAGCGGCAACAGTAGCTGTGTATGTCATTAGTGGAGGTGCTGGTAAAAAAGCACCAACGCCTGTACAAATTACGCTCGCTGGTGTTGCATTGGGAGCTGCATTGAGCGGTATAACCACTGCATTTACATTAATGAATAGCGAGGCATTCTCACGTATGTTGAACTGGAGTGTCGGTACATTAGCGAGGAGAAGCCTTGAAGATCTCGGGCCTGTCTTACCAATCCTCATTATTGGTGCACTATTAGCCTTCGTAATAGCCCCAGCATTAAATGCCATTGCATTTGGTGATGATCGGGCATCATCTTTAGGGGTGAACATAGGAACGATTCGTACGATAGGTCTGATTGCTATTAGCTTGTTGGCTGGCGGTGCAACTGCGATAGCTGGACCGATTGGCTTTATAGGGCTGATGGTGCCCCATTGTGTACGGTGGTTTGTAGGACCGGACCAGCCTTGGATTTTTCTTTATTCAATGGCAGCGGCTCCTCTGCTCCTCATCCTTTCCGATATTATTGGTAGGGTTGTCTTGTTTCCAGAGGAGGTTCCTGTTGGAATTATTACAGGATTGGTTGGTGCACCGATTCTCCTCATTCTTGTTCGGCGACGAAAAGCGAGTGGAATATGATGTATAACAAGTGTAGCTACACCTGTTTGAATGTAAGGAGCGAATGTTATGCGTCCCATTAACTTTGGTCGAAAATACGTGCGACTTAACGGACCTGTTAAATTGCGCATCAATGTTAGAAATATGATTGTTACAGCGATACTCTTTGGAGCAACGATTGTAGCTGGATTTTTTGCGCTAATGGTAGGGACAATGACATTCAGTCTTCAAGATGTTTATTCTGCTTTGACGGGGCAAGCGACAGGCATGACGAGAACTGTTGTGGTTGAATGGCGTTTGCCACGTGTATTGAGTGCTATTGTATTCGGAGCAGCATTAGCTGTCAGTGGAGCGATTTTTCAATCGTTAACGCGAAATCCATTGGGTTCCCCAGACATCATTGGTTTTACTTCAGGCTCCTATACGGGGGCACTTGTCGTTCTTTTGATTTCTGGTTCGACTTCCTTTATAGGTGTAGCAACCGGAGCTTTAGTTGGTGGATTTATAACGGCGGTTGTCATTTATATACTCGCGTTTCGTAATGGGACACAAGGTTTTCGCCTCATCATTGTCGGTATAGCTATTTCAGCTATTTTAGGAAGTGTTAACTCTATGCTACTTCTTCGGAGCAAAGCGGAGGTAGCCTTAACTGCAGCAGCCTGGGGAGTTGGGTCTTTAAATGGCATCGATTGGAGACATGCGTTCCCGGCAATTCTGTTAGTGCTTTGTTTTCTAATTGGCGCTGGGATTATGAACAGACCTTTACGAGAGATGGAGTTAGGTGGAGATGCGGCCAAGTCTCATGGTGTTCCACTTGAACGTACGCAACTCGTATTGATTTTAGTGGCGGTTGGTTTGACAGCGATACCAACAGCAGTAATGGGACCCGTCACTTTTGTTGCTTTAGCCGCTCCACAGATTGCTCAGCGTTTTACCAAGTCTGCGGAGAGCCTTGTACCGGCAGCGGCAATGGGTGCTTTTCTTTTGCTAGGCGCAGATATTTTCGCACAAAGAATTATTTCGGGTATGATTTTCCCCGTTGGTGTTATCACCTTATCCTTGGGCGGGATTTACCTAGTGTGGTTATTGTTTCACCAAGCACGTACGGCCTCTTAATGGAAAGATCGGCAAGGATTGGATAGGTCTTGTCGCGCACGAGTTTCATGTATGACGATAATCTGATTGAAAGAAGTTGAAATTGAACGATGACGATAACTGCAGAAAATGTCCAAAATCAGACGACCTTTCAATCAGATGCCCGACTTTGGACAGAAAACATTACAATTAAATATGATAGTCGGGTCATATCTGAAAATTTGTCAGTAAAAATTCCCGATGGATCATTCACGGTAATTGTTGGACCAAATGCGTGTGGGAAGTCAACACTCCTTCGTACACTTTCTAAGCTAATTAAGCCATCCGTCGGTCAAGTGCTGCTAGATGGGAAGAAAATCACTTCATTGAAGTCAAAGGAAGTGGCTCGCATACTGGGGCTGCTACCGCAATCTTCGACGGCTCCAGACGGTATTACAGTGGCGAACCTCGTTGCCCATGGACGCTATCCGTATCAGAGCCTTATTAAGCAATGGACAGCAGAGGATGAAACTGCGGTGTTATCTGCCATGCAGCTCACGAATACGACGGAGCTTTCGCATCGCTTTGTGGATGAACTGTCGGGCGGTCAAAGACAAAGGGTCTGGGTGGCGATGGTACTTGCCCAACAAACGCCGTTGCTCCTGCTAGATGAGCCTACAACCTATCTTGATATTGCCCATCAAATTGAGCTGATGGAATTATTTAAAGACCTCAATGAACAAGGGAATACATTTGTTGCCGTATTACATGATTTAAATCATGCGGCGAGATATGCCACACACATCATCGCTATGAAAGATGGTCAAGTCATTGCACAAGGAGATCCACGTGAGATTGTTACAGAACAACTAGTAGAAGAGGTCTTCGGCTTAAAGTGTATCGTAATAGAAGATCCTGTTGCTCATACACCGCTCGTTGTCCCATTGGGCAGAGATCGTTCAATCTAGTCATTTGCAAGGAATAGATTCGGTATGATATATGTTGAACGAATGCTCCTATCTAATCGCCCAGCGCTGTTAGTAGGGACATATAGAAGAGAAAATGCTTGACTCCAAAACATTTCGTTGTGGAATCAAGCATTTTTTTGCTATTACTATTGATTTTTATTATGAAGCTCATTAATAAAGAGTAGCAGGCTCTAATCACTTTAGAATCTGGGAGTCACCACTAATAGCCTTCAACAGCAGTTTTAAATCCGTTGAGTACGGCCTCCTTTTCTTTAAATTCATCTGGCCGTAAATAGGTGCGTTCAAATTGCATATAAGCTAGCATATCTTCAGCTAATTTTGTATAGGAAAAGCTTGGTTGTTTGAAAATATCAACATAATCCGGTTCTCCTTGACGGCGAATTTTCCAGCCTTCGCTACTATCACGATAAGCATTTGCGATTAACTTTTGTACACTAACGGCCATCATTAAGCTCATTTTCCCTTTTAATGATAAAGTACTTTCATAGTCTTTCAATGACTGCGGTGCATCCTCTGGGAATAATCCTTGTTTCAAGGGCGCTTGTTCTTTAGCTTGTTGCACCTCTTCAACAGCTGCTACTTGCTGAATACCTTCGTGAATGGTTTGCTTCCAGCCGTTTAAAGTACTTGTATATTGCTGATGGCTAATTAAATTACCATGTTTAAAAGCAGCAGCAGCTTTCGCTTCTACTTCCAGTATTTCATCAACTGATATTGTTCTCACATCGTACTGATCAACCCTTTTGATATTCATGCCCTGTTCAGTTGTAGCTGACAAAAATATTTCAAAACTCCCTCTATTTTGCTTTGGAGGGATAGCGCCACTATGGATTGCTTTAGTGCCTACCGATTCAATTTTCACATACAACACCCCTTTGAAATGCTAAAAATAATCTAACTATACTATCGACATATTATTACTTATATGAAGTGAAAGCTATTGTATTTTAGGGAATAAACCCTTGAATATGGTAACAGTGGGTGGTATTTGTGGTTGTATTATTCTGATTATTTATGTAGGACGATATACTTTACTACTATAATTATGGTATATTTTAGAACAAGGGGAGGGGATGAAATCGTGTTGTTAAAAAAATCATCAAACTTTGGGGAGAAAAATGATGTTTGTTATTTGAATGGGAAAGTAAAATTTCAAGGTGTCGCACTGAATGTATATAGCTATGTGGTAGATGGTGTGTTAATTGACACGGGGGCGCAGTCCTTGCGTAAGCATTTTGAAACCTTTATAGAGCAGGCAGATTTTGATCAAGTGATGATTACCCATTTCCATGAGGATCATACGGGATGCGCAGCTTACATTGAAAAAACAAAGAAATTACCGATTTATATAGATGAAAAAACAATTGACTATTGTGCGCAGCGAGCAGATTATCCTTTCTATCGGCAGCTTTTTTGGGGGAGAAGAAAGCCGTTTCATGCGCAAGTGATGCCTGAAACGTTTACTTCTAGAAATGCGACATGGGATGTCATTGATACACCTGGTCATGCTTATGATCATAAGGCGTTTTTGAATCGACAAACCGGGCAATTATTTACGGGAGATTTATATGTTAATGAAAAGACGAGGGTCATCTTGGAAGAGGAAAGTGTGCCTACCATTATCCAGTCGTTAGAGCGGGTGTTGACGTATGATTTTCATGAGGTGTTTTGCAATCACAAGGGGTTTGTAGAGGACGGGCGCATTGCGTTAGAGAGGAAATTAAACAATCTATTAGCACTTCAACAGGATGTCTTGACGTTACAACAACAGGGCAATCCAGCTACTGAAATTCGAAGTAAACTATTTCCCCGGAAATACCCCATTACAAGATTTTCGGGTGGAGAGTGGGATTCTATACATATCGTGACGTCTATCATGAAGGGGCTTTAGGAGCTGTCATTTCTATCAATCGCGCCTCGGCATGATTGTCGCCCAGATTTTGAATTGAGCTTGAGGCCAGCACGATGCTGGTCATGCAATCGTTGCTGCAGGACGCGGCGAACTTAGGTTGCCTTCCTTAACTCCCCTCAAAATCTGAGACATCCGCCGAAGGCTTAACTTAATTCAGCAAATGTATTTGTACTGAAAGCGAAGCGTCAGTTACAGGGGGGGTGGCCCCTACTGGATTTAGTGAAAAGTACCTGATTCTCAAAGGATACATTTTGAGAATCAGGTACTTTTCATTACAGTAAAGCTAACAAAGAACCTCCAATAGCCCCAGAGACCACGACAATCCAAGGTGGTAACTTCCAATAAGCGAGCATACTAAACAAAATAGCAGCTAAGGCGAAGTCAGCAGGTACTAAGATTGCGCTTGTCCAAATAGGAAAATAAAAGGCGGAGATGAGTATTCCAATCACTGCAGCATTGACGCCCATGATGGCACCTTTAATAGTTGGATTGCTTCGTAATTGATCCCAAAATGGGAGTGCTCCTAAAATGAGAAGGAAGGCAGGTAAAAATACTGCAAACGTTGCGACCAGTCCACCTTGCCAGCCTTTCATGACAGTTCCTAAATAAGCGGCGAATGTAAATAGTGGGCCAGGCACTGCTTGTGTAGCCCCATATCCCGCCAAAAATGCTTCCTCACTAATCCAGCCAGTTGGCACCAACTCCTGTTCCAATAAAGGCAACACAACATGCCCGCCACCAAATACTAAGGAGCCGGAGCGGTAAAAGCTATCGAACATTGCTACCCAATAGGAGCCAGTGATTTCTCTTATGACTGGTAATAAAAATAGTAAACCGAAAAATAACGCCAAACAAATTGCTGAAACGCTTTTAGAAATTGGAAATGAAGCACTCACTTCATTCATATCATCATGCTTTTTAAACAATAAAAATCCGACAAGGGCAGCCAGTAAAATGACAGCTACTTGGGTAAAAGCTGTTTGCCAAAGAAGGGTCCCAAGTAGGGCAAACAAGGCAATCGCTTTGCGCTTTACATCAGGCGCCAAACCTTTAGCCATGCCAATAATGGCATGTGCAACAATTGCTACGGCTACAATTTTTAAACCGTGCAGCCAGCCAGCATTACCTACATCAAATCCAGTAAGCAGTAAGGCAAAAAGAATAAGTGCGATGACGGAAGGTAGTGTAAAGCCGATAAAAGAAACGATTCCGCCTAGGACGCCAGCGCGCATAACACCTATTCCAATGCCAACTTGGCTACTAGCGGGACCCGGTAAAAATTGTGCTAACGCGACTAAATCTGCGTAACTTTTTTCATCCATCCATTTTCTTCTACGTATATACTCCTCATGGAAATAGCCTAAATGAGCGGTAGGTCCACCGAAAGATGTTAGGCCAAGTCGTGTTGAAACCACTAATATTTCTACTAGTAATTTGAATCGATTATCTGTGTTAGTTTCTTTCATCGTTAACTCCCTCGTTATTCTTTGATTTCTTTGAAGAGCTCATATGCTTTTTTTCGGGCTTCTATAAGAACTAAAGCTCGCTTTTTAGTAGTTGTGTAATATTTTCTGATTTTCCTCTTCCACATTTTTATCTTCTCTAATAAGAAGTCCATCAGACTCCATTGAATGCAGGATAGGATAGAGAGTTCTAGAACTGATATTATAACCGTGACCATGGGGTTCTTCTAACATCTATACTTCGAAAATGGGATGTACTTTTGCATGATGTAAAATGTGTATATGTATAAAGCCGAGAAATAGTTTTCGTAATACCTTATCTTCCAATCAATTGTTCCCCTTTATCGATATTGACGATCAACAACATGAATATAGCACTTAAAATGATATCTACCAAGTTAAAATAAAAAATTTACTTAACCTTAACATTGTATGAGATAAGAATATTATCCAATTAAAATAAGATATGTACCTCTCTAATCTTTCTACTAAGCTAAATAACAATGGGGAGCTAGCGTCAGTATAGAGTGTGGAAATATTTAGGCTGGATTTGAAGAGGTCGTTTTTTGAGGACTACAATATTTTTTCTTCAAAGTGAACTATATATGTTGAACTAATGATTCTATCTACTCTTTAGCGAAGGCGCCTTACTGGGGTAGCCGAAGCAATAAGACTGACGATGGTCTTCTGTCTGGCTTATTGCGGGAGGCATCCCCAAGCAACGAGCGTTTTTAGTAGGATTCTTTATATCAACATATATATTAGTTTATGAACAGAAGTTGACTTATCAAAAAAAATGGAGTATTTACATATGAAGGCCATTTTTTTGAGTCAGACAATTCGAATTATTATTTTGGGTATGAAATGAAAGGGGCTGTGCGAATAGATAATAGTTTATGTAATAACACTGAAAAGGGGCGTTAAAGTATTATACGCTTTTTGGGGCCAATTATATCCAGAGGGGGAAGGATGATTTTATGAAATTAGCAAAGAGGATTGTTCCTTTCTTAATGAACCGTTCATTTTTCACAAAGATATTTATCTCGATTTCTATCGTGTCATTTATTGGAATATTTAGTATTGTGACAATCTACCATTATCATTTTAAGAAAGTATTGATGGATATAGAGATGGAGCGTGTGCAACGTTCGATTAATCAATCAGCGCTTAATTTGGATAACCAATTGAGAAGGATTTCGAATGATATGTATTATTTCTTTGTTTATTCTGATACAGCAATAGATTTATTGACAGCGGATGTTTCGGATCAATTAGTTACAGGGGAGATGTCGAAGGCTTATAAAGAACTTGAGGCATTCAGGTTGCGCTTTTCCGGTGAATTGGAGTCCGTATTTTTCTTTCGAAAGGATAATGTGACGGGCCAAGAAACCTTTTTTCATGATTATAGTTTAAATAGAAATTTGGAGATAGATTACCAGGAGCAAAGTTGGTATCAGAATTTTGAAAGGAAAATTGCCAGGTCTACATGGACGCGCCCCTCCACTCAGCATCTCTTTTATCAAGATCGATCACAAAGCAGTGTATGGCTTACGATGGGCAAGTATGATGTTGAGAATCGTGATGGTATTTTCGTTATGCGACTAAATGCAAAGATATTCAGTGATGCGTTTCTACGGCTTGCGAATGCCAATTTAATGATTGAAGTACAAGATACTAATGGAGAACTAATTTACTCATCGGATCCATCAGCTTCATTTTCAAATAGTACTAATTGGTTGAATACGACATCTGAATTGGAGAATGCAGATTTTATCATTCGTGCTCATATTAATAAGCAAGCAATTATAGACAAAGTGAATGGCATTCAGTCCATACGTATCGCCATACTTGTTATCGTGCTGATTATTACATTCCTAATGTCTGTTATTTTATCATTAACGTTAGTAAGACCAGTGAAAACAATGCTGAATTTGATGGGAAGGGTTGAGGTAGGGGATTTTGAAGTTCGTTTTCCTATTAAGTATTCTGATGAAATAAGTAGGCTTGGTGAAGGCTTCAACAAGATGATTGCAAATGTGTCTGATTTGATTAAAGAAGTATATGTAATCCGTTTGCAAAAGATGGAATCAGAGTTACGTCAGAAGGAAGCAACAATATTGGCGATGCAAAGTCAAATCAACCCTCACTTTTTATATAACACATTGGAAACGATTAACTGTCATGCGATTGTTAGCAATGTGCCCAGTATTAGTCATATGACGAAAGCACTCGCTGATTTTTTCCGCTACTCAATTGATAAACAGTCTGTTGTAGCATCATTAAGCGAAGAAATTCAACATGTTCAAACCTATTTGGAGATTCAAAATGAACGTTATCAGGAAATTGAAATTGATATTTCTATTCCTAAGGATTACTTAGTGTATCCGATTATTAAGCTCACTTTACAACCAGTAATTGAGAATGCTTACCAATATGCGTTTATTGGGGATCGCGACTACTTTTTGAAAATCTATGCGGATAGTGTGGATGAATTTTCTTATGCAATTTATGTTGAGGATAATGGTGAAGGAATGAATGAACAGCAGCTTAAGGAGCTAAACGAATGGTTCGCCATTGAGGATCCGACACGAATAGAGAAATCACCTGAATTTAAGTTTGAAAATGATTTGGGGAATGGAATTGGATTAAACAATGTTCATTCACGTATTCGCTTGAAATACGGAGCACATTATGGTGTTTACTTGTTAGAATCCAAGTCTGGTGGAATAGTCGTTCAAATTAAATTACCTAAGGAGGTAGCGCTATGAAGGTGCTTGTTGTCGATGATGAAGGAATCATTCGTAAAGGTGTAAGTAAATTGCTCTTGAATTGTCATAAACCAGTTTCAGAAGTTATGGAAGCTAGAAATGGAAAAATTGCTCTTGAACTAATCAAGGTGAATGAGCCGGATGTAGTAATTACCGATATTCGGATGCCGGTGATGGATGGGCTTAAGTTAGTAGAACAACTAAAAAAGCATTATGCGGATATAGAAATTATAATATTGACAGGATATGCTGACTTTAGTTATGCCCATAAAGCATTGCAATTTGGTGTAAGTGATTATTTATTAAAACCGGTAACGCAAGAGGGAATAAACGAAATTATTATGAAGGTGTTGTCAAAAAATCCGGCTAAATGGACAGATCATTTGGAAGTCGAAATGATACGAGTTTTAGAGGATACTGTGACCGATTTGGTGAAAATTATTTTATCGGAAAACAAAGAAGAGCTGAAAATTCTCTTGGAAAATTGGTTTCTTATTTGTCTGAATAAGGGTTTTACGTTATTGAAAGTAAAACAATTGATGGGCCACTTTCATCTACTGTATAAATCAAAAATTCTATTGTATCAACAAGATTTTAGCACGGATGAACAGACAATTAGCAATGCATCGGCTTCGTTGGCGGAATTATTCGATAATTACTATGCTTATATGTTAAATCAAATAGAGAATATTTCGAGACGGAGGATACCGAGTAATAAACGTGTAATCGATTATGTGATAGAGCAGATACATAATGATTATTATCATCCTGAATTAAATATTCATACGCTCGCGGAAAAGGTCAATATGACAACTGCTTACTTAAGTAAAATGTTTCGTGAGGTCATGCGTGTTCCTATTACTCAATACATTAGTGAGCATCGACTTGAACAGACTCGAAATCGTTTAGAGTGGGATGGAGATACAACAATCAGTAGGATTGCAGAAGAATGTGGGTTCAATGATTACCCTTACTTCTCCAAGATTTTTAAAAGGACGTATGGTATTTCACCAATAGAATATAGGGAGAAGTTTCACTTTGGACAGTAAGGAGAAGAAAATTCAGATTGTTTTAATTAGAAAGATTTTTATAGGACAAGGAAAGATGTTCTAAGACATGGTTGAAAGCCCTTTCATAGATTAACATTGCATTTAGGTTAAGTAATAACTTTTTTGAAATTAATCAAAGAAGACTTGGAGAGGATGAGTGATAAAGGAAAAGGATGAGGAGAAGTTAATGTTTTTAGGTAACTGAAATTATATCAAAGTAATTGAAATGGAGGGCTAAAAATGAATAAGAAAATGCCGTTGAAATGTATCTTACTAGTTTACTCTATCGCAATGATTTTTGTGCTTGCAGCATGTGGTGGTAAGGATGAAGATCCTGTTCAAACATCAGATTCGACACAGCCTTCAGGTACAGAGGGTAGTGATGAGCAAATAGGGTCTGAGGTTGAGACATGGGGAGAGTCGATTAAAGACAAATTTGATGGACAAGAAATCAAGTTGGCATTTGCGACGCATCCTTCGACAGATGCGTTCCAAAAGATGACTAAGGATTTTGAAAAAGTGACTGGAGTAAAAGTCCGTTGGGAAGTCATGGAACAAACTTACCTAAAAAATAAGCAGTTAATGGATTTTACTGCTAAGACAGGGACCTATGATGTTTTGATGGTTGATAACTTTTGGGGTGATGAATATGTATCTAAGAAAGTGATTGAGCCATTGGATAAATATATTGATGATAAAAATTTGACGCCTGACTGGTTTGACTATGAAGATATTGTACCGGCTTATCGAAATGGTTTTACAAAATATAATGGAGAAACATACGGTATTCCGACAGCTGGTGAAACGAGATTTGTAGGATATCGAACTGACTTATTTGAAAAGTACGATAAAGAGCCTCCGAAAACAATGGATGAGTTTCTAGAATTAGCTGAGTTTTTTAATGGAAAAGAGCAAGGTTTGTATGGCGTATCGATGCGAGCGCAACGTGGTATTCATTTTGCATCAGGTTTAATGGGTGTTTTATATAACTTTAGCGATGGTTTCTTTGATCAAGAAACAGGTGAAATTTTGATGACTGACCCTAAGACTGTCCAAGCATTACAATTTTATGTTGATATGTTGAAGAATGCCCCGCCAGACGTCGCTTCTTATACGCATGAAGAAGCACTATCTGCTTTTATGGCTGGAAAATCGGCTATGTGGTTGGACGCTACTGCTATTGCCCCAGCGATATTGGATCCGGAGAAATCTTCAGTTTTTGATAAGGTCGCATTTGTTCCTACACCAGAAGGTCCAGCGGGGCGAGCAAGTGCTCTAGCAGGCTGGAGTATGGCGATTCCGGAAAACTCGAAAAATAAAGAAGCAGCATGGGCTTTCATTCTTTACATGAATAGTAGGTCAATGGGTGAGGAATATATGGCCAATGGCGGTGTACCTGTAAGGACTTCTCAATTTGAAGGTTCGGATAGTACGGGTGGAAATGCTCTTAACATAGCAATCTTAGAGGCTTTAGAAGATGCTAATGCACTAGTTGAAAGGGGAATATCTTGGGTTCCTCCGAGTGCTAAATTAGGTCAAATACTAGATCGGGTAGGTTATTACGGCAGTATGGCTTTAAGTGATGAAATGAGTGTAGAAGAAGCAAGTAAAAAAGCTCAAAAGGAAATCGAAGAAATCGGAATAAAATAAGCGTAATACAGGGCCGTGTGACAGCCCTGTATTTTTAAAAAAAGTGAAGGGGGACCTTATGATACATTCATATTTTATACGCAAACCTCACATGGTTTACATTATGCCTGCGATATTAGTGTTAGGGTTACTTACTTTAATACCTACTATATTTTTGTATTTTCTCAGTATTACAGATTATGAATTAGGATCAGAAACCTTTAAGGTCGTCTGGTTTGAAAACTATTTGAGATTATTTAATAGTGCTGAGTTTTGGAAGTCTTTTAACATAAGTATTTCCTTTAGTATCATTGTTACTTCAATTGAATTAATACTAGGATTTTATCTTGCGAAATTATTAGATCGGGAAATGAGATTAAAATTTCTTGTTTTTGCTTGTTTAATTGTACCAATTGCTATGACTCCAAGTATTACAGGACAGATATGGAAATTAATGCTGAGCTCGGAGTATGGTGTAATCAACTATTTATTAGAAATATCTATGGGGCTAAAAGTCATATGGTTATCCCCCGCGAATGCATTTCTTTCTGTTGTTTTAGTTGATATTTGGCAGAATACCCCGTTTGTTGCACTTATCATTTATGCAGGATTAAAAGCATTGCCAGAAGATCCTTATGAAGCAGCTGTTATGGACGGAGCGAGTCGTTTCCAGTTATTTAGATATATTACGCTGCCTTTGTTAAGACCAATTATACTGTTGGCTGTTATTTTCAGACTAATCGATTCCCTGAGAACATTCGATATTCCATTTTCTTTAACACAAGGCGGGCCTGGTAGTGCAACAGAGTTCTTAAGTATGCATATATACCGTTTAGGCTTTGCCCAAACAGGATGGGTAGGAAGGGCATCCGCAACATCTGTTATATTACTAACGCTCACTACGATTATTAGCCTATTGCTAATTCGTCTAATGAGAAAGGGAGGGAAAAATTAATAATGAACACAATAACAACTCAGAAAACGATAATCAATTTTTTGATGAGAATTGTCGTTGTCTTTATTTGTATCATTTGTATATTTCCACTTTTTTGGATGTTGGTAATTAGTTTGAAGACAGGTACCCAAACGCTTGATCCAAGTATTTGGTTATTTAAGCCTACATTTGAAAACTATAAGGAAGCCTTTCTAAATCGTAATATTCTAGATTACATGAAAAATAGTTTGATTGTTGTGTTCTTGACAACTGTAATTTCAATTTTTATAGGTGGCTTAGCTGCATATGGGTTTGCTCGATTTGAATTTAAAAAGAGAGAGGATTTGGCATTTTGGGTATTAAGTTTAAGAATGCTACCGCCGATGGCAACTGTTATTCCGTTTTTTGTTATGGCGCGGATGCTGAACATTCTTGATACTCATCTTGTTCTAATCATTTGTTATATGTTATTTAATATTCCTTTTACAATTTGGATGATGCGTGGATTCTTTGAAGAAATTCCACAGGCAATTGAAGAAGCCGCTTTTATTGACGGTTGCTCAAGATTTCAAGTATTCACTAAAGTGCTATTGCCTTTATCTACTCCGGGTCTTATTGCAACCGCTATTTTTTGCATCATTAACTCGTGGAATGAATTTGTTTTTGCGTTGTTTTTAACGAGTTCGGACGCGATTACACTTCCTACAACAGTCACTTTATTTTTATCAATTTCTGGAGTTGCTTGGGGAGAAATGTCTGCTGTTGGTGTCATTACAATCTTACCAGTCCTTGTGTTTGCAATGATTGTACAAAAATATATGATTCGCGGACTTACTTTCGGTGGAGTGAAATAGTGACAATTTAACTTAAGGAGGAGAATCCTGTGAAAGTAGCGGTAGTTGGCACTGGATTTATGGGGAGAACTCATACGGAGGCTTACCTTCGTATACCAGGTGTGAAATTGGTTGGGGTTTATACTACGAGGGGGATTTCTACTGTTGACAAGGCTCAGTTTGGAGTGACGGTTTATACATCATTCGAGCAGATGGTTTCAGAAACAAAGCCAGATGTAGTCAGTATCTGTTTACCAACCCATTTCCATAAAGAATATGTACTTAAAGCAGCGGAAATGGGTGTGAATATTATTTGTGAGAAGCCGATTGCACCCACATTATCTGAGGCGAGGGAAATGATTGAGACTTGCGAGCGCTATGGTGTCCGGTTATTTATAGCACATATACTTCGTTTCTTCCCTGATTATCAGAACATAAGTCATCAAGTTTTGGAGGGGGCAATTGGCAAGGTTGGTGTCGTTCACACCAAGCGTATGGTCGGGCATCCGGGGGGCGGAAATTCTTGGTACGATGATCCAGCTAAAAGTGGTGGGGTCATAATGGATCTAATGATTCATGATATCGATTTTGTACGTTCTGTAAATGGAGAAGTGAAAAGTGTTTATGCAATGCATAAAAGCACACCTGGAATTGAATACGCGCTGATAACGCTCAAATTTGAGAATGGCATCATTGCAAATCTTGAAGGATTATGGGGCCATACAAAATCACTTGAAACAGCATGTGAATTTGCAGGAAAGCAAGGCATGATACGTACTAATAGCGAGCAAACTTCGAGTGTGAGGTTGAAGGTATTGTCTACAGCAGATGATTCCGCAGTTACTACGATTCCGTTAAGTCCATTAAATCATGATCCATATCGTATTCAACTGGAACACTTCATCAACTGCATCCGTGATGGTACGGATCCGATTGTTACAACTCAGGATGCCTATAAGGCAATTGAATTGTCGCTTGCTGCTATTGAATCAGCCAGAATAGGAAAGCCTATCGACTTGAATAAATTTCATAGAGTAAATGTATCGGGAGGGAAGACGTTATGACCAAACTTAAAGTTGGGATGATTAGTTTTGCACATGCTGGCCATCCTGATAGCTATCTCAGTGAGTTAATGGACCACCCAAATGTTGAAGTAATAGGGATTGCTGATGAAAATCAGGATAGGGTACAAAAATATATAGAGTTATATGATATCCCCTATTATGTAGATTACAAAGAACTTTTAAAAACAGACTGCGATGCTGTTTTTATCTGTTCAAAATATGTAAATCATGCAAAATTAACGCTTGAAGCGGCTCGTGCTGGCAAGCATATTATGTGTGAAAAACCGCTTGGTCTTTCTATTGAAGAGATGCAGAATATGATTGCTGTGTGCAAGGAACAAGGTGTGCAATTGATGACGGCATTCCCATGTAGGTTTTCGTCGCCGGTGATTCAAGCAAAGGCATTCATTGATCGTGGAGATCTTGGTGAAATCCTGGCTATTAAAGGAACAAATCGCGGCATAATGCCTGGAGATTGGTTCGTCGATCGTGCTGTATCTGGGGGTGGGGCGATCATGGATCATACAGTGCATGTGATGGATTTAATGAACTGGTTTTTGTCCGTTCCCGTACAAGAGGTGTATGCGGAGGCGGGTACCAATTTTTATGAACTCGACGTAGAAGATTCTGGGATGGTTCATGTCAAATTCAAAAACGGCGTTATTGGAGTAGTCGATACAAGCTGGTCATTTTGCAAATCGTTCCCAAGAAGTTTTGATGTAACGCTAAATATTATTGGCACAAAAGGTGTTTTATCAGTCGACGCACTTGCACAAAGTAATGAGGTATATAGGGATGATGTAATGAAAGCTGAATGGAGTTTCTGGGGAGACGAGATGGATAAGGCGCTTGTTCATTCGTTTGTCGATGCATTGAGGAGGGGAAGTAATGTTCCTATTACTGGAGAAGATGGTTTGAACTCGACTGCTGTTGCGCTTGCGGCTTACGAATCGCTCAGGACGAAAAATCCGGTTAAGATGGAATTATTTTATGCACTGGGTGGTAAGTAATTAATGGAAGGATATGAGATGTATGACTACTATTAAAATGGCAATCGTAGGAGCCGGGACATGGGGAGAGACCCATGCATTCATATATAACGATCATCCAAACGCTGAAGTCGTAGCGATTTGTGATCTGAATTTAGAGCGTGCACAAGACTTGGCAGAAAAATTTAACATACCGATGTCGAATGTGTACACTGACCATCAGGAGATGCTCAAAAAAGCAGATATAGATGCCGTAGCAATTGTGACACCCGATTATGCGCACACTAAAGTTGCTATTGATTGTGCTAATGCGAAGAAACATATGATTATTGAGAAGCCGTTAACTACAACACGTAGTGAGGCAATAGCAATTATTGAAGCGATAAAAAAAAATGAAGTTAGAATGATGGTTGATTTACATAGCCGTTGGAGCCCCTTGTTTGCGATTCCTAAAGAATCAATCGATAATGGAGAAATTGGAGAGCCTTACAGTGCCTATTATCGTTTGAATGATATTAAATGGGTCGCAACTGATTTACTTCCATGGGCAGAAAAATCATCAATTTTATGGTTCCTCGGCTATCATGCTGTAGATGTATTGCGATGGTTTTTTAATGATGAGGTTACTCGTGTTTATTCTGTTTCACGTTCAGGCATTTTGCAAAACCTGGGTGTAGATACAGTAGATATTTATCAAACCATTTTGGAATTCAAAAATGGAGGGATTGCTACTTTAGAAAACGGTTGGATTACCCCAAATACGAATCCAAATGTGAACGATATGAAATTGAATATGACAGGAACGAAAGGAATGTTTAACATTGATCCAACTCATAGTCAAATGATGGAACGGTTTACGGAAGAGAGAGCTGATAGACCTGATATGCTCGTTCGCCACTTTATTCATGGTAAACCAAAAGGGTTTGCTTATGAAAGTATTCGTCATTTTGTAGATCAGTTGGTATCTGGAGAAGATTTTTATGTCAGTATAGACGATGCATATAATACGACGATGGTTATTTTAGCAATTATTGAATCGGCGAAAACAAGGCAACCTGTAGTAGTAGAGTATTAACATATATTACCGGATTATTAATCCCGCAAAGGGTATTTGATTTAGCAAGAAATGGCGAATAATTAAACAGGAGTCATTCTGAATATAATAAATTAAGGACCAAAAAGGTGGCATTTATTGAATGCTACCTTTTTTTATTGCTTAGGAAATCTCGTACTGTGGATAAGTCGGAACAGGGTGATTCCTCGTCTAGGCTCCAGCGCCTAGCCCCTCGAGTCGCTTCGGGGCTGAACAGGCGCTTGCGCTTTTGTTCTGAGAGAAATAAGTTATACACTTGCTTATATAAGCATATGATTATATGATGGTTTAGGAACGGAGGGATGGTCTATGAATACAGCTGTGAAAACAGATATGCAAAGAGCATCACAATTACTAAAATTGCTTGGAGATCAAACGCGTTTAACGATGATGAAACTGCTTCAATCACATGATTGTTGCGTGTGTGAGTTTACTGTGATGTTCAATATGAGCCAGCCGGCGATTAGTCAGCATTTGCGTAAACTGCGAGATATTGAGTTAGTGAAAGAAACGCGCAAAGGAAAATGGATTTTTTATTCGATTAATGAAGATCATGACGATTATCCGTTTATACAAAATGTCCTTGGACAGCTGCCAGGACAGGATGAGATGGTTACTGATTTGGAAGCGCAAGGTTTGCGGATTTGTTGTGAGTAGGGGGAGGACGTAAGGTGTTTTTAGCGATAATGGCTGTATTGATTTTCATTGTGACACTTATTTTTGTTATTTGGCAGCCGCGGAATTTATCGATTGGCTGGTCAGCTTGTGGCGGGGCGATTATTGCTTTACTAGTAGGTGTTGTCAATTTTCAAGATGTACTAGACGTTACGGGAATTGTTTGGAATGCGACACTCGCTTTTATTGCCATTATTATTATTTCTTTGATTTTAGATGAGATTGGTTTCTTTGAGTGGTCGGCTTTACATATGGCGCGGTTTGCCAAAGGCTCGGGTGTCCGCATGTTCATTTACGTGAGCATTCTTGGTGCGGTAGTGGCTGCTTTATTCGCGAATGATGGGGCTGCGTTGATATTGACGCCAATTGTGCTGGCGATGGTGCGGAATTTGAATTTTAGTGAAAAGATGATTTTCCCTTTTATTATGGCGAGTGGGTTTATTGCAGATACGACTTCGTTACCTCTAGTTGTGAGTAACTTAGTCAATATTGTTTCCGCTGACTTTTTCGGCATTGGCTTTGTTGAATATGCATCACGAATGATTGTGCCAAACTTATTTGCTTTGGTGGCGAGTATTGTTGTGTTGTATTTATTTTTCCGTAAAAGTATTCCTGGAAAATTCGACGTGGCAGATGTGAAAAAACCGAAGGATGCGATAAAAGATCATCGGATGTTTCGTTTGTCCTGGGTAGTGTTAGCAGTATTACTAATTGGATATTTCTCTAGTGGATTTATAGGGATTCCTGTGTCGATTGTGGCTGGCATTGTAGCGATATTCTTCTTGGTTATGGCGCAAAGAAGTCCTGCGGTTGAGACGAAGCAAGTGCTGAAAGGGGCTCCTTGGGCCATCGTGTTTTTCTCGATTGGGATGTATGTTGTCGTCTATGGTTTGCGCAATGCGGGTCTGACGAGTGTGCTCTCGGATGTTATTCAATTGGCAGCTGACCAAGGATTATTTGTTGCCACGATGTCAATGGGCTTTATTGCCGCGTTTTTATCATCCATTATGAATAATATGCCGACGGTCATGATTGACGCTTTGGCGATTGCGGAAACGAATACTTCAGGGACAATTCGCGAAGCGCTGATTTACGCCAACGTGATTGGTTCGGATTTAGGTCCTAAGATTACGCCGATTGGTTCGTTAGCTACTTTGTTATGGCTACATGTTCTGTCGCAAAAAGGCATCAAGATTGCTTGGGGGACTTATTTTAAAATAGGGATCCTGTTAACTGTCCCTACGCTTTTCATTACACTGCTAGGGTTATATATTTGGTTATTAATACTTTAGAAATCGGAGGGGTAATCATGTCAAAAAAGACGTTGTATTTCTTGTGTACTGGTAATTCTTGTCGGAGTCAGATAGCTGAAGGCTGGGGCAAAAAAATTCTTGGTGATGAATGGCAGGTACTTAGTGCAGGCATTGAAGCACATGGCGTTAACCCGAGTGCGGTGAAGGCGATGGATGAGGCTGGTATTGATATTACGACCCAAACATCGGATATGATTGATACACAAATTTTAAACAATGCAGATTTTGTTGTTACGCTTTGTGGCGATGCAGCTGATAAGTGTCCGATGACACCGCCTCATGTCAAACGTGCCCATTGGGGATTCGATGATCCAGCAAAGGCAGTGGGAACGGATGAAGAAAAATGGGCGTTTTTCCAGCGTGTACGTGATGAAATTGGTGTGAGAATTACGCAATTTGCTGAAACAGGGGAATAAGTAAAATAGGTGTCTGCTGCTAAAACAATTCAGTTTTAGCAGCAGACACCTTATTTTATTTTCAAATCAACGATCAGTCACATAACAATCACATATACTGATTCAGTTTTCTGTTGACAATTTTCAAAAAAGTAATTAACATAGCAAGTGAGATTGATAATCGTTATCATCTAGAATGTTATCATTATCATAAAAGAATAACTACATAGAGAGGAAGTCTAGAATGGCAGCTTTTACGGTAGAACAAGCGGCGATTGGCTATTCAAATGCGCTTATTATTGATGATTTAAGTGTGTCAATTCCAGAGGGGAAAATTACGACAATCATTGGTCCAAACGGCTGTGGTAAATCAACGCTTTTAAAGGCTATCTCCCGAATATTAAAAATGAAAAGTGGCGCTGTCTACTTGGATGGGCATGCGATTCATAAGCTCGGAACAAAAGAAGTAGCGAAGAAGATGGCAATTTTACCGCAAACAGCGGAGGCACCAAATGGATTAACGGTATTTGAACTCGTTTCTTACGGTCGCTTTCCTCATCAAAATGGATTTGGTTCGTTGAAAAAAGAAGACTATGACTATATTCACTGGGCCATTGAAGTAACTGGTCTAGAGGAATTTAAAGATCGCCCGATTGAAGCTTTGTCCGGTGGTCAACGGCAACGCGTATGGATTGCAATGGCGCTTGCTCAGGATACAAAAATTCTTATACTTGATGAGCCGACTACTTACTTAGATTTAGCGCATCAATTAGATATATTACTGCTTTTACAGCGCTTGAATGAGGAGGAGGGGCGGACCATTGTGATGGTGCTGCATGATTTGAATCACGCATCCCGATTTTCTCATTATATGATTGCGATGAAAAATGGTGCATTAATCACCGAGGGGACACCGGAAAAGGTGATGACTTGTTCGAATCTACAATCGGTATTTAATATAGACGCCAGCATAGCGACTTGTCCATTTAGTGCTAATCCGATTTGTCTGTCGTATCAATTGTGTGAGAGGGAACGGTAGTCTTCTTTCTGGAGGAAATTAGGGATGAAGGAGGAAGGGAATGTCTACTCCAGTAGAAGTATCTACCGAACTAGAAGAGTTAACAAATAGTAAAAAGCATTCTCGTCCTGTCGTAGCTGTTGTTGTGTTATTCGGAGGGATGTTTGCATTACTGATGGCAATCGGTTTGTCCATTTCATTTGGAGCTGCAGATATTAAGTTGGCAACTGTTTGGACGGCGGTCTTTCAGTTTAATCCGGATGTTACAGCTCATCAAATTATTCGAGAAATACGTATGCCACGTGTGTTAGGTGCGGCAATGGTCGGTGCATGTTTCGCTGTTGCTGGAGCCTTGATGCAAGGATTGACGCGAAATCCATTAGCAGATTCAGGGTTACTCGGATTGAATGCTGGTGCTGCATTTATGCTGGCGATTTGCTTTGCTTTTTTGCCTGGTTTGCCTTATATGTACTTAATTATGTATTCCTTTTTAGGTGCTGGTCTAGGTGTTGGCATCGTCTATGGCGTTGGATCGATGTCCAGGGGTGGTTTGACGCCTATGCGCCTTGTGCTAGCAGGTGCCGCAGTAAGTGCATTGTTAGGGGCGCTTAGCGAGGGAGTCGCTTTATACTTTCGAATCGGTCAAGATTTGGCCTTTTGGTACGCTGGTGGCGTATCGGGGACGAAATGGATTCATCTTCAAATTATGTCCCCATGGATTATTGGAGCCATGATTGGTGCAGTCATTCTCTCACGTTCTATTACACTACTAAGCCTTGGTGAAGAGGTAGCAATTGGGCTTGGTCAACGGACAAAGTCGATTAAATTGATTGGTATGCTTATTGTATTGATCTTAGCCGGAGCCGCTGTTTCCGTTGTAGGAGCAGTTGGCTTTGTTGGTTTAATTGTCCCGCATTTGACACGTTTTCTAGTTGGTCATGATTATCGGTGGATTATTCCTTGTTCGATTGTGCTAGGTGGCCTTTTAGTTGTCTTAGCTGACCTTGCAGCAAGAATGATTAATCCACCGTTTGAAACGCCTATTGGTGCATTGATTGCATTAATTGGTGTTCCGTTCTTCCTATATCTTGCACGAAAAGGAGGAAAAGAATTATGAAGGAAACACAGATACTGCCAAAGGGGCAACACAAGGCAAAGACTCGGAATTTTGTCATTATTGGTATTCTCAGTTTGCTAATTGTCTTGATGTTCATCATTAGTATGAATACCGGTTATATTAAATTATCTCCATTAGAAGTCATTCGCACATTGTTTGGATATGGAACGGATAAGCAAGAACTCATTTTATTTGAATTTCGCTTGCCAAGAATTGTGATTTCCATTCTTGTGGGAATGGGACTTGCGATATCCGGTTGTGTGTTACAAGGGATTTCCCGCAATGCTCTGGCCGATCCCGGCATATTAGGGATTAATGCAGGGGCGGGACTAGCTGTTATGTTATTCATATCCTTTTTTCCATCGACCACAGCTACACCTGTCTTTTTTCTGCCGATTTTAGCATTCACTGGTGCGGGCGTAGCGGCTATCATTATTTACTCGTTAGCTTATAAACGACATGAGGGGATTACCCCTATGCGATTGTTATTGACAGGAGTTGCAGTGGCAGCCGGTATTAGTGCAGCTATGATTGTATTGACATTACGGCTTAGTCCAGAAAATTATCAATTCGTTGCGACTTGGTTAGCGGGGAGTATTTGGGGATCGAATTGGAAATTTGTCTTGGCTTTATTGCCATGGATTGTAATCTTAATACCGTTTGTTTTTGCAAAGGCACGTGTGTTAAATGTGCTGAATTTAGGAGATTTAACGGCTACGGGTTTGGGTGCATCGATTGAAAAGGAGCGGCGTGTATTACTGGCGGCAGCTGTTGGGCTTGCTGGGGCCAGTGTATCTGTCAGTGGAGGAATTGGATTTGTTGGACTGATTGGTCCTCATCTAGCGCGTCAATTAGTTGGCGCTAGACACCAATTTTTACTACCGGCAGCAGCGTTGACAGGAGGGCTGTTGGTCCTTATTGCGGATACAATCGGTCGCTGGATATTACAACCATCAGAGATTCCTGCGGGGATTGTTGTGGCGGTGATTGGTGCACCGTACTTCCTTTATTTACTGTCACGCTTGAAAGATTGATGGGAGTTGTGGAAGGCAACCTAAGTTTGCCGCGTCCTGTGGGCACAAGTGAAATTCAAAATCTGGACGCAATTACGCCGAAGCGTAATTGATAGTGAGAAAGTATAATTTTTTCGACACGGAATAGTGTCTAGGCTTCAGCGTAGGTGCTGGGGCTTTTCTTATCACAAAAAAAGAAATCGGAGTGTGACAAGGTGTTTATGAATAAAAAAATATCTATAATAATAGCTAGTTTTCTAGCACTTGTACTACTTTTAGTTGGATGTAGTGATAAAAATAATGAGGTTACGGAAAAAGAAAGCGAACAAGCTGAGCCAGTTGAAACAGAAGTTAAAGAAATTCCAGAAGATCGGACATTAACAGATGCGATGGGGCATGAAGTTACTATCCCTGCAAATCCGGAACGTATTATTGCTTCTTATTTAGAGGACAATTTAGTCGCGCTCGGTATTACGCCTGTCGCACAATGGTCGGTTAAAGATGGTACAAGTATTCAACAATATTTACAAGACTACTTGAAAGATGTGCCTATCATTCCGCATGATTTACCTTTTGAAGTTGTAACAAGTTTTACACCAGACTTATTACTTGTGCAATCCGCACAAGTAGTAGAAGGGTCGAAATATGAGCAATATACTAAAATTGCGCCTACCTATGTTGTTGAAGTAGAAAACAATAGCGATTGGCGAGCCAAGCTACTCACTGTCGGTGAGGTTTTAGGGAAAGCAGATGAAGCGAAACAGGTATTAGCAGATTATGATAAAAAAGCGTCTGAAGCGAAGCAGATCATACAAGATGCTATTGGAACCGAATCTGCGGCTGCAATTTGGCTTGTTAATAATAATTTTTATATTGTTGGTGAACATGTATCAAGTGGAGCCGTTTTGTATGGAGATCTTGGTTTGACAACACCAAGTGTTGTCAAAGAAATTTCAAGTACAGCAACGGGAAATTGGTCCGCTATTTCTTTAGAGAGTTTAGCTGAGCTTGATGCAGATCATCTATTTTTAGTTAATAGTGATAAAGGGAATGGCGCTGAAATGTTAAAAGATCCTCTATGGAAAAACATTCCTGCTGTGAAAAATGGCAACATTTATGAATATGGAGCTGAGACTAGTTGGCTTTATGCCGGAGCAATTGCAAATACTCAAATTATTGATGGTGTAGTAGAATCAATCACTAAATAAAAATGCTATATATGTTGATATAAAGAATCCTACTAACAACGCTCGGCGCTTGGGGATGCCTCCCGCAATAAGCCGGACAGAAGACCGCTGTCAGTCTTATTGCTTCGGCTACCCCAGTAAGGCGCCTTCGCTGGTGATTATATAGAATCATTTGTTCAACATATATATTTAAATGGAAGTTTACAAAACTAATAGGAGTGATTGATGTTGCTAAAGCGTTTTTTCTCTTACTACAAACCTTATAAAAAACTATTCATTTTGGACTTTACCTGTGCGGTTCTAGCTGCGCTATTGGAACTTGCCTTTCCACTTGCTGTCCATCGTGTAGTAGATGATTTGTTACCTAGCTCAAACTGGACCTGGATTTTATGGGGCTGCATCTCGTTACTAGGTATTTATATAATCAGTGCGGCTCTCCATTATGTAGTTACGTACTGGGGCCATAAACTAGGCATAAATATAGAGTCCGACATGCGAAAAGATCTCTTCACACATGTACAGAAGTTATCATTCCGATTTTTTGATAACAATAAAACAGGTCATTTAGTATCTAGAATGACAAACGATTTAATGGATATTGGTGAAATCGCACATCATGGACCGGAGGATTTCTTCATAGCACTTATGACGCTCACGGGTGCATTTGCCATTATGTTCACAATCAACCCACAACTAGCTGTACTTACTTTTATTATTATTCCACTGATTATTAGTCTTTCTTTGTACTTCAGCAAGAAAATGTCTGTCGCATTTAGTCGCTTCTTTGCGGATATTGCAGATTTTAATGCACGCGTCGAAAACAATGTGAGCGGTATGCGCGTTGTACAAGCATTTTCCAATGAAGATCATGAAATTGCTCAATTCAATAAAAACAACATTCGTTTTCGTGATTCAAAATTAATTGCTTATCGTGTGATGGCTTGGAATTCATCGATTAGCTATATCCTCATGAAGGTTGTTACATTGTTTGTTCTACTATGCGGAACGTGGTTTGTTATCAATAAAAACATGACGTATGGAGAGTTCCTTGCCTTTATACTACTGTCAAATGTGTTTTTAGGACCGATTCAGCAAATCAATGGTGTAATTGAAATGTATCCAAAGGGAATTGCTGGATTCAAGCGATTTGCTGAAATGCTAGATACAGAGCCAGATGTAGCAGATGCGCCAGATGCAATTGTTGCCCGAAATTTGGAAGGTAATATAGAGTATCAGGACGTGTCGTTTGGGTATGAGGGCAAAGAGAATGTGTTGAAAAATATTAATTTAACGATTCGTGCAGGTGAAACAGTAGCACTCGTCGGGCCATCGGGTGCAGGGAAAACGACAATTTGTAGCTTATTGCCTCGCTTCTATGATATTACGGGTGGTTCGTTATACATTGATGGCATCGAAACGCGACAAATGACGCTAGAATCCCTGCGCTCTCAGATTGGAATTGTCCAGCAGGATGTGTTCCTATTTGACGGAACGATTAGAGAGAATATCGCTTACGGCAAGTTAGACGCATCTGAAGAGGAAATCTGGGCTGCTGCGAGAAGGGCACAGCTTGAAGAGGTAATACTTGCGCAATCAGAGGGGATAGATACGTTAATCGGTGAGCGCGGTGTCAAACTGTCTGGTGGGCAAAAACAGCGGCTGTCGATTGCACGTATGTTTTTGAAAAATCCATCAATCCTTATTTTGGATGAAGCTACATCCGCACTAGATACAGAAACGGAAGTAGCAATCCAGGAAGCTCTAACTGAATTATCACAAGGAAGAACTACACTTGTTATCGCGCATCGATTAGCGACAATAAAAAATGCGGATCGCATTATTGTTGTGACAAAGGATGGCATTGAGGAGCAGGGGAGTCATGATGAACTATTGACGAAGAAAGGGGCTTATAGCAGGCTCCATGAGGCACAATTTAGCATCTAATCATAGGGCGAATCATGCTTGGAATAGAAAAAAGATGCACTGCAAGTTAGTTGGACTAAATCAATGATGATGAAGGAGAACGTGAATATGAAAAAGTTGTTAGTGTTAGTAATTGCGATGGTATTCGTTTTAACTGCGTGTGCAGAAAAAGGGGAAGTTGAAAAAGAAGTGAAGGAAAGTAGTGCGGGTGACAAGATTGAAATTAGCCATGCGTTAGGAACAGCGACATTCGATAAAGTACCTGAACGTGTTGTTGTGTTGGAATGGAATTATGCAGAGGAAGTACTAGCTTTAGATATACAACCAGTAGGTGTTGCGGATGTTGAAGGCTTTAAGAAATGGGTGAAAATTGATAAAGAGCTAGGCGATGATGTTGTTGATGTGGGTACGCGACAAGAGCCTAATTTGGAGGAAATCGCAAAATTGAATCCTGATGTCATTATTACGTTGGCGAATAACCATGGGAAAATACAAAAAGATTTAGAAAAAATTGCACCGACGATTTTCTATGATACTACATCACCTGAAGCGACAAAAGATTTATATCAAACGGCTATGAATTCATTCAAAGCAACTGCAGCATTATTGCAAAAAGAACAACAAGCTGATGAAGTAATCAAGCAATTGGAAGAGAAGTATGCAAAAGCTGGGCAGGAAATTGAGAGCTTGAATTTATCGACGAAAGAATTTCTCTTTACGCAAGCTTATACAGTGAACCAGGCACCAACATTCCGTTTGTTTACGAAGAATTCGATGGTGAGTCATGTGTTGGAAGCAGTTGGATTGGAAAACACGATTACTGACAACCTAGAGGCAGATTGGGGCTTTATTGACGCAAATATTGAAGGGGTGTCGAATTATCAAGATGCGATTCTCATTCATGCTGTACAAGAGGATGATCCTCTTTTTGACAATATGAAAAATAATAAGGTTTGGAATGATTTAACGTTTGTGAAGGAAAATCAACTCTATGATATTGGCGGTGACACTTGGACATTTGGCGGTGTACTGTCTGCTGATAATCTAGTAAATAATTTGCTTGCGGCTATCAAAGAATGATATGCAGAATCATAAGGTAAAAAAGAGTCTAGCTATAGTAGGATGTATTATTTTGTTTGGTTTACTTGCATCGATTCATGTCAGTCAGGGGCAGTCCTCGCAAGGGTATTTTACCTTTTGGCAACAGCTTCGACATGATCCACAGCAAATGAATTTTTTCTTATATTCGCGGTTGCCGCGTCTTATGATTGGTTGTATTGCTGGAGCGGCTCTTGCTGTTGCGGGAATGCTTATGCAGTCGATTACTAAAAACCCTTTGGCAAGTGCCAGTACATTGGGAATTCATGCAGGGGCTTACTTTTTTGTAGTAGCCTGGGCAATATTTTTCCCGAAAATAAGTGGGGAATTTCCTTTACTTATTGCTTTTGGTGGTGGACTTGCTGCTGCATCGCTTGTATGGGGGCTTGTTGGAAGAGGGTTAGATCCCGTTCGGGTAGCATTGACGGGTATGATTGTTAGCATGCTGTTTTCCTCATTTACGGGAGCTTTACAGTTGTTTTTCTCCAATGAAGTAACGGGTTTATTCCTATGGGGATCGGGTTCGTTAGTACAATTGGATTGGCTAGGGGTTCAATTTGCTTGGCCATGGTTTACTGTGACGCTTATTGTCGCATTGTTGTTAAGCCGAAAATTGGATGTCTTGTTGCTTGGTGACGAGACAGCCATTGGACTTGGACAGAAAGTGGGTGGCATTAAAGTACTTGGCTGGATGATTGCCATTTTCCTAGCTTCCATCACTGTGGCTGTCGTTGGGCCAATCGGTTTCGTTGGGATTATCGCGCCACATATTGTGCGTTTAATAGGATTTAGACTTCATTACTCAATGATTCTGGGGAATATTGTCATAGGTGCTACGTTATTAATCGGTGCGGATGTGCTTATTCGTTTCATTACGCAAACGCAGGAATTACCGGTCGGTGCAATGACTGCAATCATTGGCGGTCCTGTGCTTATCTACTTAGCAATCAAAATGAGTAAGGGGAAAAAGGAGCAGGCCTCTACGTTGAATGGGCACGACTTTTTTCCGCGAAAATGGTTGATTGTTCTTTGTATAGCAGCGGTTGCGTTACTAGTGTTATTTGTCAGCGTGTTATTTGGCGGCACATCTTTTACACCAGTGAATGAGATTGTTCAGGAATTAACACATAACATCTATGTATGGGATTTTCGTATCCCACGAATACTCGTGAGCTTTTTGGTAGGGATGCTCATGGCTGCAGGGGGAATGATTTTACAATCAGTATTGCGTAATCCTTTAGCGGATGCCTCTGTGTTAGGGGTGACGTCAGGTGCTGGTATGGTAGCGATGCTGTTCTTATTACTATTTCCGGGAATGCCGTTTTATTTCATCCCTATCGGCGCATTTGTCGGTGCAATGTTAGCGATGATTGTTATATTAGTGTTCAGTTTCCGCAGTGGCTTTCAACCGATGATGCTTGTGTTGATGGGGATATCTATCTCTGCAATAGGTTCTGCATTTATTCAAATCATTATCGTGAAATCGAAGTTACATGTTACGCAAGCTTTAACGTGGTTGTCAGGCAGCACGTATGGGAGTTCTTGGGAACATGTGTTGCTTGCTGCTTTAGTCGTCGTTTTATTTTTCCCGATTATTTATTACTTCTCAAGAACGTTTGATGTGTTGTTGTTCGGGGATGAGTTGGCGACAGGTATTGGATTGAAAACGCAGAAAGTACGCTTGTATATGATTATTCTAGGTGTTATTTTATCGGCGGTTAGTGTGGCTATTGTTGGAACAATTGGGTTTATTGGACTGCTGGCACCACATGCAGCAAGAAGAATGGTTGGCGTGAAGCATCAGTATATGTTTCCGATTACGATTTTACTTGGTGGCATCTTATTGACAGTTGCTGATTTTCTTGGCCGCTTTTTATTAGCACCAAAGGATGTGCCTGCCGGATTATTAGTTTCGCTCATTGGAGCACCCTATTTACTATATTTATTGAGAAAGACTGGGAAAATAGTTGGTAAGTAGTCGGAGGAGATAAGTAGAGATGCTAAAACAATTAAAAGTGGTAGTTAAGTTTGCATTTGTATTTGGTTTGATTGTTATATTGGGTGCCTGTTCTGCTAGTAGTAGTGCGGAACCCGATAAAGCGACGGTGAAGGAAGCAAGTAGTGATACAACGCGGATGATTTCTACGGTAATGGGCGAAGTTGAAGTGCCCGCTAACCCAGAAAGAGTTGTTGTCGACTGGCATCTTGGACAAGTGATGGCTGTGGGACTTATGCCAGTTGGGGCACCATCGACCTTAACGGATTATGGAGAGTTTTTGAAGCCGTTGGTATCGGATGACGTGGAGGATATTGGTCAGGATGGTTCAGTATCATTGGAAAAAATAGTGGAGCTTGCACCTGATTTGATAATCACCTGGGATCAACAGGCCTCTGAGAAATATGCTAAAATTGCACCTACAGTTGTCTATGACACATCGAATTATGAGACCATTCATGAGGAAATTACAGCAATGGGCGATATTTTGAATAGACAAGAGGATGCAGAGAAATGGTTAGCTGAATTCGATGAGCGTGTAGCCGTTGCCAAAGGTAAAATTAAAGAGGTTATTCCAGAGGATGCGACAGTTACGATTGCCGATTATACTTTTGAGAAAAATGTCATGATTATTGGTGATCAAGGTGAACGTGGCAGTAAAGCGGTTTATAAATTGCTAGGACTTACTCCGCCTGCAAGAGTTCAGAGCGACATTATTGATAAAAAAGAAGGCCGCCTTGATGTGTCCTGGGAAACGGTTGGAGATTATATTGGAGATTATTTGATTGTCATGACGAATGATACTAGTGGCTCATTGAAATTGCCTGCTACTTGGACAGCGTTAGAAGCCGTGAAAAATAATCGTGTGTATGAGCTAGATATTAGAAAGTATTTCAATTCTGATCCGCTATCCGCATTATATCAGGCAGAAGAAATCGCGGATGTATTGGTTGAAGGGAATTAATTAGAGCCTTTCTATCAATACATGTAAGTAAGGAGGCGGAGAGGGTCTTGAAAGTGCATAACCATGTATTACTCTGGAACAATGCGACGATTAAAGTATTGGATGTGCGCTATTCAGAGATGGTCCTTGGGGAACGGATGCTTCCTCATCGCTTACCTGCGAGTGCATTCTTGTTTGCAATGAATGGAAGTGCAAAGATAACGTTGGACGGCGTTGTACAACTAGCGACTGGATTTCATGTCCTTCACGGGGGCAAGGGAATGAGTCTTGATATTATTGCCGAAGGACGCTTTGAATATTACTTAATTTTCTACAGGGCAAAACTCCCGCAGTCTAGTAGCAAGAAACTAATAGAACTCATGAAGCATGATAATCCATTTCAACTGCAATATGGATTTTCTCCACATTCCCCACTATCACTATTTGAAATGACAAATTTGATGGATAAGGAATGGCAGCAAGAAAGTACATTGGAAAAGTTTCATGTTAAAGTCCTATTTTATCGTTTGGTTCATGAGATTCACCGTCAATTATATGACCAAGGCATCGAAACGACGAAGCCGGATTTCGTGTCACAAGCAGTTCATTATATACATGAGAGATATAATGAGCCGATTACACTGGAGTCCATTGCCGAAGCATTGAACTACAATATGCAGTATTTATCGAGACAATTTAAGCGGCAGACGGGACGAAGCCCAATTGCTTATTTGTTGGAAATAAGAATTGAAAAAGCACAGGAATTGCTCTTACATACAAATGCCACGGTGCAGGAGATAGCGGATTACGTAGGGTATACGGATCCGCTTTATTTCAGTCGTCTGTTCAAAAAACATACGGGAGTGACGCCTGGAAATTTCAAAAAGCATATGCCTGGGAAGAAAAAGGTATCTGTTCGTCCATATAGCGAGTTCAAATTGTCCATTGTAGATCAAAATTCGATGCTTTATAGTAATGATGGGATTGATAATCATTATCACTATGAAGATGAAGGAGATTTACTGATGCATAAAAGAACAAAGACACCAATGGTAGCAACCCTATTTCTATGTTTCAGCTTATTGTTGAGTGCATGCACGGGAGGAAGTAGCCAAACAAATAGAGATGAGCAGGCACCGACTACTCAGGCAGTAGCGGAAACACAGTCTACCAAAGTAGTAACGACAATCTTTGGTGATGTAGAGATTCCAACGAAGCCCGAGCGTATTGTAGCAGTTCAGTATTTGAGTAGCTTACTAGCTCTTGGGATCACTCCAATTGGGTCTACAGAACGTACGATGGAAAGTCCCTATTTTGAGGAAATGACAACTGGGATTGATGTGATTGGAAGCTCGGCAGAGGATATCTCTTTTGAAAAGATTACGGATTTGGAACCAGATGTCATAATTCTGATGACATCCGATGAAGAGGTTTATAAAAAATATAATAAAATTGCACCGACTGTGAGCATTCCTTATGGCTCACTAGAGAATGCGCAAAAAGAGATCAACTTTTTCGGTGAATTACTTGGGCTTGAGAACGAAGCAAAGACTTGGATTGAAGATTATGAAGAACGTATTACCGCTGCAAAAGCTAAGGTTGAGCAAGTAATTCCAAATGATGCGACATTTACGATACTTGAGCATACTGATAAAGCCTTGTCTTTATATGGTGATAATTATGGAAGGGGAGGTCTTCCAATTTATCAGGGGCTCGGTCGTAAAATACCAGCGAAATACGAGGAGGAGATTGTAAAAGAAGGCGGCTATCTTTCATTATCGATTGAAGTACTCGCGGATTATGCAGGTGACTATATTATATTAACATCTGATAAGACGTTAGAAGAATACAAAGCAGATCCAGTTTGGGGGACATTGGATGCAGTCAAAAATAACAAAGTGTATATCTGGCCTAATAAACGATCTTACTTCATTGACCCACTTTCATTACTTGCTCAAACGGAGGAACTGGCGGAGTGGTTATCGGGACAAAAATAACTTCAGTTTATTTGGAACGGGGAAGTCATTCGCTACATTATAATCGAAATGCGATTTAGATGAAGAATGTGTTGAGTTTGTCGTGAAAAATTCTCTCAAGTCTATTTTGGAGCTTGAGGGGATTTTTCTGTTCCCGAAAGGATTTTAAATAGAAAGGGAATAACTTTGTATATGTGGGCGAATAAAATATAGTGAATGAGATGCGAATTATGGAATCTATCGGCTGAATTAAAATCAACAGATGTAAATAAGAGAGAGGAGTAAAATAATGACCTATCCTACTTCAGAAAATGTTTCTACACATACATTCTACATGCCTGTCAGCTTGATAACATTGGAAGAAGCTATAGGAAGCTCCTTCGAAGTTAGTGCGGAACTTTCTTATATCGTAATTGTTTGGGGTGGGAAAGGAATAGTTAGCCTCAATGAACAGCAGTATGTTATATCTCAGGGAAGCGTATTACTGTGGGATGCTCCCCAAGGCGGAGAATGGACATGTACACCCCATGTTCCACTCCAAGGAATTTTGATAGGCTATCGCATTTTAACTACAGAAGGCTCCAAACAGGGTGGCTTAGGAAGTAAAGATTCGCTTTACCACTGTTCATCCGAAATTATTAGGCTGTCTGGTAAGTTAGAAAGTGCTTGGAAGCAGCCGAGCAAAAGAGAACCGTTTCGCATACAACAACTGTTCATCGAGCTACTAGTAAGGCTATATGATGAACGAGAAGGGCAATCTCAGCCAACTAGCCCATGGATGGAACAAGTCATTCATTACATAGATGCGCATTTTCATGAGGACTTAACGCGCGAGCAGATGTCTGAGCTGGCACAAGTAAGCCCTGAGCATTTTTCTCGTACATTTCGTATGTATACAGGACAAACTTTTAGTGCTTATCTCGCCATGTTGCGGATTCGTAGCGCTCAGCAAAGGCTGCTTTACGAGATGCCTAAACTAGAGAGCTTGGCACAGGAAGTGGGCTATAAAGAAGGTACTTATTTAAGTCGAAAGTTTAAGCAATTGGTCGGGGTGTCACCTACTGCCTATCATCAAAAACAAAAACGGGTCGTTGTCCTTAATAATAATCATACTGCATGCTTACTGGCATTAGGTATTACTCCGGAATTAGGCGTGTATTCTGCTTGGATGGAGAGCATAAATGCTGTTAATCCATCGCAAAAGCTCTATGAATCAGGAATAAACACCTCCGCTATCTATGAAGCCATTGCTTCCACTCAACCGGATGTAATCATTGATTATTATAATGTGAATCGGAGTAAAGAACTTCTACCGCTCGCTCCCGTGCTTGGTCTTCCTTTTATGAATATAAGCTGGAAAGAGCAATTTCGCCTCATTGCTGACGTTGTCGAAAGACAACAGCAGGTAGGGGAATGGCTTGCCTATTATGACGCACAAATATGGACCTTTAATCAGAAACTCGATGAGCAGCTTGGAAAACGGGGAACAGCTGTCGTGTGGGAAATTGGTACAAGTTCAGCTTACAGCTTTCATAGTAGCCACGGTAGAGGGAGTCAAATATTATATGAAGATATCGGCTTTCGTCCTCCCGCCTCTTTGCTTGAGCATGGTATTGAACAATGGGGATATATAGAGAAGGAGATTGAAGCTATCGCAGACTACCCGGCCGATCATATCTTTATAACTGGAATCCCTTCCAATCCAGGAACAATGAAACGTATGGATAGCTTGTTTAAGTCTGAGTCTTGGTTGAAGATGGCAGCTGTCAGGGAAAAACGTGTGTACATAATTGACGAACCAGACTTGTTCTATGGCTATGATCCGTTATCCTCTCAAGCACAGCTGTATGAACTAATGAAGGTATTAATATCACAAAAGTGAAGGAGATAGATCATCTTTGTGCATAGACAATTCTGACCAAACCCCTTACTATTAACAGTGATAATGATTATCATTATTAATTGAAGGGGGATTTAAAGTTGTATTTACTAGAAAATGATTATAAAAGGCGAGGGCTAAAGTTAGTAGTTATGTTAGGGCTACTCATGATTTTACTAGCCCTTTCTGCTTGCGGTGCGACCGATCAGGTGGAAACAGACCAAAGTCCAGAAACGAACACGAACAGTGCCACAAAAACAATTACCACAGTAAATGGGGAGATTGAAATACCTGTCGAACCGCAACGTATTGTAGCGGAGGAATACCTAGGCAGTCTAATTGCCCTGGACGTTATTCCAGTGGGAGCTCCAGGACTGACAATTGAAAACTATTATTTCAAAGATGAGCTTTCGGGGGTTTCTGATACTGGAGTTTACGGACAACCATCTACTGAAAGTATTCTTGCCCTCGACCCTGATCTTATTATTTCAGGAAATGCAGAGAGCTATGAGATGTTAAGCAAAATTGCTCCAACGGTTATTATACCTTACGGTGATTTGAAGAATGCACACGAAGAGCTAACTTATTTTGGTCAGCTACTTGGTAAGGAAGCAGAGGCAGAGATTTGGCTACATAATTATGAACAGCAGATTGCAGAAGCTAAAGCTAAGGTTGACGCAGCCATTGCTAAAGACGCAAGCTTTTCGATTATGGAGGATACCGACAAGGTGACCTATGTGTACGGTGATAATTTTGGACGGGGTGGACAACCAGTCTACCAAGCGCTTGAACGTAAGCCACCCAGTGCTATTGCCGATGAAATTATGGAGAAGCAATGGGCCGAACTCTCTTCGGAAATGGTAGAGAGCTATGCGGGAGATTATATTATCATGACTTCTAATATCCGAACAGTTGAAGATTTTGAGGCAGATCCTATTTGGGGGAGTTTGCCAGCAGTAAAGAATGGTCACCTCTATGTTTGGCCAGAAGAACGTTCATGGTATTATGATCCGATTGCCGTCCTTGCGCAGACAGAAGAGCTTGTAACTTGGCTAACGAGCCTAAAAAAATAACAGAAGATGCTTCATCGCTGATTATAAGGCGTGTGGAGTATCTTTTTCTATTTTTAAGAGGGGTTTTAACAGGATAGTTATTTAACATATGTAGGAGGAAAATGAATGGATCAGAAGGTTATCAATGATTATATAATGTTTTGGAATCAAGCTTCCATTGAAGTGCTAAACATACGTCATGAAGTCCTGGAAGTGGGAGATAACCTACATGCTTATAGACTACCAGCGAGTACGTTTCTTTACTCTATAGTTGGTAATGCACAAGTGCAATTGGATCAGACAGAATATAATCTAAGCGGATTTCAAGTTATGCATGCTGGTAAAGGGGCAATACTTAATATTGATACTACTGATGAAGATTTTAAGTATTACTTAGTTTTTTACAAAGGTTTTATTTCAACACCGAGTAGCCTAAAAGATGTCGAACATTTGAAGCGAAGTAGTCCGTTTCAAAAACAATATCATTTTACACCTAGTTATCCAATTTCTCTATTGGACAAGCTTCAAGAAATGCATGAAAAATGGAAGAAGCCAGAACCGCTTGAGAGATTCAATATAAAAACGCTATTTCACCAATTTATTAACCGTGTTTTAATCGAACTTCATCAGAAAAATATTGAAGTTAAAGAACCAGATTTGACAACCCAAGTCCTTTTTTATATTCAAAGAAATTATTCAGAACCGATTAGTTTGGAATCGCTCGCTGAAACTTTTAACTATAGTGCACCACATTTATCGGTCATGTTTAAGCATCGTACAAGTTATAGCCCGATTGATTATTTAATCCAGTTTCGGTTGAACAAAGCTGCAAAACTTTTAGTAGAGACAGACGCTCCATTACGAGATATCGCAATAAGCGTTGGGTATCAAGATGCCTATTATTTTAGTCGTCTTTTTAAAAAGAAGAAAGGCGTATCACCTGCACAGTTTAGAATAGCTGAAATTAATCGAAAGAAAAGCAGAGATAATCCTACCATAATCCATAGATACTCCATTGTCGATTCAAACCTGTGTCAGTATATTTATATTGATAGTGATAATCATTATCAATATCCTCGGAGGGAAGATTTAATCATGAAGAAAATAATCAAATCGCCTATGGCAACAAGTTTTTTACTATTTTTAACATTATTACTTGGCGCGTGTTCTGGCAATACAACAGGTGATATTTCGCCAAATGAGGACGCTCAAAAAACAAAGACAGCGGAACAGACTAAAATCGTTTCTACCATCAATGGCGATGTTGAAATCCCAGTAGATCCAAAGAGAATCGTTACAGATTATTTACCTGGATTTTTATTGACTTTAGGTGTCAAGCCTGTGGGTACACAGGAACTCTATATGAAAAGTCCTTACTTAAAGGATTATAATCAAGGAATTACATATTATGAAGAGTCACTTGAAGCTGTTGTAGATTTAAATCCCGATCTTATTATTACTGGTAACGCGGAGCAATATGAAGCCTATGCTAAAATTGCACCAACTGTCTTAATCTCGAACACGTTAGAAATGAATGAAGCGCTAAATGAACTTAGTAAGATTTTAGATAAGGAAGATGAGAAAAAAGCTTGGTTAAATGATTATAATGAGAGAGTCGAAGTTGCTAGGAACACTGTAAGTGAAATCATTGGAGAAGATAAAACAGTAACAGTTTACGCTGGTGGAGCGAAAGATGATATAACATTGTATGGCAATGGTTATACAGGGAAGTCTTTTTACGAGGGGCTTCAGTTGACGCAGCCTAAAAAGGTTCTGGAAGATATCGACCCGGAGAAACCTTGGATACAAATATCTCCCGAAGTACTTCCGGATTATTCAGGAGACTATATTTTTGTAGCAGTAAATAAAGGAAATGAAACTTATGATTATAAAAGTCTCCCAGTTTGGAAAACACTTGACGCTGTCCAAAATGATCAGATTTTTGAAATAGATGGATGGAGTTTCTGGTTTTCTGATCCTATTTCTATTCTGGGACAGATAGAGGAAATGGCAGATTTGTTGGTGGAATACGCCAAAAAGTAATAAATTTATCCACAAGACTTCCTCCGATAGAGTCTTTGTGTTTGAGCTCTGTTGTTTCAATAATTTGAATGGGCATTGCTGTTTCGGGTATGAAGCAGACATGCAGTTTTGTGCCCGAACGTTAGCCATGAAAAATAGCATACGGGAAGCATACTACCATGAAGGCGCCTAGCACAGAGCGGTATAGAAAGAATTTTTTATACCAACATAGCTATCTAAGTAGTTACCTACGCTTCTCATTTGCTTTCGTAAAATAAAAATGGGAATACTAGTAATGAAGGTTTGAGCCGCCAAAATTGTATCTTTGGCGGCTCCTCTTTTGGTAAGGAGTCGGCTATTCTTTCTTCTTAAAAAGTATTCGCATTTCGTATACTTGTGCCTTTGGAGAGCGACGGTTGAACAATCCCTATCCATAAAATATCGGGTAATCGTATAGAAGTTGTTCAATCTAAAGCGGCCTAAACATAACTGTGCACATAGCGCCAAGTGTGTAATGAAGTCTTGTTTAGTAAATCAGCAGATGTGAAATTAAACCTACATAGAATTCGTTTGGTAACATTTTTAATCTGTAACAATTAATGATTGTACTTTTCCTTCTGAATCGTATAATATTAATAGGTGACAATGATTCTCATTCTCAAGTTAGATGTGATTAGTCTTATTAAGTGTTAAAATAACAATTTAGTAAGGGGAAGACAAAGCATACAAAAGCACAAAGCACAAAGCACTGATTTCAACACGTATTATCGATATGACCCGATTGCGATTTATGAGCAAGTTGACTTATTTGTAGACATGCTGATTGGAAGAAGTAAGAAGAATCAGATAAAAAGAAAAGGGGTTTTTATGATGAATTCAGAACAGCTATTTGATGTAACAATTATTGGTGGCGGCCCTGCAGGATTGTATTCTGCATTTTATAGTGGACTTAGAGAAATGAAAACGAAAATTATTGAATTCCAGCCCTTTTTAGGTGGGAAAGTGCATGTGTATCCGGAGAAAATGATTTGGGATGTAGGTGGCTTGACGCCTGTTGCGGGAGAAAAATTGATTGAACAAATGATTCAGCAGGGACTTACGTTCCAGCCTGAGCTTGTAGTCGGTGAAAAAGTGACATCGATTCAAAAAGATGATAGTGGTCACTTTGTGATACAGACTTCTACAGGTGAACAGCATCTGTCCAAAACAGTTATTTTAGCAGTAGGTGGAGGTATCTTGAAGCCGACAAAATTAGAAATTGAAGGTGCAGAACGTTTTGAAGTATCCAATTTGCATTATACGGTAAAATCACTGGCACGCTTCAAAGGGAAGACAGTATTGATTTCTGGAGGCGGTAACGCGGCGATAGACTGGGCAAATGAATTAGAGCCGATTGCGAAAAAAGTCTATTTGACGTATCGCAAAGATATGCTGAAAGGGCATGAAGCAGAAGTATCACGCCTATTCAGTAGTTCAGTGGAATGCTTATTGAACACCTCTATTGAAAGACTGATTGCGGCAGATAATCATGAAACGATTGATCAAGTGGAATTAGTCAATACAGAGGATGGTCAGAAAATTCAACTGACAGTGGATGAAGTCATCATCAATCATGGGTACGATCGGGATAAAGAGTTAACAGAAAACAGCGGATTGAATATAGAAATGGCAAATGAGTACAGTATTGCAGGTAGTCCAATGAGTGAAACATCAGTTCCAGGACTCTATGCAGCAGGCGATATTTTGAATCATGAAGGCAAGCTTCATTTAATTGCAGGGGCATTCCAGGACGCGGCTAATGCTGTCAATAAAGCAAAGCAGTATATTACACCGGATGCGTATGGACATGGCATGGTATCCTCGCATAATGACCTCTTTAAAGAAAAAAATCGCGAATTAGTGAAACATTTGTATGCGGTGAAAGCTTAACTTTCATGTTCACTGTTCTGATTATGAAGTATTATCTAACAGTAAAAAGGAGCGCATAAGGTGAAACTAAAAAAATGGTCTTACTCATTATGTTTGGTGGTATTTCTAGCTATCATCTTAGCGGGCTGTAATGAAAATAAAGAACAGTCAAGTGAAGAGAATAATGCGGGCACAATTACAAGAATGTATAAGGATGTAACTGGAAGAGAAGTAGAAATACCAGTGAATCCAAAGCGTGTAGTGACGACTCAGTATTTAGATGCAATGCTTGCATTAGGCGTAAAGCCAATCGGCACACCTTCTCATGTCTTGAATAACAATTATTTAGGTGAATTACAGGAAGGTGTGGAGGATCTCGGAAGCCCTTTTAGTATAGAAAAGGTCTTGGAGCTAGCACCAGATTTAATTATTTCAGCAGACCCTGAAGAAGTAGAACAATTAAGTAAAATTGCACCTACTGTTGTCATTCCATGGATGTATGGAGATGTTTATGCACAACTAAAAGAAGTAGCTAGTATCTTGGACAAAGAGAAGGAAGCCGATGACTGGATTGCCAAGTTAGATGAAAAGGCTGCAGAAGGTAGAGAGAAAATCGCTGGTAAAATAAGTGAGGATGAAGTAGTATCGATTTTTATGACTTATGAAAAAGATACACTTAGACTTTATGGTGCACGAAATGTCGGACATGTACTGTATCGCTCATTGCAACTAACTCCACCACCTTATATTCAAGAACAACTAGCAAATGACCCTGACTTTGAAAAATTTGTTTATGAGGATATATCGATGGAGAAATTACCAGATTACGCAGGCGATACAATCGTCATGTTGTCGTTTGGCGAAGAAACAAAAGCAGAGGGAGGCATGTACTCTCAAATTGAGCAAAGTTCTTTATGGAAGGGCCTAGATGCTGTGAAAGACAACAAAGTCTATCATATTGGTGAAAATCCATGGTTTACGTATGCTCCAATCGCCATTGAGAAATCATTAGATAAAGCGATTGAGTTGTTTTCTGAGTAATATAAGATGGAAAGCGAAGTGGATTCTATTGAGTTTGCTTTAGCTGAGTCTATCGAGAGTTTCATGAGTTTAACTTATCCAAATGTAGTAATTAAAGAAATCTAGCAAAAGATCGAAACTTAGGCAGATGTACTCAGTATCTACTATTTCCTTAGAAATCTGTAAAAAGGGGTGCCTGGCTATCAAGCAATTTGTGTAGTTGCTTGACAGCCAGGCATTCTATTTAGCTAAAACCTTCATCATTTCGCGTAATTGTGCTTGCAATAATTTCAGCTCCTGATCGGTAATCTCGTCATCGCCATATCTCACTTTTTGATAAATACTAAGATTGCTATCTAGATCAATTCGTTCAAACCATTCCTCCAGCGACTCAAAAGGCTCTCTGCCCTTGTGGGATTTTTCTGCCTTTCGCTCAAAGTCATACACCATTTTACGGGCAGGATGTTTTGGTTTGTTAAAATAATTTTTGAGGTTGAATGTTACAAGATTATCTGAACTCACTTTTTCGTTTGATTGAATATATGATTTCTCTCGAATGGTCTTCATGCGAGAAAAATGCCAAGGTCTTTTCAGCAACAAGAACAATAAGCCGATAATTGCACAGATGACAATTATTGAAGTAAGTCCAGCGTAGCCAACAACAAATACTGAAATTTCTTCGAGAAATGATACACCGAGCTCCTCCTTATCATCATCTTGTTGGAGCACTTCAGCATGTTCCCCTCTTAAAGGTATATCTTCTAAAAACTCGAATACCCCTACAAACTTCCCTAGAAATAAAAATATAAAGTCGAGTAGACTATCCACTAATGTAAACACAGTAAACCGAAGTAAATAAAGAATAAGTGCACCCAAACTAAGAAAAGTAATAAAATAAAGGCCAACTAGAACAGGTATCTGTTTCCGCTGTACTTTGGGAATCATGACAGCATGAGCGGAAAAATGCCCCACTAGGATGATAAGTAATTGAAAAATCACACAGGCAAGTATTCGATAATCCTTTATGAATAAAAATAAGGGGATTGCTAAAATAATTGTGAAAACAAGATAATGCATTTCATGGTTACCCGCAGGTCTCTTTTGGATAGCGAGATACCGCCAAGTGAAGAATCCTGTATAAAAGAGGTTTAGTACCAATGGGTAGTCGAATAAGTAAAAGGCCGTGAGTAGCAATGGTAAGGTCACCAGATACGGCAGTAAACTAGACATGTATTTGGCGTACACCGAAAATGCGATACAAAGACAGAAGGCCACTGAAAAATAACTCCAATAAGGTGTTTCATGAAAATAGGCATTGAGATTGGGGAGAGTAATCAGAAAAACGATTAGAACTTCACTGACAAAATAGCTAGCAGCAAGTAGGATTGGGTGCTTATTTTGCAATTTTTTTGGCCCCCTCTCCCCATGGTTGAATGACTGCACCTTCAGCAAAGCTTTTAACGTGAAATAGTGATTGTTGTTTGTGCTTCCACTTGTTTGTTAAAGGGCCCAAGTCAGAGGGAATGTCACCTATAAAGATAATAGACGTAGGTTTAGCAAGCTGCTGACCGACCCGGTGAAGCATTTGGTTAAACGGTAAAAGAGCTGCTTGGCGATCAATCCTTGCTAACATTTCTAATGCCTGCAAATAATGTACTTTACCTAGTCCTTCATGCATATGAAAGTAGGGGACTTTTCCTGGTCTTCGCGCATTTAGAAATAGTTCATAGGAGATTCCTTTTTCGGTAGCAAAGCGACATAGATAAGCTGTATAGGATAATAAAGTTTCTAAATTACGATTAAATGCCTCCATATCCAAGTTATTAGCCGTATCTAGATTCACAATGAAGACAAAGGAAAGGTCAGCTGTTTTTTCATATATATTCGTTTGTAGCTGTTGCGTTTTAACGGATGCTTTCCAATTAATTCGATGGAATGGATCACTAAAGCTATAATCTCTTGTCCCAATTGGACTTTGAATATCTTCAAAAGGAGAGCCGTTCATGCGCTGCTCTCCATTCACTCTGTTAACGATTGCATCCATACCTTTTACAGGTAAAAATCTTGGAAGTACGATATACTCCGTTTGAAATGTAGGTGCGAACTTCAAACGGATGGAGTCGAATAGAAATAGATGTGGATAGGTATAGGAAATAGTATAAATTCCAGTCGTACCACGCTGTTTGGCAATAACTGGGATTTTTGTTGATATCTTTCTATTTCCCATAATAGTCGTAGGAATGTGCATTTCGTTCCAATAGCTTTTTTCATCATTCTGTTGCTCCGTAGGTTTTATGGCTGGGCCATGCTTAAACCGCAGCTCACCATTCAAAAGTGGGAAAATAGACGTGTTTTGAAAGGTGAATGAAAGCAAGGCCTCTTCTCCTGGAAACAGTCTTATTTTCACTTTTGGATTATCTAAGCGGAGAGAGGTCGCCATTTTTTTTTCATATAAGGTACTTAGTAAGAAGTAGCCAATGAAAATACCAGCCATCATGAATAGCAATGCGTTATGAGTAATGACTCCAACTAAGCCGAAGGTAGCCATAATAATGAACAGGAAATCAACATTCTTCGCGTGATGCCGACCATTCTCAATTTTCCACCTCATATTTGCTTCACTCCATACTCAACGGGTACGAGGACTTCCTGATTAATTTCTTTGATAATTTGTTGCGGTGTTTTTTTGATTTCTCCTTCCATTGTTAAGATAAGGCGGTGTTCAAATAGATAGGGCAACAAAAACTTGACGTCCTCTGGTGTCACATAATCTCGGTTTTCTATACAGGCCCGTGCTTGAGATGCGCGCATTAATGCCAGCATTCCTCTAGGGCTAATTCCAAGTTCAACATCATTATGCTCTCTAGAACAATGAATTAAGTTCACTATATAATCATATACGACATCTGATATTGTAATTTTTTTGATTTCATCTTGTAGCAGCTTTATATCCTCTAGCGAGAGGAGCGGCTTGATGGCTTCAAAAGGATCATTTTGGGCATGAGATTGGAGCAGAAGCTTATCCTCTGTTTTGGATGGGTAACCTAAATCAATTTTAAAGAGAAAACGATCTAATTGTGCTTCTGGTAATGGAAATGTTCCATAACTTTGTTCTATCGGATTTTGCGTGGCAATGATCATAAATGGTCGAGGGATAGCAATGGTTTCTCCATCAATGGTTGCCTGAAACTCTTCCATAGCCTCGAGAAGACTCGATTGCGTTCGTGGCGTTGCCCGATTGATTTCATCGGCTAGCAGGATGTTTGTATGTATGGGACCAAGTCGTAATTCAAACTCTTGAATTTTAGGGTTGAAATAACGAATTCCAGTAATGTCACTTGGCAAGACATCGGAAGTAAATTGAATTCTACTAAACAGACCGTTTATCATTTTAGCGAAGCTTTTTGCTAGTTTTGTTTTACCTGTGCCTGGAACACTTTCTAACAGGACATGTCCTTGGGTGAGGAGGGCGATAAACAGTAAATCCAATACGTCCTCCTTACAAAAAATCACTTGTTCAAGGTTCTTTTTTGCTTGCTTTATTAGCTCCATCGTATAACCTACTTTCATAATCTGATGACTGAATTTTCCTATTCATCATTATTATAGCACTTATTAATTTGAATTGAACTAATTATATGAGAAGAGTAGAGTGATTTTATCGCATAAAAAAATGAAATAGCGTGCTCAAGAGATACCCCATGAGGATATAGCTTAAAAATGAAACCCTGGGTAAAGCCTGGCGATGCTGTAGGATGAATTCAGATAGACTAGTTGCCGCGAGTAAGCTAATGGAAATACCGAGTAAAATGCTTTGTGCGTGATTGGTTAGATTGATGTAATGCCCAATCCAAATAAATAGAGTAAAGCACATGGATAAGCTCATAAAAACAAGAAGGAGGCTCCATAAATGTTTACCTTGCGAGAGCAGTGCTGCTGTGAGAGCGAATCCTTCTGGCACATGATGGAGAATGGTTGACGTAGTGAGGGTGATACCGAAAGTGGAATCACTTAATGCATTGCCGATGGTTATGCTCAGTGGAATGGTGTGGAGTAAGAGCGCAATGGTGAGTAAGTAGAGAGAGGGCGTTTGTGCAGTTGCTGGGTGGGTGAACCCGTGGAGTACTTGAAATAATAGATAGCCAATCAAGGCACCGAGGAGGATACCGAACATTTGGTACATTTGCAAGGCGGTTGGAATGATATCGAGCGCGAGCAATCCCACTAGAAATCCACCGCATAGCAGGGATAGACCTTGCGTTGTTTGTTGAAATAGTTTGGAGACAATCCAAGCAAAAATGCCCCCTACACTGACGCTTATAAAAAGAAATCCACCGAGTATCATGGCACTCAAATGTCTGGCCGCCTTTCATAACGAAGTCGTTGTAAAACAACTATATGCGCCAAGATTTGTTTTTTTGAATGAATTATACCCCTCGTTAGTATAAAAATCTGGTGGCGGTCATAAAGTCTCCCATGGCGGTCGTGAAGCGATGCGTGCCAGTCATAAATGTAGTTATGGCGAGCATAACAAGCGGCATGGCGGTCATAATGAGAAGGAATTGACTTGAGGAAGATAGTTAAAGTTACAGTTAATAAAAAGCGAACTCATTGACCCCCTTCTAGTAAAATGATAATATAGGGGTACGGGGTATTTGTAAATCGTTATGAGGAGTGATAACAATGGAGGAAACAACTAAAAAAACAGTTCAACCAAATAAGCAACAGCTGCTCAATCGTTTAAAGCGTGTTGAAGGACAAGTACGGGGCGTTCATCAAATGGTGGAAAATGATCGTTATTGCGTCGATATTTTGCATCAGATAAGTGCGATTCAATCAGCGATGAACAAGGTTTCATTGGCATTGCTTGAAGATCATACGCATCACTGTGTAGTCAATGCCATTAAAGGGCAGGATGGTGATGCGGCGATTAAAGAATTAATGGATGTTATGAAAACAATGACAAAATAAAAAATTCTATCTCTTGACATACCTGTATGGGGTATAGTAAATTGTAGTTAACAATAAAACAGGAGGTTTTTAATTATGAAAGAAATTTTAAAAGTAGAAGGTATGTCATGTAATCATTGTGTCAATTCAATCGAGACAAGTGTTGGGGAATTGACAGGTGTTTCATCAGTTAAAGTGGATCTTGGTAGCAAAGAAGTTGCAGTAGAATTTGACGGTGCAGCTACATTGGCTCAAATTAAAGAAACAATCGAAGACCAGGGTTTCGACCTCGCCTAACTAAGAATCAATTACGCCTCGGCGTAATTGCGTCCAGATTTTGAATTGCGCTTGAGGCCAGCACGGGGGAAGGATTGAACTTCATCCTTCCTTGCTGGTCATGCAACGAGGGAAGGATTGAATTGCATCCTTCCTTGTTGCCGCAGGACGCGGCGAACTTAGGGTGCCTTCTTAATTCCTTTCAAAATCTGTGACATCCGCCGGAGGCTTTCATTTTAGTTCAGCAGGGAATTTCTGCTGAACTAAAATGAATTTCCGCTTACACCATGTGGGGGATCAAGCGGTGGAGGAGATTATACCTCACAGTAGGTATAATCCTTCTTTTCGAAAAATATATACCCCCACCAAGTATCGGAGGAGAGATATTATGACAACAGCAGAAAAAACATTGCAAATTCAGGGGATGACGTGTGCAGCCTGTGCGAATCGCATTGAAAAAGGCTTGACTAAAATCGAAGGCGTGGAAAAAGCCAATGTCAACTTTGCATTGGAACGCTCGACAATTGTCTATGATCCAGCTAAAACAAACGTCAATGACTTTAAAGAAAGAGTTGAAAAGTTAGGTTTTAGTGTTGTGCAGGACAAAGTCGATTTTGATATTACAGGTATGACTTGTGCGGCTTGTGCGACTCGTATTGAAAAAAGAGTTAGCAAAATGGACGGTGTTTCGAATGCAAGTGTCAACTTTGCACTGGAAACTATCGCCGTTGAATACGACAGTAAACAAGTGGCAATGACAGATATGATGAATATTGTTAAAAAAATGGGCTATGAATTACTACCAAAGCAAGATAACAAGGATAAATTGGATCATAAAGCACAGGAAATTAAAAAGCAGCAAAACAAGTTTATCTTTTCACTAATTTTGACGATTCCATTACTATGGACAATGGTGGCGCATTTTGAGTTTTTATCCTTTATTTATTTACCAGCATTTCTAATGAATCCATGGGTACAGCTGGTATTAGCGACACCTGTTCAATTCATCGTCGGTGCACAGTTTTATAAGGGTGCTTTTAATTCGCTACGCAATAAAAGTGCCAACATGGACGTTTTGGTTGCACTGGGTACGAGCGCAGCGTATTTCTATAGTTTGTACCTATCCATTGAATGGATGAATGCTGGAAGCGTGGGTCATCCCGAATTATATTTTGAAGCATCCGCAGTTATTATTACACTAATCGTCCTAGGTAAATTATTTGAAGTACGTGCAAAAGGAAAAACGAGTCAGGCGATTCAAAAGTTGTTAGGTTTACAAGCGAAAACAGCAAGAGTGTTACGTGATGGCATTGAAATCGAATTACCGATTGAGGAAGTTATCGCAGGTGATACAATTCTTGTGAAGCCTGGTGAAAAAATTCCAGTAGATGGTGAAATTATTGAAGGACGTTCTGCTATAGATGAATCAATGATTACGGGGGAAAGTCTTCCGGTTGATAAAGTAGTTGGCGACAAAGTCATTGGTGCAACGATCAATAAGAATGGTTCATTGCAGATTAAGGCAACAAAAGTGGGGAAAGATACAGCATTAGCGCAAATTGTGAAAGTAGTTGAGGAAGCGCAAGGATCGAAAGCAGAAATCCAGCGTTTAGCAGATAGAATTTCAGGTATCTTTGTACCGGTTGTTGTTGTGATTGCAGTGGCAACGTTCTTCATTTGGTTCTTTATGGTGACACCGGGCGATTTCCGTTCGGCTTTGATTCCAACGATTTCGATTTTGGTTATTGCTTGTCCATGTGCGCTAGGTTTGGCGACGCCGACTTCGATTATGGCGGGTTCAGGTAGAGCGGCTGAAATGGGGCTGTTGTTTAAAGGCGGAGAACATTTGGAGAATACGCGCTCGATTGACACTGTGGTGTTGGATAAAACAGGAACTGTGACAAAAGGTCAACCAGCTTTAACGGATATTACAGTGACAGAAGGCTTTTCGGAGAATGAAGTGCTGCAATTAGTAGCAACAGCTGAAAATCAATCTGAGCATCCATTGGCGCAAGCGATTGTGCTAGGTGTGAAAGAAAAAGGCTTGTCATTGCTTGAAGTGACTGATTTTGAAGCATTACCAGGCTATGGTATTCGGGCTGTCGTTAGTGGCAGAGACGTATTAGTTGGCACACGGAAATTGATGAAAGAGCGTAATATTGCGATTTTAGATTCAAATGCTGCAATGGAAAAGCTGGAGAGTGAAGGAAAAACAGCGATGTTGATTGCTGTGGATCATAAGCTTGCAGGTGTCGTGGCAGTAGCTGATACAGTGAAGGAAACGTCGAAAGAAGCGATTGCGAGAATGCAGGCTTTGGGGCTGGAAGTTATTATGCTGACAGGCGATAACCAACGTACGGCAGAAGCAATTGCGCGTCAAGTTGGTCTGACACATGTTATTGCAGAGGTGTTGCCTGAACAAAAAAGTAATGAAATTAAAAAGCTGCAAGACCAAGGTAAGAAAGTGGCCATGGTGGGCGACGGTATCAATGACGCGCCAGCACTCGCTATGGCGAATATCGGAATGGCTGTTGGAACAGGGACAGATATTGCGATTGAGGCGGCGGATATTACGCTGATGCGCGGAGACTTAAACAGTGTGGCAGATGCGATTATTATGAGTCGCAAAACGATGCGTAATATAAAGCAAAACTTATTCTTCGCATTTTTCTACAACACAATTGGAATTCCAGTTGCAGCACTTGGCCTGTTAGCCCCGTGGGTTGCGGGTGCAGCGATGGCGTTCAGTTCGGTGTCCGTTGTCTTGAATGCTTTGCGTTTGCAGAAAGTTAAATTGTGAAAAGAGTAAGAGGAGGCCATGCGGATGAAATTCTGCATGGCCTTTAGTTTGAAGTAGTTAGTCTGCTCCTGAGTATCAGACACCCATCTGTATTTTTCATTTAGAAATTAAGATGTTGCGTCAGGGAAACTCCTAGCATACAATGACATTATAATGAAGAATGACGAGTGTTAGCTTTGAATAGAGAGGAAGAACAATATGGTTGAATATTTTATGGGGCTAGATGCCGTTTACCAAGCTTTAATCGCGACTTTATTTACTTGGGGAATGACGGCGCTTGGGGCTGCGTTAGTATTTACGACGAAGACGGTGAACCAAAAACTGATGGATGGTATGCTAGGCTTTGCAGGCGGTGTGATGATTGCGGCGAGTTTTTGGTCATTGCTGGCACCTGCTATTGAAATGGCCGAGACTGGACCTTTTCCTTCTTGGTTTCCAGCAGCTGCTGGTTTTTTACTAGGCGGATTTTTTCTATGGGGTGCCGATAAAATCATTCCTCACGTGCATCCGACTTCTCCAATGACAGACGCAGAGGGGATCCATCCGGAAAAAAAGCGTCGTAGTACATTATTGGTGATGGCAATTACCTTGCATAATATTCCTGAAGGATTAGCGATCGGTGTTGCTTTTGGTGCGGTAGCTGCTGGTTTTCCATCAGCCTCATTAGCCGCAGCCATTGCTTTAGCTGTCGGGATTGGGATTCAAAACTTGCCGGAGGGGACAGCAGTTTCTATGCCCTTGCGGAGAGATGGTATGTCGCGTAGAAAAGCCTTCATGTATGGTCAATCTTCGGGGGCTGTTGAACCGATTGCTGCTGTTATAGGGGTTCTTGCAGTTACATTGATGGCACCGATTTTGCCATTTGCACTTAGTTTTGCGGCGGGTGCGATGATTTTCGTCGTCGTAGAAGAAGTAATACCAGGTTCACAGGAAAATGGCAATAAGGATTTGGCTTCGATGTGTTTAATGCTTGGATTTGCCGTTATGATGATACTGGATGTGGCATTTGGATAAATACGAATATAAGGTAGACGACTTCATCTTTGGGTGAGGTCTTTTTTGTTTTGGAAATTTCAAAATGTAGTACCAGTCGCACTGACTGGCACCATGCTAGTTTTTATGATTTATAAAACGAACAAAATTAAAATCACACCTATCCCATGTCCTTTTCCCGAAAACACCCTTCCATTTGTATATGTTTCCTACACTACTTTTTTTCTTGTAACCTGGAACATACAATGCTGATTTAATATCCGGTCGTGGTTCGTGTACAAAAACTACTTTATTCTTGCATGGTAATTTATCAAATTCGAGTAAATCGTCATTCGTACAGCCATCTCTATCAGACATCATAAAATACAGATTGTCCAAATCAATCCGTTCACAACGCTCTTTCCACTTGTTATTAGCCTCATCAAAACTACTATAGTGAACAAAATGAATTGTCAATTCACCCAATGTCCCCAGAGGATATGAATATTCATCTTGTTTAACTTCTTTTAGCGGTAATTTAATATATGCTTCGATACTTTTACAGAACTTCACAAAGTCGGGAACTGAAAAATATAGATTGATTGTGGGGGACATGTATTTGAGTTGGTAATCGTGTGAGAATATTCCGCCATAGCAATTCTGACTGATAATCGTTACCTTTTTGTTTTTCAAAATATGAATAGCTTTGTGTAACCGTTTACTTCTCCAAAAGGTACGAAACTTCGTAATCATTATTTTAATCTCCTTCAATTAAAATACACTCCTTTGCACAATTTAATACTGATATGTTATTCGAAGCCGGAGGGTGTTATGTGCTAATTAGAGTAGGAGATTCAGGTAATCTATGACTGCTTATTTAGTGGAATATCAGACTTTCTCAGGTTCTTTTAATAATATCTAAAATCGATAGCATAATTTTAGTTTTGCCTGCTTATACTGTGTAATAAGTGAGTTTGAGAGTTTGAGTTTATTCACAATGCAAGAAGTACTAGTTTTTATGTAACATGGCAAAATGCACACTTTTTATGGAGGGATTCAAGTGGAAAAAATGCATCAACGTTTAGATGTAAGAGTGCCGGTTATATATAGGCATCACTATGGGAAGAGGATTTTAGATATTGTTATGAGCTTTCTCCTTCTTATTTGTTGCCTACCCATATTTATCATAGTATCTATTGCAGTGATCTTATTTTCAGGAGGACCAGTATTTTTTACTCAATCAAGGACAGGCCTTCAGAATGAGCCATTTACTATCTTCAAATTCCGAACGATGAAAGTTATGAAACAAGATGATAATAGGCATAAGTATGAATGGCAAGAAGGGGTTCCTGATAGTTTTCTTTTTAAAACGGCGGGTGATGCAGCAGTGACGTCCATTGGGAAGATTTTACGGAAGTATAGTTTGGATGAGTTACCACAGCTTTTGAACGTATTGAAAGGTGATATGAGTATTGTTGGGCCGCGGCCTGAAATACCTGTCATTACAGATATGTATAATGCCCATCAGGAAAAAAGGTTGCTTGTAAAGCCTGGTGTCACAGGATATGCCCAAATAAATGGACGATCTGAAATAAGTCATGGCAAGAAAATAGAGTATGACCTTTACTATGTTGAAAACTGGAGTTTCCTACTTGATCTTAAAATTATTGGTGCAACATTCAAATATGTAATAAGGGGGAAAGGGGCTTATTGAGGATGTTCCTGATAAAAAGGAAAGTATAAGTGATGTGTTAGTTGTAACGTGAAGAGCATACTATCAAAAGTTATGAAAAATGTTCATATAACCTAAAAAGTGGTGAAGAGGATGAATGACAAAGTAAAAATAAAAGATTTAGTAGAAATTTTAAAAAAGCGATTCTTACTCATTTTACTGACTATGATTGGTATAACTGCTGTCCTTATTATGACGTCCTTGTATTTGGTGAAACCTACCTATCAGTACTCCATTCAAGTGCTAGCAGGCTCTTTAGGCATGGACGATCAGGTGTCCTCGATGAATAAGGTACAAGAAAATAGACAGCTCGCTCTTTCGTATATGGATACTATTAAAAGCCCTCAGGTCATGACAGGTGTAAAAGAGGAGTTAAAGCTAACTGGTTCAAATTATGAGTTACTCAAGCAAATATCTGTAACCAATCGAGATAATTCGCAAATAATTACAATTACTGTTAAAGATTCTAATCCAGAGTTAGCTAAATCCATTGCACAGTCAATGGCGAATCAGTCCATAAATAGGTTTAAAAACTTTGCAAATGTCAATCCAATAAATATTCTATTAGATTCCAACATCATTGAAGAATCTGAGCATCTTTTTCCGAAAATCAAATTCGTTATAATCATTTCAATTGTGGTGGGTTTTTTCGCAGGAGTAGCATTGGCACTTGTACAGGAACACTTTGATGATACAAATTTTAGTGATGCCGAACTAGATCTTCTTGGTCTTCCTTTGTTAGGAAAAGTGAATGTAAACACTAAAGGGAAAAAAATGCGGAAAATACGTTATAAAACTTTATCTATAGAGAAACGCGGTGAATACTCTGGCTATTAAATTTAAGAGGAAACATTTTTTTAATCCAAATGATATAAAAAAAAAGGAGCAATTTTACAATATATGCAACAATATCGAATCTAACTTTGCCAAGGGAGAGCCAGTATTACTAATGGTCACATCGCTTAGACAAACTAAAAGCATCGTCTATGCTACTGCCTATTTAGCCCTTACCTTTTCGAAAAAAGGGAAACGAGTGTTACTAGTAGATGGTAATCTTCGTGACCCTTCGCTACATAGTTTCTTTAAGGTGGATAATACGGCCGGTCTAACTCCTTTGCTTTTAGGAGAGCAACCCCAATATAGGGGAAATACGATACAGATAACGGATGATCTATTCTGTTTACCGACGGGCGAGATCCTTTATGAGCCACTGGCATTGTTAACCTTAGCGAACGTACCTAATCTTATTAAGGAATGGAAACAGCATTTTGATATCATTTTATTTCATACATCCAATAGTCTAAGTATGCCTGATGCACAAATCATGGCAAACCATTGTGACGGTATTATATTAGCGGTAATGGAGGGACGAGATAATTTGGAGAGTATTACAAGTGTGAAAAAACAATTTGAACGTGCAAAACATGAAATAACGGGTACAGTGCTCATTAAATAAAAGGGAGAGACCGATAAAATCTCTTTTTGTATCACGAGCTTACTTGAAAAGACAGGGTGAATAAATGGATGGAGGAATAGAAGAATGATGAAGGTACTGGTAACGGGTGGCTTTGGATTTATTGGATCTCATATTGTGGAAACATTAATTCGCAATAATTATGAAGTTGCTGTGTATGATAATCTATCCACCGGATCTATGCAGAATGTCGATTCAAGAGTGATGGTTTTTATAGGCAACATTGAGGATAAGGAAACGCTAGAGAAAGCGATGGAGACATTCAAGCCCGATTATGTGATTCACGAAGCTGCACAAGTGAGTGTCCAAAACTCGATTTCAGATATTTCGAATGATGCACTCATCAATATCATGGGAACAATAAATATTATAGAACTTTCTCATGAGTATGCCGTGAAAAAGATTGTGTTTGCCTCTTCGGCAGCTGTATATGGAAATTCTAATACGCTGCCAATTTTAGTTTCACATCCTATCCAACCATTATCCCCTTATGGTGCTTCGAAAAAAACAGCCGAGGAGTACTTAATACTCGCAAAAAAACTATTCGATTTAGATTATGTCATTCTTCGTTATAGCAATGTGTATGGGCCGCGGCAAGCATCAGTTGGTGAAGGTGGGGTCATTTCAATCTTAACCAACCATATCATTAACAATGAGCAGCCGGTTATTTATGGTGACGGCTTACAAACGAGAGACTTTATCTATGTAGAGGATGTTGCAAGTGCTAATCTTCAAGCTCTTCGATTTGATGGAAGTGGAATCTTCAATATTTCATTAACAATTAGTTCAAGTATTAATCAGCTGTACTCAATTATTCAATCCATCAGCCAAAATGATATTTTCCCTATTTATAAATCGTCTAAAAGTGGAGATGTAAAAGAAAGTTTGCTTTGTAATAAAATGAGTATTCAAAAGTTGAATTGGCAACCTAAATATTCGCTCTCAGATGGCCTGGTGAAAACATATGAATATTATCTAGAGCAAAATCAATCTACTATAACTTCAGTTGAAGAATCTACAGCACTACACAAAACTAAGAACTTATCGCTATAAATTGGATGAAAAATTCGATACTAAAGAACATAATCCATTTATTTTATAGTACGATTCTTGCCAATATCTTAAATGCTACTACGCTTATCCTATTAGCCAATTATTTTAATGCACAAAACTATGGCATATTTAGCGTGGCGTTAGCTCTCTCAATGATCATGAACTTTTTTACAGACCTCGGGGTAAGTAACACGTTCCTTCGTGAAGGATTGAAGCAGGAAAACCTAAGTATTAAATTTTCATCTTATATAAAGTTCCGAGTTATTTGTTTGTTTCTGGCATGTATTGTTTTTTCGGTCGGTATTCAAATCTTCTATCAAGAACCACAGATTCTTTATATGATGTATATTCTGATGATTCCCATGGTTATTGGTCTGACGATGCAAACGATAGGAATAATTTATTTTCAATTAACTGAAAGGATGCAGTTTATCGCATCCATTAAAATTATTTCTGCGATTTTATTAATGGTCTTAACCGTTTTTTCTATGATTTTAAAAGTGAATGTCGAGTTGACAGCCTTCTTATATGGTTTTTCTTTTTTCTTAGGGGGACTTTACAGCCTATATTTACTTCGTGGGAAAGTGAAGGTGAAATGGAAGTCACCTTTTCAACACCAGTTATTAACGAATCTTAGTCCATTTTTAATAAGTGGGTTATTTATTATGTTAACGCCCCAATTAGGTCCATTAGTGTTAGAAAAAACACTGCCTTTAACGCTTGTGGGTCTCTTTGCGGTAGCTTACCGGATTCCTTCTGCTTTATATCAAGTACCGGGGGTGATTGCAGGAGCATTTTACCCTTTGTTATTTAAGAATTATAACCAAGGAAAGCTGGAGGAGCATACACGATTAAATCTTTTGCAAACGAAGATTATGTTCTACATTGGGATGTGTGTGTCTATATCCTTATTCTATTTGGCTGGATACTTGATCCCTGTTTTATTTGGCGATGAATGGAGTTCTGCGGTTCAACCCTTAAAAATTTTGTCCTTCATTATTGTGCTACAAGGATTTAACATCGCCATCGCTGACGGCCTCACAACAAGAGGGTTACAGAACCGTCGGACTTTTGTACAGTTCGCTACAATAACGATTGGTTCAATGTCTCTTTATTATCTGAGTACTAGCCATGCAGTGGTAGGTGCAGCCATTGCGGTGTTAACTATGGAAATTGTCTCTTTCTTGGGCTATATCCTGGCCCATCCAATAAGAAAAATCGTAGTAATCAAGGTTGTCATTCCATATGGCTTCTGCTTTTTCGTAAGTTTTATCCTTTCATACTATTTATTACATCACCATTCATTTGTGGCAATGATTGTAACCATCATCTCGATGTCTGCGATGATTTTCTTCGTAGATAAGTCGATTCAGTCCTTAATTGTAGATTTTATAAAAAAGAAAATGCAACAGGGAACCCGTTATGTAACAAAAGGGAGACAGGGAGAGGATGAAGATATTGCAAATTGATAAAACCATATCTACATGGCCCGTCTTCCTCTTGTTACTTTTTGTTACGCTTAGTAAATATAATTTATATATTGGTTTTTCATTAAAAATATATATGATCTTTCTGGCTATTATTCTATGTGTTTATTTTAGAGAATTTTACTTTCGTTCTCTTTATCATTATGAAATTTTACTACTTTTGTTTTATTTTACTTATTGTATAAGCGGTGCTTTTTCACTGTACCCAGAATCAAGCATTCGAGTCATACTAGGCGTGATTCTTGTCCTTGGTTGCTATTTCATCATGAGATTTATAGTTGAGCAAACCTCGATTTCTACCATTGAAACTTCCATTGCTACTGTTGGGATTATTTTCAACGCTGTTAGTCTGTTATTGTACATAATTGGTTTAAAGGTGACAGGGGGAACATCGGTAGGCGTAGAGATTATTTCTTATGGATTATTAGTAGATCGAGATTACCCAAGACTAATTGGATTACTTGAGGATCCAAATATCTTTATTTTTTATAATACAATATTTTTTTCCTTTTATTTAACAAATTTAAAGGGAGTTAAGCATTCAGTTGGATTCATCTTATGTGTAATTACCTCTCTTCTCACTTTTTCAAGAGGTGGAATTGTTGCACTCCTCCTCGTTGTTATATTGTACATGGTTTTAGCTAACTTTTCGAAAAAACTAAAAATGATAGCAGCTTCTTTCTTATGCCTCCTCGTTCTGTATATTGCAGGCTCTTTCAGTCAATTAGATGTAAATCAAATCATTACTAGCCGTATTACCGATTTTTCTACCGATGGAGGAAGTGGTCGATTTGAATTATGGGGTCAGGCCTTACAATATTTTATGTCACATCCGCTGTTTGGAATTGGTGCATTCAATTTTTCTGATTACTATGAGTTTGACCATAATATAAAACTATATGTTCACAATACGTATTTGGAGGTTTTGGTGGAGTCAGGAATAATAGGTTTTGTTTTTTACTTTCATTTCCTGCTTTTTTTAATTATTACTCTACTCAAGACTCGATTGCATATCAAAAAACCATACATTGTTCTTACACTTTTCGCTTTTTTATTACAGATGGTTTCCCTATCTCTTATGATTAATGAAGCTTTTTTTGTATTTCTTGCACTGGCTTTGAAATATATTTCTGTATTTGAAAGAAAAGGAGCTGAATCTTATGAAACACAGCCAAAAGGATAGTGGTCCATTGATTTCCATTATTACTCCTTCGTATAACAGTACGGCTTTTATAAAAGAAACCATTGAATCCGTCCTAGCACAATCCTATTCTCATTGGGAAATGATCATTGTTGACGATCAGTCAAAGGATGACTCAGTCCATTTAATTAAACAATATGTAGAAGGTGATCCGCGGATTCAATTGATTTGCTTAACCGAGAATGTTGGTGCTGCTGAGGCTAGAAACATTGCGATCAGAAGGGCAAAAGGAGATTACATAGCCTTTCTTGATAGTGATGATGTATGGTTACCTACTAAATTAGAAGAGCAAGTTACTTTTATGCAAAAGGGAAATATTTCTTTTTCATTTACTTCCTATTCTTTGATTAGTGAGGAAGGAGATCATATGGGGATAGAAGTAACGGCACCTGAAATTGTGGACTATAAGTATCTGATTGGAAATACAACAATTGGCTGTTTAACAGTGATGTTAGATAGGCAGCAAATTAAACAAATAGAAATGCCTATTATTCAACCTGAAGACACGGCTTTATGGTTGGTGTTACTAAAACAAGGGCATCAAGCATATGGCTTACAAAAGGTTTTGTCCAATTATCGTATTGTTAGTAACTCCACATCAAGGAATAAATTAAAGGCTGCCTATCGATATTGGAAGCTCTTACGACATCAAGAGAAGTTAAATTTGGTAAAAGTAAACTTTTACTTCGGTAAATATGCGTATCATGCGTACAGGAAAAACAGATTAAAATCGAGCTAACGGATGACCGAATGGAGGTGAATAAGGAATGCACAATGTTCTACTGTTAACTGACAAACTCATAACGGGTGGTGCTGAGATGTATTTTTGTAAATTAGAAAATCATCTGAAGGCTGCAAATATGACGTTTTATTCAGCAGCTGCACCAGGTGAAATGTACAATGAAATTCATCATAAAACGAACTTTATTTCTCTGAGCTTAAAAAATCATCTCACTAATCTTAAGACACTGAGTAGACAAGTCATTCAAAAGGACATTCGTATCATTCATGCAAATAGTTTAAGGATGCTGCTCTATTCCATCGTAGTAAGGAAAATTACCAAAAGGGACATGAAGCTGGTCTATACCAAACACAATGTAACGGTACTTGAAAAAAGGGTCCCCCTCCTATTTAAAACGGTAGTAAATCGGTATGTCCATCAGGTTATCGCGGTTAGTAATTTTGAAAAAGGGAACTTATTACGACTTGGTGTAAGGAATGAGCTAATCCAAACGATTTATAATGGAGTTGATATAAAACAATTTTCATTTCAGCCATTGCAAGCTCAGAAAACATTTAATGTCGGAATCTTAGCACGTTTATCTAAAGAAAAAAATCATGTATTATTTTTAAACATTGCTAATGAATTAAGAGATATGGAACAAGTTGTTTTTCATATTGCAGGGGATGGACCTGAGAGGGAATTTGTTGAAAAAGAAATCAAAAACTTGCAGTTACATCACAAAATAAATGTTTTAGGCCAGGTTTCTAATCCATATGAGTTTATTTGCAGCATGGACTTGTTGCTTCTAACATCCTTTAGAGAAGTCTTCCCAATGGTCATCCTTGAAGCAATGGCTACAGGAACGCCAATTGTGTCTGTAGATGTTGGTGGCATTAAAGAAGCGATTGTGGATTATGAAACAGGGATTCTTATACGGCATCATTCGGAAAGAGAGTTTGCGGAAAAAATAAAGTTGCTTCATGATAATGAGGATTTAAGACGAGGCTTGATAGGTGCAGCAAGAAAAAAAGTGGAGGAAAGGTTTACTCTTTCAACGATGATTCATTCTACGCTGGAAGCTTACAGATGTTAAAAAATAGAGGCTTCATTTTTTAAAACCTATGTATCCTTTAAAAAAAAGCATAAACTATAACACACCACTGGAAGGAGTGTTATAAAATGACGGATTCTAAAGACTGCCAAAAAAGAGATGTGATAAACATTGATTGTTTTGGGGCTGACCCCAATTTAGCAGACAATTCACCAGCCATTCAACAAGCGATTGATAATTGTATAGCTAATAATTATTCTAAAGTAGTAATTACGGGGAAGAAGCAATATATGCTTGCATCACCCATTGTCGTTAAATCTCATGTAAGCCTAGAAATCGATGCCACTGTGACGTTAATCGTCAAAGGGAATTTTCAAGTGTTTGAGCTCGAAAAAGATGCTTCAATCTCGGGTGGAACAATTGAAATTGTAGATAATAGCTTTAATTCAACCGTTATTTTCCTTTCGGGCGCTCAACAAATCGAGAATCATAATTATACTTCCCTATCTAATCTAAATATACTAAACCGAACTACAACATATCAGGGGATAGCCATTCAATTATACTGTAAAAAAGCATGGGAGTTCATTAGCTTCTTTAGGATGAACGCCATACAAATCACGAACTTTCATACGGCTCTTTATCTTAAAACAGAAAAACTTCAAAATAAAAATACGCCGAGTTGGATTAATGCTAACTCTTTCAATTCCATTTTTATAGATGGTTGTCAGTATGGTATAGAGATTGATGGAAATAGTGATTTACCTTACGAAATTTCCGGAAACACGTTTACTGGCCTCCAAATTCAATGCCGAAAACAAACAAAAAAGGTAATCCGATGTGCTGGCGCCTACAATGTGTTTGAGGGAGTTATATGGGATACATTCCGTATGGATAATCCTCCAGTTGTTGTTGAATTCTCGTCCACTTCCCACCATAATTACCTAAACTCAAATCAAGTAGCTCCATTTATTCTTGATCTTGGGCTTTACAATCAGTGCACGTCCTCTCATGAAGAATCCCTACACGTATATCCTCCGCTTGCACTAGGGAAAGCACATTTGGTTGGGAACCAAGATGATGTCTTAGTGAATGCACCTGTCCGGTATACCGTACGTCAACTTGCAGGAAAAGCCCCATATGGAGGAAATATTAATAATTGTTTTAACTTACTAGATGAGCAAAGTGTGAATTACTTGGATGTACCTAGTACTCAGCCGATTGTCATTGAATTGGACCTGTCAAATCAGCCTATACAATCGCTGAATTGCTTGGGTATCTATTTTGGATGGGGGGAAAGTCCAAGTAGAATATTGATTGAATATCAACAGAGCTTAAATGGACCATGGAAAGTGGCGAAGGATGTTCAATTTAACGTTGGAAATACTGTACTATCAGAGGTAAGAGCGGCTACGTTGTATAAAGTGAAGCTAACGCTAAGCGGATGGTCACAAGAGCATAAGCGATTTCGTATTAATCGGATATTCGCAAAATCTTCGTTACAACATGGTGCCTCTTGGTTGCCTAACTACAGGTGGTAAATTGTACGGGGACTTAGAGCTACAAAAAGGGAATGCTGTAACGTTAGTTTCTCCGAACGGAACCAAATGGAAAGTAAGTATTAATGATCAAGGACAGATCAGTACTTCAAAAATTTAAAATCATAGACAATGGATTGTTCGTGACGTTGTTGTCGGAACGGGAAGTAAAAAATATCTATTAACAGCGAGGTAATGATGAAAGGAGTAATATCATTGGCTAACATCAAAAAAGTAATCATTCCAGCAGCAGGTTTAGGAACGCGTTTTTTACCCGCTACAAAAGCAATGCCAAAAGAAATGCTGCCGATTGTTGATAAACCGACGATTCAATATATCGTAGAAGAAGCAATTGCAGCAGGTATTGAGGATATTATCATTGTTACCGGTAAAGGCAAACGAGCGATTGAAGATCATTTCGATAATGCATTTGAGCTGGAGGCAAATCTTATAAAAAAAGAGAAGTTCGAGCTACTCGAGAAGGTATTGGAATCAGCTTCAGTGGACATTCATTATATTCGTCAGAAAGAACCACTAGGATTAGGACATGCGATATGGTGTGCACGAAAATTTATAGGCAATGAACCATTTGGGGTTATGCTTGGGGATGATATTGTTAGAAGTGAAACACCAGCACTGAAGCAATTAATAGAGCAATATGAAAAAACGGGTTCGAGTGTCATAGGTGTGGAAGAGGTTCATGCTGATAACATTCATAAGTATGGGGTTATCGATGCTTTTCCGGTAGACAAAAACTTATTGCAAATAAGAAACCTTATAGAGAAGCCATCTAAGGAAAATGCCCCATCGAATTTGGCGATTATCGGTCGGTATATATTAACACCAGAAGTGTTTTCTATTCTAGAGGAGAAGAAAATAGGTAAAGGTGGAGAAATCCAGCTTACGGATGCTCTTCAAAGGCTGAAGGCCATTCAAGATATCTATGCATATAAATTTGAAGGAAAAAGATATGATGTTGGTGAACAATTAGGATTTATCGAAACAACTTTGGCCTTTGCGCTTGAAAGACCAGAGTTGAAAGCCGGAGTTCTGGGATTGATGGAGAATTTTATTATGGAGAAAGAATATATAGCCATCCGATGAAATCGACACAAAAAACCATTGATTGTAGAAATATAAAAATGCTAGGGGACAGTTACCACTATAAATCGTGTCCTTCGAATTGTAGCAGTAGCTGGCCCCCTGAAAGGCATTTTCGCTTCATGCAGTATATGATCATCATTTCTTTTTCGGATATGGCCTCACCATTAACCCCATCTCTTTGCGCTCCTTATTGAGTTCCTTATAAAGTGAAACCATCATACCGATGATAACAAAGGAAAAAGGCAACGCAGCAATAATCAATGCATTTTGTAGGGCGGTCAATCCGTTGGCTGATAGCAGAATGATGGCAATGGCCGCTTGTGCAATTCCCCATGTCAACTTGACGACATTAGGTGGTTGAAGTGATCCGTATGTTGTCTGCATACCAAGAACAAATGTTGCTGAGTCCGCCGATGTGATGAAAAAGATGGCGATGAGCAGAATAGCGATAATCGATAGAAACATGGACATTGGCAATTCATGAAAAACTGCGAAGAGCGTTTCTTCAGTCGATAGTGGGGTCAAATCCACACCTTTGATTTGCACATCCATTGCAGTAGCACCGAAAACAGAGAACCAGAAAAAGCTAAGTAATGTCGGTAATAACAGGACGCCTGTCAGGAATTCACGTATCGTTCGTCCGCGCGATACACGGGCGATGAATATGCCAACAAATGGTGACCATGAAATCCACCATGCCCAGTAGAAAATCGTCCACGTATTAATCCAAGCCCGGTCACTGTCATCGAGCGGTGCAGCACGGAAGCTCATGCGTGGTAAGTTTTGAAAGTATGAGCCGATGGTGTCGGTAAATGTATCAAAAATTAACAGGGTAGGTCCGAGAATAATGACAAAAATGAGCAGTATTGCCGCAAGTACCATATTGGCGTTGGACAAATATTTAATTCCCTTACTGATACCTGACCATGCCGAAGCGATAAAGAGAATAGTGACGACGATAATAATGACAAATTGAACAGGAAAACTAATGGGTAAATCGAATAGATAAGAGAGCCCGCCATTGATTTGAATGGCGCCAAAACCGAGTGTTGTGGCAACACCTATGACTGTCGCGAAAACGGCAAGTACATTGACGATTGTGCCGGGTGTCCCATTCATACGGTTACCGAATATTGGTTTTAACGTTGCAGATATCAATCCTGGCTCGCCTTTCCGGAATTGGAAATAGGCCAGTGACATGGCAACGATTGCGTAAATGGCCCATGCATGAATGCCCCAATGGAAAAAGGTATAACGCATGGATTCTCGAAAAGCAGCATCCGTACCCGGTTGTTCTGTTGCAGGATTTATCGCAAAGTGCGATAGTGGTTCTGCGGCGCCCCAGAAGACGAGACCGATTCCCATCCCGGTTGAAAACAGCATCGCAAACCAGCTCATCCGAGAATACTCTGGTTTTTCATTCGGCTTACCGAGTGTGATTTGTCCCATGGGGCTGACGATAAAGAACAGACAGAACAGCACGATGGCTGTGACGAAAAGTAAATAATACCAACCGAATGCCGATGTGATAAAGTCTTTCATAGCAGTGGTCACAGCTTCGAAGCTTTCGGGTGCTAGCGCGCCATACAAAACGGCTATGAAAACAAGTCCAAGCGTAATCCAGAATACATTTGAGGTTTTTTTCATCTAATCACCTATATTTCCTATGTGATAGTGATGCATGTTGTACAGAGTAATCTTGTCCATTATTTGTTATAGGTATGCATAGAAATCTACTACGATTCATTCTTTGTCGATAAATAAAAAAGCAATTCCACTTCTAAATGAGGGAATTGCTTTTTTGTTTGCTTAGAAAACTGTACAATCTCGTACTGTGGATAAGTTACGACGTAGAGATTTAGCGTCTAGGCTCCAGCGCTTTTGTTCTCTATTAAAAACAAGTAAAACGATCAATTTGACTCAAGCTAATTCCCGTGTATTCCCATCTTCTTTGACGATTACGCCATCTGTAACCAGCAACGGAAGTTCGACCAACAAAGACTGGAAAGAACCAAAAGCCTTGTCTTCTGGATAACCAAACGTATGTCTGGCGGTAGAGGCAACCACGAATGGCGCCTGGGTCTACTGCGAACGTTTGATGAGTTGGATAGTCAGGAACCCTGTTGGGCGGCGGTGATGTTGGACCTTGTTGGCCAGGTGATTGGCCGGGTGGACGTCCTGGCGGCCCAAATCCAGGTGGTCCTTGGCTAGGTGGGAATCCGGGCGGTCCAAATCCAGGCGGCCCTTGGTTAGGTGGGAATCCAGACGGTCCAAATCCTGGAGGCCCCTGGTTAGGTGGGAATCCCGGAGGTCCAAAACCTGGGCTGCCTTGGTTAGGCGGTCGGCTTGCCATTGGTGCGAATGCTTGCATACTGTGCCCTGTCATGTCTTGTTCTAGTGAAAGATCCTGCATGTCATAGCCCATCATACCTTGTTGTGGAGAGAAACCTTGCGTGTCATAGCCCATAATTTCTTGTTGCGGAGAGAACCCCGGCGTGTCATAGCTCATCATTCCTTGTTGCGGAGAGAATCCTTGCGTGTCATAGCCCATCATTCCTTGCTGCTGAGGGAAACCTTGCGTGTCATAGCCCATCATTCCTTGTTGCGGAGGGAAACCAGGCATTCCGTTGCCCATCATCTGTCCGCCAGCGCCATAACCCGGCATACTGTGAGCACTTTTATCCTCATATCCTTCGGGTAATCGAGGGGACCATTGTTGTCCGCCTTGTTCACCCGGTTGCATGTTGACCATTTGTTCACTCCTTCCAAGTGATTCAATCTAGTCTATGCGACAATGGGTGAAATGGAATGGACGCTGATATTCATTTCACGCAAACTTTTTCAAGTTTCGCGGGTCTAATGGATAACAGGGAATGAGGTGGAGTTTTGACAGACACGGAATTGGTGGTGCAAGCAATCGCAGGAGATGACGATGCTTTTCTAGCGCTACTGCTGATACATAAGGATGCGCTTTATCGAACGGCGCTAGCTTATTTGAAAAATCGAGAAGATGCACTAGAGGCCGTTCAAGAAGTAACGTTTCGTGCATATGAAAAAATCCATTCATTGAAAAATCCAGAGTATGCGAAGACATGGCTTGTACGCATCATGATGAATTACTGCCGCGATGTTTTACAGAAACAAAAGCGTTTGCTGTTTAATGAAGACCTCGTCATGCAGCAAGGTATTAGTGAGGATTACACCTATCTTGAGGTCGAAGAAGCACTTGGGCAATTAACCGATGAACAACGCGAACTTATTCATCTGAAATACTTACAGGATGTCAAAATAAAAGAAATAGCTGAAATGACTGCGACTCCAGAGAGTACAGTTAAAACGAGATTGTATAAGGCGCTCAAGGTACTTCGTTCGTTTATCGAGGAGAAAGGGGAGATCCGCCGTGTTTAAGGATGAGGAAGAGAAGTTGGAGAAATGGAAAGAAGAAATTGAAAACGCTAGTGTACCGCAGGATGAGTTGGAAGGGGCGATTCGACAAGGGTTACAGCGTGCTCAACAGGTGGCGAAGCCAGTGAAAAAACGTCCTGTTGTTAAACGCGGTGTGTGGGCGGTGGTTGTGGCAGCGGTGCTTCTTATTACATTCGCCACATCAATCCGAGTTTCTCCAGCTTTTGCGAATGTGGTTGCCTTGATACCAGGGATGGAGAAGATAGTTGCGCTTATCCAGGATAATAAAGGGCTACAATCAGCAATCGAAAATGAATATTATCAACCGTTGAATCAATCCATTGAAAAAGAGGGAGTGACGTTAACACTTGATGGTGTAATTGCAGATGAACAAGAAATGATTATTTTTTATAGTGTGAAAAGCTTTAATAAAGGTGAACAACCTCTTAATGGGCATCCACTAATAACAGATATTGAAGGAGAAGATATTGCAATAAGATCATCTTCAGATGCGCTTTATGATATAGATGGGAAGGGCCTTGAAAATTCCTCGAAGGTAAATGTACACTTTCGGGAGGTAATTAACAAAAGTGGATTTATTTTCAAAGTGAAACTAGAGTCTGATTCACAATCCATTGATTATGAAATTCCTTTTTCATTGGATAAAGAAAAAATGCCCACCATTCGTTACCCAACCAATGAAACTGTTTCAATTGAAGGCCAAAAGATCACGATTAAACAAATTGAAATTTCGCCTATAAAAGTGAGTGTCCATATACGTGTAGATCCTGCTAATACAAAAGAGATTTTGGGTTACGAAGATTTCCGGCTAGTGGATGGCAAGGGAGAAACTTGGTCAGCGATTACCAACGGGTTAACCGCTTCCGGCATTGACGAATATGAACGGGTCTACTATTTACAAAGTAATTATTTTGAACAAGCAAAGGGATTGACGCTTATGTTTAATAAGTTGCAGGCGATCGATAAAGATGAAGCATACGTAGTAATTGATACGGATAAAGGAATTATATTGGAGCAACCAGCCGATCAAAGATTTTCAGTGATAATGACAAATCGCAGGTTTATCGAGTTATTTTTGAAAGGTGAAAAAGGTTTCCATTCGGACCCATTCATCAAAATTGTGGATATGGAAGGAAAAGAGTTTCACACGAGTGGTGGAGGATTTTCAAGACTTTCAGATGAACAAATCCAGCTAAGTGTGCGAATTCCGGACGAATCGTATGTCAATCCGATTAAATTGCCTTTGTATGGTTATCCGCAATGGATTGAAGGGGATGTGAAGATTAAAATTAAATAATATAGGGGGAGACTGTTAATAGTTGGATGGAGCGACTGTGTTTATGGTAGAATACGGGAAGTTGTAATACTCTGAATTATTCGCGTGAGGGGAATTGTATGAAGAAAATCGGATTAGTAGTTGCTCTTGTCTTGTTATTAACGGGGTGTAATCGAGAGTTTGCGTTTTCTGAAGTGGCTATAAAAGATGTAAATAGTAAGATGAAAGAGACAATTGAGACCTTAGAAAATGGTAATTATATATTTTCCGGTGAAAAAGTACAATATGTATTTTTGAATAGGGGAAATATCGTACAAGGTGAAGAAGCAATTGCCCTTAGTAATATAATGGCAGATGTGAAAGAGCAAGTGCTGACAATAAATTTTAGTGAAATGGAGATTTCTGATTTTGAAGACAAGGATGCACAGCATCAACTGCTTTATAAAATTACCGGTGTAGGGGATTTCGATACTATATCGCTAACGAGAGACGGTGAATCCTTGTCGTTCGATTCAGTGCTAGTAGGCTACAACTGAAATATGGATCTCTCGAGGAAGTGGGTGTCAAAAAAATAACGAAAAAGTTCCTCAGTAGTATAGGCTACTGGGGAACTTTTTTGCATTGGTCGTAAAGTTATCGTAATGGGTCGTCCAGTTTCGCTTCAGGGTAGTCGAGTTCGGTGAAAAGGTCGTAGAGTATGCCCAGGGTCGTCCAGTTTACCGAATTGTTCGTTCAGTTTCGCTTCAGGGTAGTCGAGTTCGGGAAAAAGGTCGTAGAGTTTGCCGGGGTAGTCCAGTTTTCATAGTAGGTATCCGGGTTTCGTATTTAGATAGTCCAGTTTCCAAAAGTCTATAAACTTTATCCCACTAAAACAGCATCACGTTACCACAGACTAAACTTTCTGAATATCGTACAATAAAGCGCTTACATCGTGTACGATATTAGTAGATTAGTTAGGAGGGATTCCGAATGGGAAAAGCAGCTGAACGAGTAATTCGTTATCGGGGAACGGAGTTGAATACGAAGGGCTGGCAGCAGGAAGCGGCACTTCGTATGCTGATGAATAACTTGGATGCGGAAGTAGCAGAGCATCCAGATGAGCTAGTTGTGTACGGGGGAATTGGCAAGGCGGCGCGTAATTGGGAGTCGTTTGATGCCATTGTTCGCTCATTAAAAGAACTTGAAAATGATGAAACCTTACTTGTGCAATCGGGAAAACCGGTTGCGATATTTAAGTCACATACAGACGCACCAAAAGTATTGATTGCCAACTCGAATTTAGTTCCGGCCTATGCCAATTGGGAGCATTTCCACGAGCTCGATAAAAAAGGATTAATGATGTACGGGCAAATGACGGCGGGTAGTTGGATTTACATCGGTTCGCAAGGCATTGTGCAAGGGACGTATGAAACGTTTGCGGAGCTGGCGAAGCAGCATTTTGGCGAGTCATTGAAAGGGACCATCACATTGACGGCTGGACTTGGCGGCATGGGTGGTGCCCAACCATTGGCGGTGACAATGGCTGGTGGTGTTTGTATTGGTATTGAAGTCGATGAAACACGTATTGACCGACGTATTGAAACGCGTTATACCGATGTTAAAACAGCGTCTTTAGATGAAGCTATTCGTTTAGCGAAGGAAGCGAAATCCGAGGGGAAAGCTTTATCAATCGGACTGCTTGGCAATGCGGCTGAAGTGTTGCCTGCTATGATTGCTCGCGGGTTTATTCCAGATGTGCTAACAGACCAAACATCAGCGCATGATCCATTGAATGGCTATATACCTGTTGGGATGTCGCTTGAGGAGGCGGCGACATTGCGTGCCACCAATCCAGAGGACTATGTGAAACGTTCGAAAGCATCGATGGCGAGACATGTTGAAGCGATGATTGACATGATGGATAAAGGCGCCATTACGTTCGATTATGGTAACAATATCCGCCAAGTTGCGAAGGACGAAGGCATCACACGCGCATTTGATTTCCCAGGATTCGTGCCTGCGTATATTCGTCCGCAGTTTTGCGAGGGCAAAGGGCCGTTTCGCTGGGTAGCATTATCGGGAGATCCTGAAGATATTTATAAAACGGATGAAGTGATTTTACGTGAGTTTAGCGATAATAAGCATTTATGCAATTGGATTAACATGGCGCAGGAAAAAATCCAATTTCAAGGATTGCCGTCACGTATTTGCTGGCTTGGTTACGGGGAACGCGCACGCTTCGGGAAAATCATCAACGATATGGTCGCTTCGGGTGAGTTAAAAGCACCGATTGTTATTGGTCGGGATCATCTCGATTCTGGCTCGGTGGCATCACCTAACCGCGAAACAGAAGCGATGAAGGATGGTTCAGATGCTGTGGCGGATTGGCCGATTTTGAATGCAATGATCAATGCAGTTGGAGGCGCGACATGGGTTTCCGTTCATCATGGCGGTGGAGTTGGCATGGGCTACTCGATTCACGCAGGCATGGTCATTGTGGCAGATGGTACGAAAGAGGCGGAAGCTCGAATCGAACGCGTTTTGACGACGGATCCCGGTATGGGCATCGTGCGACACGTGGATGCAGGCTATGAGTTGGCCGAGAAAACAGCCCGGGAAAAAGGAGTCAATATCCCGATGATGGCAAAAGGGGGGACTCAGAATGACTAACATCGTTTGGATTAAACATGCATCTCAACTAGCCACATTAGCACAACCGAGCAAGGGGCCACGCATCAAAGACGCGATGAACAATCTTTCAATCATTCGAGATGGTAGCGTTTGGATTGAGGACGGCATCATTCGAGCAGTTGGTACAACGCGACAGCTTGAAGAACAGTTTCAAGACCGTGCACATGAAGCAATGATTACCGATGCAAAAGGTCATTTGGTTACACCAGGACTCGTGGATCCACACACGCATATCGCTTATGGGGGCAGTCGCGAACGCGAATTTGAAAGGCGTCTTCAAGGTGCAACGTATATGGAAATCATGAATGCTGGTGGGGGCATTCATGCAACGACAACGATGACGCGTGAGGCGAAGGAAGATGAGCTGGTGGAACAAACCAAACGTAGGCTGGATTCATTTTTGCAACATGGCGTGACGACGGTTGAAGGGAAAAGTGGCTATGGACTTAATCTTGCAACGGAGTTGAAGCAGCTACGTGTCATGAAACGCTTGCAGGCGGAGCACCCCACTGATATCATTCCAACATTCATGGGAGCGCATGCTGTTCCGACAGAGTACAAGGGACGCGAAGAGGAGTATGTCGATTATGTTATCAATGACATGCTACCAGCCGTCGCCAATGAAAAGTTGGCGGTTTTCAATGATGTGTTCTGCGAGGTTGGTGTTTTTACTCCGAAACAATCGGAGCGTATTTTGGAAGCAGGTAAAAAATACGGACTCATACCGAAAATTCATGCGGACGAAATTGAACCGTACGGCGGGGCAGAATTAGCAGCTAAAGTGGGTGCGATTTCAGCAGAGCATTTATTGAAAACTTCTGATGAAGGAATCGCGGCGATGGCTAACGCGGGGACGATTGCTTGTTTATTGCCAGCGACTGCACTTTTCCTTCGTGAACAGGCGGCAGAGGGGAGAAAAATGATTGATGCGGGTGTGCCTGTTGCGATTTCAACGGATTGTAATCCAGGCTCGTCTCCTACGACTTCGATGCCGCTGGTCATGAATCTCGCGTGCATTTCGATGCGTTTGACACCATCGGAAGCCTTGACTGCCGCGACGTATAATGCGGCATGTGCCATTCAGATGGAAGACAAAATAGGGTCGATTGAGCCTGGAAAACAGGGAGATATCGTGTTGTGGGATATTGCTAACTACCAGGAGCTACAATACTTGTTTGGTGTGAATCATGTCAAAGCTGTCTGGAAAAAAGGGGTCAAAGTCGTAGGTCGGTCTTAGGTCAACAAGGATATAGTTCGATCCTTGTTGACCTAAGCCTCCGGCGGATGTCACAAATTTCGAGGGGAGTTAATTGCGCAAGCGCAATTCGAAATTTGGACGCAATTACGCCTTTGCGTAATTGATTAAGAGATAAAGGATGGTTGCTATGATTACTTTAACAGGCTCATCTCTTCGCTTGGATGAGATGAAGGCTATTTTATATAAAGGGTACGGTGTTTCATTGGACGAAGAAGCATTGGTACGAGTGCGGAAAAGCCGTGCTGCGGTGGAGAAAATTGTGCGTGAAGAACGGACTGTATACGGCATTAATACTGGTTTTGGCAAGTTTAGTGATGTGAAAATTGATGAGAAGGATACGAAGGCTTTGCAATTGCACTTAATACGCTCGCATTCATGCGGTGTTGGAGAGCCATTTCCCGAAATGGTTTCACGGGCGATGGTTGTGCTCCGTTTGAATGCGTTACTGAAGGGCTTTTCAGGTATTCGTGGAGAGGTGTTGGAGCGTTTTGCTTATATGGTCAACAATCGAATTCATCCGGTGATTCCGCAACAAGGCTCACTTGGGGCGTCAGGTGATCTCGCGCCATTGTCACATTTGGCGCTTGTGTTAGTGGGTGAAGGATCTGTTTGGCAGGGCAAGGAGCAGGTTCCGGCGGCAGATATTTGGCGGGAGCATGGCCTTACACCGATTGTATTGGAAGCGAAAGAAGGCCTGGCACTCATTAATGGAACGCAGGCGATGACGGCACAGGGTGTGGTCAATTATTTGGAGGCGGAGTCATTGGCCTTTAATAGCGAGTGGATTGCGGCGATGACGATGGAAGCGTTGCATGGCATTACGGATGCTTTTCATCCAGCGATCCATGAAGCGCGCGGCTATCCAGAGCAAGTAGATGTGGCGGCACGGATACTGGAGTGGTTAGCGGGAAGCCAATTGACGACTATTCAAGGAGAAAAGCGCGTGCAAGATGCGTATTCCATTCGTTGTATTCCGCAAGTGCATGGAGCCAGCTGGCAGGTGCTTAGCTATGTAAAAGAAAAATTGGAGATTGAAATGAATGCTGCAACGGATAATCCGCTTATTTTTGATGATGGCGACACGGTCGTATCTGGAGGCAACTTCCATGGGCAGCCGATTGCGTTTGCGATGGATTTTCTGAAGCTTGGTGTGGCGGAGCTGGCGAATATTTCGGAGCGACGTATTGAACGTTTGGTGAATCCCCAGTTAAATGAAGGATTGCCACCGTTTTTGAGCTCAGAACCTGGCTTACAATCAGGCGCAATGATTTTGCAATATTCAGCAGCAAGCCTCGTGTCGGAAAATAAAACCTTAGCACATCCAGCATCGGTTGACTCAATTCCGTCGTCTGGCAATCAAGAAGACCATGTGTCAATGGGGACAATTGGTGCAAGGCATGCCTATGCGATTATTAAAAATGCGCGACATGTCTTGGCTATTGAAGCATTATGTGCCTTGACGGGTTGTCATATTCGAGGAACGGAACAGATGGCGTCTAAAACAAAGGGGAAGTTTGAGCAGTTAATGGGGATTGTGCGGCCGATAGATGAAGACCGGGTTTTCACGCCAGATATTGAAACGTTGGCGCAATTTTTGGTGGAGTGAGGGAGAAAAAGCTGAAGCTGGGGTTATGGCTTCGGCTTTTTTTTATGGGAGGAAAGTCTTGATTCGCCAATAACTTGGTTGTGAGTGCCAATAAATTATGTCGAAGCGCCAATATTTGCTTGAGAAACGCCAATAAACAGTGTACAAACGCCAATAACTATGACACGAGCTTTTGGATTTAATGCTATGATAGGACAAGCAATCATTCTAGGAGGAATATTCAATGGACACTCAAGAAAAACCCCATATTTTATTAATCGACGGGATGGCACTTCTATTCCGTTCATTTTTTGCAACGTCTGCCATGGGGCACTATTTTCCGAATGCAGAAGGTACGCCGACGAATGGAGTGCAGGGATTTGCGCGCCATACAATGACCGCAACTTCATTATTTAAGCCCTCCCATCTAGCAGTTTGTTGGGACATGAGTGCGCACACGTTTCGTAATGATTTATTTGACGGCTATAAAGTGAATCGTCCTGAACCAGCACCAGAGCTTGTACCCCAGTTTGATATGGCGAGAAGTGTTTCGGAACTGATTGGTTGGAAAAACTACGGGATTCTTGGCATGGAAGCGGATGATTTGATTGGCTCGATGGTTACGATATGGGACGGGAAAGCGGATATCACGATTGTTACGGGCGATAAAGACCTGCTACAATTGCTTAGACCAGGCGTCCGCATTGCCTTTATGAAAAAAGGATACAACGTTTATGATATTTATACATACGAACGATTTGTAGAAGAATACGGCATTTCACCGCAGCAGTTCATCGATACAAAGGCTTTCACAGGTGATACTAGCGATGGTTATCCAGGTGTGAAAGGAATTGGACCGAAAACGGCACTGAAATTAATAAAGGAATATGGTTCGGTCCAAGGTGTTATCGAGGCCTTACACGAATTAACCCCCGCAATGCGTAAGAAAATAGAGGAAGATATGGATATGCTGCATTTATCAAGAAAGCTGGCAGAAATTCATTGTGAGATTGATATGAACGATCCAATAGAGGAGCTGACGATACCTTTATATGATGATAAGGTTCGAGAGTTAATGGAACGGGAAGGGTATTCGATGATTACTAGACAGGCCAAATCACTTTCATTGTAGATTTAGCAGTTAGTTGTCTATTACAATTTTTTGAAATTAGTCATTCACAAATGTTATATAAAAAGCTAACCGGAAAATTGTCCGGTTAGCTTTTTTAAACAATGGCTGTGTATTTTCTAATTGCTGGTAAAATTTCTGTGCCAATCAGTTCAATATTTTTCATTAACTTATCAAATGGGATACCACCAAAGTCCATTTGACCGATATAACGCTGATGACCAAATAGCTCATGCTGATAGAGAATCTTTTCAATGACCTCTTGAGGGCTACCGATATTCATAACATCACGCGCATCTGCACCTTGTGCAAAATGTTGCTTCGGATAACCACGCCCATTCGTGCGTTGCATTCCCTCATTAATATGAGGATAGGTTTCCTTTTGCGCCTGCTGAGTAGTTTCAGCCACGTAGAAAAATCCAGCAGTTGCAATTGGGAGTTTAGCTGGGTCAAAGCCGCTACGCTCGGCGGCTCCACGATAAGCAGCAATTGTTTGCTCAAAGATAGTTGCTGGTCCGCCCAATGTAGCTAAGAACATAGGAACCCCGGCGTAGCCAGCTTTAATCGCACTCGCGGAATGTCCACCAACTGCACGCCAAATCGGCAGTGATCCATTTTGTGATCGTGGTAGAATAGTTGCATCGTTTAATGGCGCACGGAATTGCCCGCTCCAATTGACGGCTTCTTCTTCATTAATTTTCAAAAGTAGCTCAAATTTCTCCTCAAATAACTCTTCATAATCGCGCACATTATAACCCAATAAATCGAAGAGTCCAACCCGTGATGCACGGCCAGCGACAATCTCCGTACGACCTCCGGAAATTAAATCGATTGTGGCAAAGTCCTCATACACACGAACCGGATCTGACGTACTAATTATGGTAGAGGAGCTTGCAATTTTAATGTTACTAGTCGCCTGCGCAATTGCCGCTAATACAACAGAATGTGCTTGCGTTGCAAAATACTCTTGGTGACTTTCTCCAACACTAAAAAAATCAATGCCTGCTTGATCTGCTAATTTGGCTAACTCAATGATTTCATGAATACGTTCTTGAGCAGAAATACGACTTCTCGTGTTTGGATTAGGGAGGTGATCCCCTAATGTGTAAATTCCAAATTCCAGGCCTTTACGCTGATCAATACGATACTTTTCCATATTTATCATCCTTATATCTGAATTATTTTGTCTACCGTTAGTGTAAGGTGTAATGATTTATTTTGTAAGTACGCACTTTAAAGTGGTATAGTATACAAAAGGATACTAAGGGGGAGTCATGTGGAAATGAAACCAGAGTTATGCCTTGTTGAAGATGCGTTAGGTATATTGGTAGGGAAATGGAAGCCGACTATATTATTAATTCTATTGCAGCAAGGAACGCATAGATTCAGTGAACTAAAACGAAGAGTGCCAGGGATTACACAGAAAATGCTAACCAAACAGCTACGCGAATTGGAGGAAGAGGATATTATTACACGTAAGGTGTATCCACAGGTTCCACCGAAGGTAGAGTATTCCATTACTGAATATGGAAAGAGTTTAGGGCCTATTTTGGAGGCTATGCATGAATGGGGAACAGCACATACACTTCGTAAAAAGAACAATGTCATTCAATATTTAGGTTAACAATATCTACAATGACAGCATTTTTTCGTTATGAAAATTACTTCATAATGAAAAAATGCTTTTTTAGGTTTTTGGTTCAATTTTCACAAAGGACAGCACGGGTTCATTCTTCTTATACGATAGCTGGCGCACCTGGCTCGGACGATTTCTGCCACCATTATCATGAATAATGAGCTCAATGTCGCCCTCTTGTTCCTCATAACCAATCACGGGCACCCAATGGTAATCAAATTCATACCCCCCACGCCAACGGAAATTAAACCACTTGTCAAACTTCGCTGCAACGAGTCGTCCATTATCGATTTGTCGTTTGACATCTGCAATATCACACTTTGCAACAGTCCAATCAGTGCCTAGTAATTTCCGCATATTGCGAATGAAAGACCCTTTACTGAGTCCGATTTTTGTCCCACCAAGTCGTGTGTATAATTCATTTACATCATATGGAAAAATTTCTGGAGGGAATTGATCCATAAGGACACGGGCAGTGACAGGCCCGCATGCAGAGGGACGAAATGATTCCTTGATATCGCTGTCGTATTGCGATTTACCTTTCACATGGAGTTGCTTTTTTATAATGAATACCCCCTTATATTATGAGATGCGCAAGTGTATAAAAAAATCACTTCCTCAAACTGAGCGAAGTGATTTTCCGTTTGAATTGAAAAGGACGGTGAGTGCGGTTTTGAAGTTGACATAGGTTTCAAGTTCGACATGGATGCCGGCTTGTACGATTTCTCGAACAAGCTGTGGGTTAAAACCGACGAAAATTGGACGAATGCCCATCAATTTCAAGGCCGTATTCAGTTGCCTCAGTTCGATTGCAAAGATATTGAAATCGAGTTGTGCAAGGTCTTTGGGTTCGACACCTGTAAAATCGAAAGCGACACAGTTCATTTCACGATGGTCTACAAAATAGTTGAGAACCCTTGAACTAATCGATTCAAGCCGGCCTTGACTGATAGGCCCAGCAATTGGCACTAGGATAGTATCTTCAATGAGGGAAGGGATGATAGGGGCAGAAAGTTCATGAATGACTAGTTCGTAGTAGGCGATTTTAGCTTTTAATTGTTGAATTTCTTTTACCTTGTCCATTGTTACACCTCACTGTTATTTTCTTCAGTATATATCACTCTGGAAATAAACACCATAAAAAAACGGATAGACATTTGTCTACCCGTTTAGGTATAAACTTACTTGCCTACACTGTCAAGGAAATCTGTGACTTGTTCAGGTGATTTTGCGTTGGCGCTATGCAAATGCGCTTGCTTTTCTCCATCTTGGAAAATAAGTAAGCTTGGAATGCCCATGACATCATATTTTTCAGCGATTTCTGGTAGCACATCACGGTCGATGTCATACCATGTGTACATATCGTATTTTTCAATGATCGGATCAATGAACATATCCATGCGCGTGCAGTCAGGGCACCATCCCGCTTGGAATTTAATAAGTGCTTTAGAATCGCCTGCAATGATTTCGTTGAATTGTTCAGCTGTTGTAATTGGTTTCATCTTTTTATTCCCTCCTTCATATAATAAGTGTACAATGATTGCAATCATGCCGGGTAGTAAAATGCTCTATCTAGAGATAGAACTAAAGAACCGTTGCAACAACGCTTGGCGCTAGGGGATGCTTCTCGCTGGAGATTATAAGATCAACATGTCTAGTAGAAAATATACTAGAATAAAAATAATTTCAATTTAAATATTGCGAAAATGATTGAAATGTTCTACACTGAGAGATATAGAAACGCTTTCTATTTTTTTTGCCCATAAAATGAATGGTGATTCATTCAAGAAAACAAGGGAGGCTTCTCACGTGGCTTATCAAATTAAAAAAGCAGCAGTCTTAGGATCGGGTGTCATGGGATCGGGTATTGCAGCACATCTCGCAAATATCGGAATTCCAGTTTTACTTTTGGATATCGTACCTGGCAAGTTAACGGAACAGGAAGAGGCACAAGGACTTACATTGGAGCACCCTCAAGTACGCAACAAAATTGCGGCGGGCGCTGTGCAAAATCTTCTTAAACAGAAACCAGCACCATTGACAACGAAAAGTAATCTATCTCTCATTGAAGCAGGGAATTTTGAAGATGACTTAGAAAAATTAAAAAACGTTGACTGGATCATTGAGGTTATCGTTGAAAGACTAGATGTGAAAAAAGGGTTATATGAAAAAATCGATGCCGTTCGCAAGCCGGGAACAATCATTAGTTCAAATACATCGGGCATTAGTATTGAAGCAATGGCAGAAGGTCGTTCGGAAGATTTTCAAAAACACTTCCTGGGCACACATTTTTTCAACCCACCGCGCTATTTGAAGCTGTTGGAAGTCATTCCGGCAAGTACGACAGCTCCAGAAGTTGTTCAGTTCATGACAACATTCGGTGAAGATCGTTTAGGTAAAGGTGTTGTCATTGCGAAGGATACACCGAACTTCATCGCCAATCGGATTGGTACATATGGACTGCTGATCACATTGCGTGAAATGGAGAAACGTGGCTATTCAATTGGAGAAGTCGATTCTGTGACTGGTACATTGATTGGTCGTCCAAAATCAGCGACTTTCCGTACGCTTGATGTGGTAGGTCTTGATACGTTCATGCATGTTGCGAAAAATGTCTATGATAAAACGGAAGGCGAAGAGCAGAAAGTGTTCGAACTGCCACCATTTATGAAAAAAATGATTGACAATGGCTGGATTGGTGCGAAAGCAAAACAAGGTTTTTATTCGAAGCAAGGGAAAGACATTCTCGAACTAGATAGAGAGACGTTTGAATATGGTCCAACTAGAAAATTGAAAACGCCTTCAATTGAAATGGCGAAGCAGCAAAAAGGGCTAGCAAACAGAGTGAAGACACTGGTTTATGCGAACGACCGGACGGGTGAAATTCTATGGAATATTGTTGCGCCGACATTGTTGTATTCAGCAGAGCTGCATGGAGAAATCGCGGACGATATTGTTGCTATCGACAATGCCATGAAATGGGGCTTTGGCTGGCAGCAAGGACCGTTTGAAATATGGGACGCAATCGGTGTAGCAAAATCAATGGAGAAGATGAAAGAAGAGGGCGCAACTGTACCTGCCTTCGTTCAAAGCTTGCTCGACAAAGGCTATGAAACTTTTTATAAAGAACAAGACGGAGACCTTTACTTCTTTGACGGGGAAGATTACAAGCTTGTCCCGGTGAATGAAAAAGCAATAGACCTAAAACGCTATAAGCAAAAACATGGTGTCATCAAAAAGAATTCTGGCTCAAGCTTGATAGACCTTGGAGACGGCATTCTCCTTCTTGAGTTCCACTCCCAATCGAATTCAATTGGACCAGATATCATTCAGATGATCAATTATGCAGTGGATGAAGTTGAGAAAAATTACAAAGGTCTCGTCATAGGAAATCAAGGGAAAAACTTCTGTGTAGGTGCGAACCTTGGCATGATTTTGATGGAAGCACAGGATGATAATATTTTTGAACTGGATTTCATTATCCGGTCTTTCCAAAACGCCATGATGAAAATCAAGTATTCTACGAAGCCAGTTGTAGCGGCGCCATTTGGTATGACGCTTGGTGGTGGAGCAGAAGTTTGTCTACCAGCAGCCCATATTCAAGCATCGATGGAAACGTATATCGGACTTGTTGAAGCGGGGGTTGGTTTGATTCCTGGTGGTGGCGGTAACGTCAATCTGTATTCGAAACATCTAAAAGGCTTGCCGAAGGGTGTCCATGTAGATTACCAATTTGTGGCGAATAAAGTCTTCGAATCTATTGCCATGGCGAAGGTGTCTACTTCTGGAGAAGAAGCACGCGACAACAACTTCCTTGATTTTGCAGACGGTGTTAGTGTCAATGGCGATCACTTAATCTATGATGCAAAACAGGTAGCACTTGCCTTATATGAAAACGGCTATAAAGCACCGAAGCACGAAAAGATTCCCGTAACAGGTGACTCTGGTTATGCGACAATGCTTCTCGGTGCAGAGGGCATGTTTTTGTCAGGGTTTATCAGCGAGCATGATCTGAAAATCGCGAAGAAGCTAGCCTTTGTATTAGCAGGCGGCAAAGTACCGTACGGAACATTAGTGGATGAACAGTATATGTTAGACCTTGAACGTCAAGCGTTCCTAAGCCTTGTGGCGGAACCGAAATCACAGCAACGTATGCAGCATATGCTCGTCAAAGGAAAACCATTGCGCAACTGATAGAGAGAGTAGAGGAGGAATTTCACATGCGTGAAGCAGTACTAGTAGCCGGTGCACGGACGCCGGTTGGGAAAGCGGGCCGGGGCTCACTTGTGTCGGTACGTCCAGATGATTTAGGAGCACTTGCCATTAAAGAAACACTGAAGCGGGCGGGAGGCTATGATGGGCCAATCGACGATTTAATTATAGGTTGTGCGATGCCAGAAGCGGAGCAGGGGATGAACGTGGCGCGTAATATTGGTGCGTTAGCGGGTCTTCCTGATACAACACCTGCCATTACGGTCAACCGATTCTGTTCATCAGGCCTTCAATCGATTGCCTATGCGGCTGAGCGTATTATGTTGGGACATTCAGAAGCCATCATTGCAGGTGGAGTTGAGTCGATGAGTATGGTGCCGATGATGGGCAATACGATTCGACCGAATGCTCACCTAGCAGAAACGGCTCCACAGTATTATATGGGAATGGGTCACACTGCCGAGCAAGTTGCCGTAAAATACGGTATTACGCGCCAAGAGCAGGATGAATTTGCGGTACTGTCGCATAAAAAAGCAGGAGCAGCGATTGCAGCTGGGAAATTCAATGATGAAATTGTCCCTGTTGAAGTCGTCAAACGTTCTGTCGATGACAATGGAAAATATAGTGAGAAGACATTTATGTTTGAAATGGATGAAGGCGTTCGTCACGGTACGAGCGTAGAAGGATTAGCGAAACTGCGTCCAGCATTTTCAGTGACAGGTACTGTTACGGCTGGTAACGCGTCACAAACATCTGACGGAGCAGGGGCAGTTCTCGTTATGGACCGCGAAGTAGCTGAAGCACAAGGCTTGAAGCCAATCGCGAAATTTCGCTCGTTTGCAGTAGGCGGCGTACCACCTGAGGTGATGGGAATTGGGCCGATTGTAGCGATACCAAAAGCATTGAAGCTTGCTGGTCTTACAATTGAAGATATCGACGTGTGGGAATTAAATGAAGCATTCGCTTCACAATCCCTACAAGTCATCCGTCATCTAGGTCTTGATATGGATAAAGTGAACTTCAACGGTGGAGCGATCTCTCTTGGACACCCACTTGGCGCAACCGGCACGATTTTAACAATCCGTATGATGAGTGAATTAAAACGTCAAGGCAAGCAGTTCGGCGTCGTTACGATGTGTATCGGCGGAGGAATGGGCGCGGCGGGCGTCTTCGAACTACTTTAATTTGGTGTAGCAAATTATGCAAGGTGAAATAGATTTGATTATGAGGAGGAAACTATAATGACTGAATTGAAAACAGCTGATCTAATCAAAGGTGGCGCTTTCCTAACAGAGGACATTGACGCAAACCGTGTATTTACACCGGAAGATTTTTCAGATGAACAGAAAATGATTGCGAAGACAACAGAGGATTACGTGAAAAATGAAGTGCTTCCTGTCGTAGAAAACCTTGAAAACCACGAGTTTGAGCACTCTGTCAGACTTCTTAAATCTGCTGGAGATTTAGGTCTGCTAGGGGCAGATGTACCGGAAGAATATGACGGTCTTGGTCTCGATAAAATCTCATCAGCTTTGATTGCTGAAAAAATGTCAGTCGCAGGTGGATTCTCCATTACACACGGTGCGCACGTAGGGATTGGAACGTTGCCAATCGTGCTGTTTGGTAATGAAGAGCAGAAGAAAAAGTACTTGCCGAATTCAGTAACTGGTGACAAAATTTCTGCGTATGCTTTGACAGAGCCAGGTTCGGGTTCGGATGCACTCGGTGCAAAAACAACTGCGAAGCTCAATGCTGAAGGCACACATTACATTCTAAATGGTGAAAAACAATGGATTACCAATGCTGGATTCGCGGACGTATTCGTTGTCTATGCAAAAATTGATGGCGATAAATTCACAGCATTCATCGTCGACAAAGAATTCCCAGGCGTTTCTGTTGGTGCAGAAGAGAAGAAAATGGGTATTAAATCATCTTCAACGCGCACGCTTATTCTTCAAGATGCACAAGTGCCAGTGGAAAACCTATTAGGTGAAATTGGCCGCGGCCATATTATTGCCTTTAATATTTTGAACATTGGTCGTTACAAATTGGGAGTCGGGACAATTGGTGGCTCGAAACGTGCACTTGAACTAGCGATTTCTTATGCTAACCAACGTCAACAGTTTAAAACGCCAATTTCTTCATTCAACTTGACGAAACAAAAGCTAGCAACAATGGCTGCGAAACTATATGCGACGGAAAGCTTGATTTACCGTACGGTTGGTTACTTTGAAGAGCGTCAGAGCCAGTTGAGCCCTGAGGAGCAAAAAGACGGTAAAGCAATTGCAGCGGCAATCGCAGAATATGCTATCGAATGTTCAATTAACAAAGTTGTCGGTTCAGAAGTGTTGGATTATATTGCTGATGAAGCTGTTCAGCTTCATGGTGGCTATGGCTTCATGCAAGAATATGAAGTAGAGCGTATTTACCGTGATTCCCGCATTAACCGTATTTTTGAAGGTACGAATGAAATCAACCGTCTTATCGTACCAGGAACATTTTTGAAAAAAGCAATGAAAGGCGAATTGCCACTCCTACAACAAGCGCAAGCCTTGCAAGAAGAATTGTTGATGATGATGCCTGAGGAAATAGGCGACGAAGCATTGGCGCAAGAGAAAGTGCTTGTGAAAAATGCCAAGAAAATTGGTCTTTTAGCGGCGGGTCTTGCAGCGCAACGCTTTGGTACGAAATTGGAGGCTGAACAAGAAGTATTGGTCAACATCGCAGATATTGCGAACAACATCTTTGCTATGGAATCAGCACTTCTTCGTGCAGAAAAAGCAGTTGCGCGTAACGGAGAAGAAAAAGAACAACAGAAGATTCTTTACACACAAATTTTCTGTCAGGAAGCATTTGAAGAGATTGAGAGAGATGCAAAAGAAACATTATTTGCAGCAGTGGATGGCGACAACCAGCGCATGATGGTATCTGCACTTCGCAAATTAACGCGTTCAAATCCATATAACATCATCGCGAAAAAACGTGAAGCTTCTGTGAAATTGATTGAAGCTGAGAAGTATATCGTTTAATTGAACAGTCTTTCTTGAAATGAAATATTATGAAGCAAAGCTCCGAACAACGAACGAGTTGTTTGGAGCTTTTTGAATGGCATGTGTGGCGAATCGTCGAATTCATTTTACTTACCCTATTGAATAGGGTATAATTCATACATAGTACAAGTGAGAAAAGGAATTACTCATGAAAAAATATACAGTTGGTGAATTAACCAGAACTTTTATTGAATTGAATACATTTATATCAAATTGGAAAAACTATGGTTTAAACGATGATGATTTATTTGAATTCGAAATAATCCTTATGCAAAATTCTAAAGATCATCCTGTAATTCAAGGGACAGGTGGACTTAGGAAAGCTAGATTTGTACCCGAACGTTTGAACAAAGGCAAAAGTGGTGGGTTTAGAGTAATTTATTTGGACTTGGAAGATAGTCAAATCATTATCCTACTTGTTGCAAAACAGTTAGTTGAAATTTTAAAAAGACATTATGGGAGGTAAGCATAATGGAAGAGTCTCTTTTCGAATCATTAAAATTGAGTTTAAATGAAGCGATTGAACATGCTGAAGGTAAAGTAAAGGTACGGAAACGGAAAGTTACGATTAAACCAGTACCTATGTTTAATGCCCTAGAGATTAGAAATACCCGAAATAATTTAGGATTAACACAATCGACTTTTGCGCAGTTGCTTGGTGTATCTAAAAAAACGGTAGAGGCATGGGAAGCAGGAACAAATTTACCAAATGGTTCAGCAATGCGTTTACTACAGCTATTCGCAGAAAATCCTGCCTTAGCGCAAGCGGAAGTTATTGTGGAAGATGAGCTGGAGTTTGCATGAGTTTACCCCCTCCTATTTAGCGTATCATCCAGATGCCAATAGGTATCTGGATGTTTTTTCTGTTATAATGGCGAAAATGGAGGTGTTGGGATATGGGACTTATATATTACGGATATCCGAAATGTAGCACATGCAGAAAAGCGAAGGCTTGGCTTGCAGCGAATGACCTGAATTTCCAAGAGGTGAATATTGTGGAGGCTCCTCCTTCAGTAGAGGAACTGAGTAAAATGATCGCAGCATCTGGACTAGAATTGAAAAAGTTTTTCAATGTTAGTGGAACAAAGTATAGGGAGCAGAATTTGAAAAATAAGCTACCAGAAATGTCAGATGAAGAGAAGATTAGCTTGCTAGCATCAGACGGAATGCTGATTAAAAGACCACTTGTTTTTGGAGAAGGTAAAGTGACACTTGGTTTTAAGGAAGAAGATTTTGAAAACGTCTGGACAAAGTGATTCCTTCCTTGTTTTTATGCACGAAATATGTCAAAATTGAAGAGAGTGAAATTATATATTTGGAGGGGTTACGGGATGAGCACACCAAAAGATCTGCGTTATTCTGAAGAGCATGAATGGGTAAAAGAAGAAGGCGGTAACTACCGTATCGGAATTACACATTTTGCACAATCTGAACTTGGCGATATCGTTTTCGTTGAACTCCCATCTGTTGGTGACGAAGTCAAGGCAGACGAGCCTTTCGGAAGCGTTGAATCCGTTAAGACAGTATCAGAACTGTACGCGCCAATTAGCGGTAAAGTAATTGAAGTGAACGAAGGACTTGAAGACAGCCCAGAATTCGTAAACGAATCTCCGTATGAAAATGCATGGATGATCGTTGTTGAGCCATCTGATGCTTCTGAATTGGATGCATTGATGTCCGCTGAAGCGTATGAAAAAATGACAGTCGGAGAATAACATAATCTTCCATCTAAACGTCGGCGTTATTTCGGCGTTTTTTTGTATCATAAAATGAAACAGGGAGGAATCTATGTGACATATGACAAGGTCATTGTTGTCGAGGGAAGTGCTGACAAAAAACGTCTTGCACGCATTCTTGCCGAGCCCGTGGATATCATTTGTACGAATGGGACCGTTAGCCCTTATCGATTAGAAGAACTGCTGGAACCTTATGAACAACATGAGCTTTATGTCTTTGTCGATGCGGATGAATCAGGTGATAAAATTCGAGCGTTATTCAAAAGAGAGTTTCCCGCCGCTATTTATTTATATACGGAAAAAGTTTATAAGGAAGTCGAAACAACCCCATATAAGGTACTTGCTAAAGTTTTAGTTGAAGCGAATTTAGCGGTTCACCCCCAATACTTACTGTAAAGGATGATTTATCTGTAATGGAAACATGGTCACGTGAACAATGGGAAGTAGTTGTGAAAGAGTCGGACGCTGCTGTGTATTATTTATATACACCGATGTGTGGAACATGTGCCGTTGCCTCTAAAATGCTGGAAGTTATTTCGGTTATGAAGCCGGATATGCCAATGGGCAAGGCGGATTTGAATTACGTACAAGATTTGGCGATGGATTACGAAATCGAAAGTGTTCCTTGCTTATTGATTCAAAAGAATGGCGTTGTACAGGATAAGATTTATGCATTCCAGTCTGTTCCGTATCTTCTTGAAAAAATGGATTGACGGATAAATGAAAATGTGGTACAATACAGGTTAATTGAATAGGTCGCTCTTATTAAGAGAGGTGGAGGGATAGTGCCCGATGAAGCCCGGCAACCGTCACGTAAGTGAAATGGTGCCAAATCACACAAAGCGTTTGCTTTGAAAGATGAGAGATTGGATGAACGTTTATTTGTAGTAAACGCAAAGCCTTTCTGCCCGTCTGCAGGAAGGCTTTTTATATTGAAAAGCATATCATTTTCAGAGGTGAAAACAATGATTCATTTAACAGATGTCAATAAACGATTCGGTAATGGCGAAGGCAGCATAGTAGCAGTTGATAGTGTGTCGTTTGAAATTGGCGAAGGTGAAATTTTTGGAATTATCGGCTATAGCGGCGCAGGAAAAAGTACGTTAATCAGGTTGTTGAATGGACTTGAAGCGCCGACATCGGGGAAGATTACAATTGGTAAACGAGAAATGTCTACGATTAAAGGCAATGAATTAAGGAAGGCGCGTCAAAAAGTAAGTATGATTTTTCAACACTTCAATTTACTTTGGTCGCGAACAGTAAAAGACAATATTGCTTTTCCACTTGAGATTGCAGGTGTGAAAAAAGCAGAACGTGAACGGAAAGTGGCAGAATTGATTGATTTAGTCGGTTTAAGCGGTCGGGAAAATGCCTTTCCATCTGAATTATCTGGTGGGCAAAAGCAACGTGTAGGTATTGCTCGTGCACTTGCAAATGATCCGGAGGTTCTATTATGTGATGAAGCCACTTCGGCGCTGGACCCTGAAACAACCGATTCAATTCTTGATCTGTTGACAGATATCAATAAGCGACTCGGCCTAACGATTGTACTTATTACCCATGAAATGCATGTCATTCGAAAAATTTGTCATCGTGTTGCAGTCATGGAAGCTGGGAAAGTAGTCGAAATGGGCGACGTGCTCGATGTGTTCCAATCGCCTCGGGAGCCGATTACGAAACGTTTCGTCTCTCAAATAACAGAGCCGGTAGAAGTGAAACAAGCAATGGAGCATATTAAAGAGGAATTTCCGTCAGGTACACTCGTCAAACTTATTTTTGTTGGTGAGCGGACAGAACAACCTGTTTTGGCAAGCTTAATCCGGAAGTTTACTGTCGATGTAAACATTGTGCAAGGAAATATCTCCCATACACATGGGGGAGCATATGGCTCTCTCATCCTTCAACTTGTAGGGGACGCAAAAATTGTCGAAGAAGCGATTCGCTATCTCAACGAACAAGATGTCCAGACGGAGGTGATCGGCAATGATTGATAACATGTTTCCAACTGTCGATTGGCCAAAAATGTGGGAGGCAACAGCAGAAACACTCTATATGACGGCTATTTCAACCGTTTTAACATTGATTATTGGACTGACACTAGGTGTTGTACTTTTTCTTTCGAGTCCTGGTCAGCTTTGGGCGAATAAATTGGCGAATTTCATAACGGGTGCTTTCGTTAATATTTTCCGCTCGATACCGTTCATTATTTTGATTATATTACTGATCCCTTTAACAAAATTCCTAGTCGGTACGATGCGTGGACCGAATGCGGCAATGCCCGCACTTATAATAGGGGCAGCCCCCTTTTACGCGAGAATGGTGCTTATTGCACTACAAGAAATCGATAAGGGTGTTATTGAGGCAGCCAAATCAATGGGAGCAAAAACAAAAACAATTATTTTTAAAGTTCTGTTACCTGAATCAATGCCCGCACTTGTTTCGGGCATTACGGTCACAGCCATTGCGTTGGTTGGGTATACGGCAATGGCAGGGGTCATAGGGGCAGGTGGACTTGGAAATCTTGCATTTCTTGACGGTTTCCAACGTAGCCGAACTGACGTCGTGCAAGTAGCAACAATCCTAATTGTTATTATTGTATTCATCCTTCAATTTATCGGGGATGCCATTGTTAAGAAGTTGGACAAAAGGTGATTTATTGGAATACCAGGCGATGCCTGAACTATAAAAACAACAGAGAAAAAGGGGAGTTTAGTCAATGAAGAAACTATTATCAGGAATTTTATTAGCAGTGCTTGTTCTGGCACTTGCTGCATGTGGAGCAAAAGAAAATGGTAATGCTGATAAGACTAGCGGAGGAGAAGGGACAAGCACTGAACCAACGAAGCTTGTAATTGGTGCTTCAAATACTCCACACGCAATTATCTTGGAAGAAGCACAACCTATTTTGAAGGAAAAAGGTATTGAACTAGAAATCGAAACGTATCAAGACTATGTGTTACCGAATAAAGACCTTGAATCAGGAGACTTGGATGCGAACTTCTTCCAACACATCCCTTACTTGGATCAACAAGTGATCGACCATGGCTATAAATTTGCAAATGCAGGTGCGATTCACATTGAGCCAATGGCTGTGTACTCAACTAAACATGATTCAATCGAAGATCTTCCAGACGGCGCAGTCATTATTTTCAGTAACTCTGTCGCTGAACACGGTCGTGTTTTATCATTACTTGAGTCTGCTGGCTTAATTAAATTGGCTGACGGTGTGGATAAAGTAAGCGCAGAAGTAAAAGATATTGTTGAAAACCCAAAAAATCTACAATTTGATGCCAACTACGAACCAGCACTGTTGCCACAATTGCATAAAAATGATGAAGGCGACGCGGTTGTTATTAATGCTAACTATGCAATCGATGCGGGCTTGAATCCAGTGAATGATTCAATCGCAATCGAAGCAACAGAATCACCTTATGCGAACATTATTACGGTAAGAGAAGAAGATGCAGACAATCCAGCAATTAAAACATTAGTTGAAGTATTAACATCGAAAGAAATTCAAGACTTCATTCTTGAAGAGTGGGGCGGAGACGTCGTTCCAGCGAAATAATAGGCTGACAACTTTGCAATGAAGAAAGTTGTTAATTGAATAAAGGACGTTGCCCGTCAACTAGATGAACAACATAGATAAAGGGAGATTTTAAAATGAAGAAACTTCTATCAGTAGCTTTACTAGCAGTGCTCTTATTAGCACTTGCAGCTTGTGGCACAAAAAATACAGACGATGGCAAAAATGCAAGTGGGGAAAAAGAAGTAACTAAACTTGTAGTCGGTGCATCCAATACACCACATGCTATCATTCTTGAACAAGCACAACCGTTATTGGAGGAAAAAGGCATTGAGCTTGTTATCGAGCCGTACCAAGACTATGTGCTACCAAACAAAGATTTAGAATCTGGCGACCTTGACGCTAACTATTTCCAACACATTCCCTACCTTGAGCTACAAATCGTGGATCACGGCTATACATTCGTCAATGCAGGCGGAATTCATATTGAACCAATCGGTGTCTATTCAAAGAAATATGAATCACTTGAAGAACTTCCAGAGGGGGCAACAATCCTCATTAGTAGCTCAGTAGCCGATCACGGCCGTGTCCTTGCATTGCTTGAGGCAAAGGGTTTGATTACACTTGCTGAAGGCATTGACAAAACAGCAGCTGAATTGAAGGATATTGTTGATAATCCAAAAAATCTTGAATTTGATGCAAACTACGAGCCAGCGCTTATGCCGCAACTGTATAATCATGATGAAGGCGACGCATTGCTCATTAACTCGAACTATGCAATTGATGGTGGATTAAATCCGCTTGAAGATGCAATTGCGATTGAAGATGCTGAGTCACCTTATGTGAACATCATTACTGTTCGTGAAGGCGATGAGAATAGTCCAGCAATTAAAACATTAATTGAAGTATTACAATCCCAAGAAATTCAAGATTTCATCGTTGAAGAATGGGGCGGCGCAATCGTCCCTGTGAAATAATTGAAACGAAAACACCACTGATATATGAAAGTATTAGTGGTGTTTTTGCTTTACCTTGATTCAGCAAGTGTGATTGTATTGAAAGCGAAGTGGCAGTGACTGAAGTTTTTACCTTCATGAGTGACTGGACGCAATCGCGTCGAGGTATGAATGTCTAAAATTCTCAATGAGGTGTAGATAAATGAAAATGCGCATCGAAAGGTAAAGCGCCGGTATACAAGTCTTGAATTAAGAGCATTCTTGTTGAAATCTTATCATTCTCAATGATTTGCAAGGCATTGCTTAATGGGTTAAGATTAGAATGATACTAAATAGAGAATGGTTTTCCGTTCATCTTTAATATATTGGAGGTATTGGAATGGCTACTTTGGAAATTAAAGGCCTTCACGTTGAAATTGAAGGCAAGGAAATATTGAAAGGCGTCGACTTGACGATCAATACAAACGAGATCCACGCAATTATGGGTCCGAACGGTACAGGTAAATCTACACTCGCGCAAGCGATTATGGGGCATCCCAAATATGAAGTGACTGCAGGTACTGTGACGCTTGACGGCGAAGACGTACTGGATATGGAAGTAGACGAGCGCGCTCGTGCTGGAATCTTCCTTGGTATGCAATATCCAAGCGAAATTACAGGCGTAACAAACGCTGACTTCCTTCGTTCAGGCATTAATGCTAAACGTGAAGAAGGCGACGAAATTTCTTTGATGAAATTTATCCGTGAGTTGGATAGTAAAATGGAATTCCTTGAAATGGACGAAGATATGGCAACACGTTACTTGAACGAAGGATTCTCAGGTGGAGAGAAGAAACGTAATGAGATTCTTCAATTACTAATGTTGAAGCCTACATTTGCGATTCTTGATGAAATTGACTCAGGTCTTGATATAGATGCATTGAAAGTCGTATCAAAAGGTATTAACGATATGCGCGGCGAAGAATTCGGTTGCCTAATTATCACGCATTACCAACGTCTCCTTGACTACATTACACCAGACCATGTTCACGTTATGATGCAAGGTAAAGTTGTTAAATCTGGCGGCGCTGAATTAGCACATAAACTTGAAGAACAAGGCTATGACTGGATTAAAGAAGAACTTGGCATCGAAGACGAGACAGTCGGGCAGGAAGCTTAAGAGAGGAGGACGATTCAAAATGACGGTTGAAACTAAAGTGGCATTGACCGAACAGGACGTCCGCTCCTATTCAGCTCAAATGAATGAAGCCGATTGGATGGCAGATTTCCGTGCAGATGCATTAGCGAAAGTGGAACAGCTTGCAATGCCAAAACCAGACAAAACGAAAATTGACAAGTGGAATTTCACAGAATTCCCTGTTCATGCAGTAGTGTCTTCGACATATACTTCATTGGACGAGCTTCCAGAAGAAGCACTTGCGTTAATTGATAAAGAGCAGCAAAAGAATATTTACGTTCAGCATAATAACACACCAGCGTGTCTTTCATTATCAGACGAGCTGAAAGAGCAAGGTGTTATCATGACGGATATCTTCACAGCATCACGTGAACATAGTGAGCTTGTGAAGAAATACTTCATGACAGATGGCGTTAAAGTAGACGAGCATAAGCTAACTGCACTACATGCAGCACTGATGAACGGTGGCGTTTTCGTTTATATTCCGAAAAATGTTGTTGTGGCAGAGCCACTTCAAGTGTTGTTTTTACATGATGATGCACAGGTGTCTCTATTTAACCACGTTATCGTAGTTGCAGAGAAGAATAGTTCATTGACATATGTCGAAAACTATTTGTCTACGGTCAAAGAAGCTAAAGGATTAGCTAATATTGTATCTGAAGTATTCACTGGCGATAATGCGAAAATTGTTTACGGTGCAGTGGATGTTCTTGCAGAAGGCTTCACGACATATGTGAATCGCCGTGGCGTTACAGGACGTGATAGCCGCATCGAGTGGGCACTTGGTCTGATGAATGATAGTGATACAATTTCTGAAAACATCACGCATCTTGTAGGGAATAACTCTTCTTGTGATATGAAGTCAGTTGTTGTTGGACGTGGTAATCAACGTCAGAACTTCACATCTGAAATCGTTCACTGGGGCCTTGATACAGATGGATTCATCTTGAAACATGGTGTTATGAAAGATGCATCATCATCAATCTTTAACGGAATCGGACGAATTGCAAAAGGAGCAACACGTTCGAATGCTGTCCAAGAGTCACGCGTGCTAATGTTGAGTGAAAAAGCACGTGGAGACGCTAACCCGATTCTTTTGATTGATGAAGATGATGTAACTGCAGGACACGCAGCTTCTGTTGGTCGTGTAGATCCGTTACAACTGTTCTATTTAATGAGTCGAGGGATTACAAAACAAGAAGCAGAACGTCTTGTCATTCATGGTTTCCTTGCGCCGGTTGTCAGCAAATTGCCGATTGAAGGCGTTAAGAAACAATTGACGGAGGTTATCGAAAGGAAAGTGCGCTAATGCTCAGTAAAGAGATCCGCAACCATTTTCCCATATTAGACCAGAAAATAAACGGGCATCCGCTCGTTTATCTAGATAGTGCTGCGACTTCGCAGAAGCCTCGCCAAGTCATTGAAGCGCTTAGTAATTATTACAACCTTGACAACTCGAACGTCCACCGGGGTGTACATACACTCGGCAATCGGGCGACTGAAGGCTACGAGGGGGCGCGCGAAAAAGTGCGTAAGTTCATCAATGCAAAGTCTACGGAAGAGGTTATTTTCTTACGTGGAACAACAACTGCGTTGAATACGGTCGCACAAAGTTATGGGCGGGCCAATGTAGGTGAAGGCGATGAAATCATCATTACCTATATGGAGCATCATTCAAACATTATTCCATGGCAACAGCTTGCGAAGGAAAAAGGGGCAGTGTTGAAATACGTCGACCTTGAGGAAGACGGGACGCTGTCGCTTGATAAAGTTCGTGAAGTGATTACAGAACGGACAAAAATTGTATCGATTATGTACGTGTCAAACGTACTTGGTACGATGAATCCGATTAAAGAAATTACTGAAATTGCGCATGCACATGGTGCTGTCATGGTCGTTGACGGCGCACAAGCTGCACCGCATTTAAAAATAGATGTCCAACAGCTCGACTGTGACTTTTTTGCTTTCTCCGGACATAAGATGTGTGGTCCAACAGGTATCGGCGTCTTATATGGCAAAAAAGCGTTACTCAACAATATGGAGCCTGTTGAGTTTGGCGGCGAAATGATTGACTTTGTTGGTCTATATGAATCTACGTGGAAAGAGCTCCCTTGGAAATTTGAAGGAGGCACACCAATCATTGCAGGAGCAGTTGGCTTGGGTGCTGCCATCGATTTCTTAGAGGAAATCGGCCTAGATCATATTGAACGCCATGAACATGAATTAGCAGGCTATGCAATGGAACGAATGTCGGAAATTGATGGGCTGACAATTTATGGTCCACTTGATCCGGAAAAACGTGCGGGCTTAGTGACATTCAATTTGGATGGTGTTCATCCGCATGATGTTGCAACGGTACTCGATATGAACGGCATAGCTGTTCGTGCAGGTCATCACTGTGCGCAGCCGCTCATGAAGTGGCTTGATGTATCGTCCACAGCGCGTGCTAGTTTTTATATCTACAATACGGAAGCTGACGTTGATCGCCTCGTGGACGGACTCCGTATCGCAAAGGAGTATTTCAACGATGTCAACTAATAATTTAGACCAGTTATACCGATCTGTCATTATGGATCACTATAAAAACCCAAGGAACAAAGGTGTCCTAGCAGATAATAATATTACAATTGATATGAATAACCCAACATGTGGAGATGTTATCCACCTGACACTTCAAGTGGAAAATGACATCGTACAAAATGCGAAATTCGAAGGCGAAGGCTGTTCAATTTCAATGGCATCGGCTTCAATGATGACGCAAATTGTGAAAGGAAAAAATGTGAACGAAGCTGCAAAGCTAGCACATGTTTTTTCAGACCTCATGTTGGGGAAAGATATTGACGACTCTATCGACCTTGGAGATATCGAGGCCCTTGCGGGTGTAGCCAAATTCCCTGCGCGCATCAAGTGTGCAACGCTTGCTTGGAAGGCGATGGAAAAGGGAGTCGGAAATGATTCCGACGCAACAGACTAAAGGAATGGAGGAATAGTAATGGCTAAAAAAATGCCGGATATCGGTGATTATAAATATGGATTTGCTGATAAAGACGTCTCTGTTTTCCGTTCGGAACGTGGTTTGACAAAAGAAATTGTTGAACAGATTTCAAACATGAAGGAAGAGCCACAGTGGATGTTGGATTATCGTCTAAAGTCATTGGAATTGTTCTACAAAATGCCAATGCCTCAATGGGGTGGGGACCTTGCGCCACTTAAATTTGACGAAATCACTTATTATGTTAAACCATCTGAGGGAACAGAACGTTCGTGGGATGAAGTACCGGAAGAAATCAAGCGCACGTTTGACAAACTCGGTATTCCTGAAGCGGAACAAAAGTATCTTGCAGGGGTTTCTGCACAGTACGAATCAGAGGTTGTTTATCACAACATGAAAAAAGACCTTGAAGATCTTGGAATTGTCTTCAAGGACACAGATTCAGCGCTACGAGAAAACGAAGAGTTGTTTAAAAAGCATTGGGGAACAATTATTCCCAACTCGGATAATAAGTTTGCTGCTTTGAACTCTGCTGTTTGGTCGGGTGGATCATTCATTTATGTGCCACCAGGTATTAAGGTAGAGACACCACTACAAGCCTATTTCCGCATCAACTCGGAAAATATGGGACAGTTCGAGCGTACACTAATCATTGTTGATGAAGGGGCAAGCGTACACTACGTTGAAGGATGTACAGCACCTGTTTATACAACAAACTCATTGCATAGTGCGGTTGTTGAAATTATCATCAAAAAAGATGCGTATTGCCGTTATACAACCATCCAAAACTGGGCGAACAACGTTTACAACCTTGTAACGAAGCGTGCAGTATGTGATGCAAACGCAACAATGGAATGGATTGATGGCAACATCGGTTCAAAACTGACGATGAAATACCCAGCAGTCATCCTTAAAGGTGAAGGCGCGCGTGGTATGACATTATCAATTGCACTTGCAGGAAAAGGCCAGCACCAAGATGCAGGAGCGAAAATGCATCACCTTGCACCAAACACATCTTCAACAATCGTTTCCAAGTCGATTTCACAACACGGTGGTAAAGTAACGTATCGTGGAATCGTTCACTTCGGACGTAAAGCAGATGGCGCACGTGCGAATATCGAGTGTGATACATTGATCATGGATAATAAGTCTACATCAGATACGATTCCATACAACGAAATACTCAATGATAACGTGTCACTTGAACACGAAGCAAAAGTATCGAAAGTTTCAGAGGAGCAGCTCTTCTACTTAATGAGCCGCGGAATTCCAGAGCTAGAAGCAACTGAAATGATCGTTATGGGCTTCATCGAGCCATTTACAAAAGAATTGCCGATGGAATATGCAGTAGAGATGAACCGTCTCATTAAGTTCGAGATGGAAGGTTCAATCGGTTAATAACTATATTGGAAAACCGGTCCTTGTGACCGGTTTTTGTCGTTCTAATACAGTTTGGTAGTTCAGTTCTAGAAAAGGTATCCCAGTTCACGAAATTCATCGTACAATCCTCCAAACCAGTAGTGCTTGCCATAACACTTTCACCCGCATATGTTAGAATAATAATAACGATATATTTGAAAGGGGCAGGTAAGATGATTCAAATTGGATTGACGGGCTGGGGCGACCATCCGACCATCTACGATCCATCCTCAACGGCAAAAGAAAAGTTGCTTGATTATAGTGCTCACTTTCCAATTGTAGAACTGGACTCAACCTTTTACGCAATTCAGCCAGAACGTAATATTCGCAAATGGATTGCTGAAACGCCGGATAATTTTCGTTTTGTCGTAAAGGCTTATCAAGGAATGACTGGGCATAACCGTGAGCCATTGCCCTATACTTCGATTGACGAAATGTATCAGTTGTTCCGGTTATCGGTGACACCCCTACAGGAAGCGGGAAAGCTCGCAATGATTCTTGTGCAGTTTCCTCCGTGGTTTGATTGTACGAAAGAGAATGTTGATGAAATTCGGATGATCTGTGAAAGATTATACGGTTTCGATATTGCTATCGAGTTTAGACATCAATCCTGGTACTCATCAACATATTTAAATGGCACGCTGAAATTTTTACGCGATTTTAATTTAATCCACTCCGTTTGTGATGAACCACAGGCAGGTGAAGGTAGTATACCGCTTGTAGCAAGCACATCACGACCAGATAAAGTGCTTGTTCGGTTGCATGGCCGTAACGTCCATGGATGGCGCAACGCGACAGGAGACGATCAGGCGTGGCGTAAAGTAAGATATTTGTACAATTACAATGAAGTTGAACTGCAAGAAATTCAGCAAGCAGTCGAAAAGCTAACAGCGGAAACGAAGGAAGTATTCGTCATTTTTAATAATAACTCCGGCGGACATGCAGCACGAAATGCGCAGCAATTTCAAAAAATGCTCAACATCAACTATGAAAGTATGACGCCCAAACAGCTCAACTTTTTTGAGGGAGAATGGTAATGGAATATGTTATATTGGTCGTTATTGGTTTAGCATCGGGAATTGTTGGGGCACTTGTCGGCCTAGGGGGCGGTATTATCCTCGTGCCAGCAACACTTTTCGTTGGTATCAATCTTGGGTTGATTGATGGTATTACACCCCAAACAGTCGTCGGCCTATCAGTTGTTATGATGATTTTCACGGGACTTGCGTCGACGTTATCCTACATGAAGACTAAAACAATTGATTATAGAAGCGGACTAATCTTTTTCGCCGGAAGTGTTCCGGGGACCCTTGTTGGTGCGTTTGTGAATAAAGGGCTCGACCTGCCCTCATTTAATCTTTACTTCGGAATCTTACTAATTATTTTATCGACACTGCTACTTGTACGCAAATATTTAAAGCCTGTTAGTTGGTTTGTCAACCACGGTAAAAAAAGAACTTTTGTGGATAATACGGGTGAGACGTTTGTCTTCGGCTATCCGGTATGGTTTGCTTTACTGCTGACATTTGGCGTTGGATTTACATCGGGTCTATTTGGTATCGGTGGAGGCTCCATTCTCGTGCCAGCAATGATTCTACTTTTCCTGTTTCCGCCACATGTCGCGGTCGGTACATCGATGTTCATGGTACTTTTATCAGCCATTGTCAATTCAATTACACATATATCACTAGGAAATGTGCCGTGGTTATATACGATTCCTGTTATTCCGGCTGCTTATATAGGAGCGAAGATAGGTGCAATGCTGAACCAGAAGATGAAATCGGATACACTTGTTTTTGCATTGCGTATCATTCTTTTAATACTAGGGATTCGATCAATTATCGAAGGAATAATGGGGTGAGTTACGATAAGCACACTGGAAACGATTCACTTTTATCATACAAATGACATCCATAGCCACTTTGAAAGTTGGCCACAAATTAGTCGGCTTTTATGTGATAAAAAGCGCGAGCACTTGGCCAAGGGAGAGGCTTGTTATCTATTCGATATCGGAGATCATGTCGATCGTTCACATCCTTTTACGGAAGGAACAAAAGGTCAAGGCAATGTCCGTTTGTTGAATGAGGCTGGGTTTGATGCGGTCACGATAGGTAACAACGAAGGCATTACAATGGCGCATGAAGCACTATCTACCTTATATAAAGATGCAAAATTCGATGTGATTCTTTGTAATTTATTCGAAAAGGGTGGGCGTCCTACATGGGCGTTACCTTACAAAATCTATGTTACGGAGCATGGGTCACGAATTGGTGTTATTGGCGCGACAGCAGAGTACACGTTGTTTTACAAAAAGCTAGGGTGGGAAGTGACATCGCCACGTGAAGAGTTGAAGCGGGTTGTCAAGGAGATTGCGGAGCGAACAGATGTAATTGTTTGCCTATCACATCTAGGGATTACGGAAGACGAAAAATTAGTAGTAGAATGTCCTGAAATCGATGTTGTTTTTGGTGCACACACGCACCATCTTTTTCATGAGGGCAAGTTAATAGGAAATACAATGTTAGCCGCGACGGGGAAATATGGTGAATATGTAGGTCATGTGACGCTGCAAGTTGATAGTCATGCGAAAAAAATGACTGCCAAGCTGTATAGGTCAGATCAGCTGACAACTACTGAACAAGATATCCAGCAAGTGAATCAGCTAATTGAATCGGGTAAGCGAGCAATGGAGGAAAAAGTTTTCTATAATGCCACGCCATTACCTCAAAATTTATTCAATCCGAGTCCGTTAGCCTCCTTATTCGGTCGAGCACTTATCGCCTATACACAGGCGGATTGTGCATTGTTTAATGCAGGCATCTTCCTTGGGAGCTTGGACAAGGGCTGGGTGACGAAGGAAAGCTTGCACACGCTACTGCCACACCCGATAAACCCGTGTATCATTACACTAGACGGTGCAGAGTTAAAAGAAATATATGAGCTATCTTTAAATGAAGAATGGCCACAAATTGAAATTAAAGGACTAGGTTTCCGTGGGACGCTTATGGGAGCAATGATTCATGAAAGACTATATAAAAATCGTCATGGTAAGCTCTATGCGGGTAATCGGGAAGTTGTCGCTGGACAGACGTATACACTTGCCACATTGGATATGTTTACATTTGGTTTTTTCTTCCCCTCATTGAAAGAGGCAGAGAAAGAGTACTGTATGCCTGAATTAATCAGAGATGTGTTGGGCTGGTATGGAACTGAACTGAATGAAGTCAATGCCTCTAACAGAGTTGAATAAACCACTCCTTTCCTGCATATCGTAACAGCAGGAGGAGTCGTTTTGAGATTTCATGGGCAAGTAACTCGAAAATCAAGGAAAAAGAAACGAAAATGGTTACCGCTTCTTATTCCAGCGTTTCTAATCGCAATTGCTTTATGCTTATATATTGTTAATATGAGACTGGCGCCAATCTATGTTCAATACGCAGAAGTGCAAACGCGAATCATCGCCGCTCATGTCATTAATAAAGCACTCACTTCAAAGGAGTTAAAATTACCTAGCGTGGAAGAGATGTTTCCGACGGGCTCCAATGATTCAGCAGGGGTCATAACAATCAATGCAGAAGCTGCCAGTCGAGTAGTTGGTGATATGCATGCGCTAGTTGCTACTCATCTTAAGCAGGCTGAAGCGGGAAATTTTGAAATGCTACCCATGCAAAACAATATCGAATATGATCCGCAAGCAATGGAAAGTCAGGGAGGCATTGTATTTTATGTACCAATTGGGCAGGCTTTAAATATTCCCTTACTTGGAAATATGGGGCCGAAAATTCCAATCCGCTTTCATGTCATTGGTGAAGTACACACGGATATTGAGCCAACCATCAAGGAATTTGGTATAAACAGTGCATCTGTCGAGGTAAATGTTGTTGTGACAGTGAACGTTCAGATTATCGTGCCGCTTGCAACGCAAGAAAGCGTAGTGGAGCAGAGGATCCTGATTGCTATGGGAATTATTCCAGGAACTGTCCCTCCGGTTTACAGCGGTGGTGGGGGTGCAGCTCCTAATGTCGAAATTCCAGTCCAACTTCCAAAGCAGGAGTGAAAAAGACTTGAAAGTTATGTGTTTTATTGTTAGGCTAGTATAGTGAAAAAATACCGATTGGGTAGAGGCTGCATTGCTTATTAGTCACATACGAGAGATTGACATCTATGACCGTATGTAAAAGGAAGCTTTGCCGAAGTTTGATGGGGGTGTCAAGTCCATCAGGCTGGGGTTATTCCGAATAGGGATAGCACTGTCATACATCTTTGTGATGTATGATGAGCTACAAGTCGTACGTTAGATAAGCCAAATTATTTATCCAACAAACGCAGCGTAGATAAGGCCGACTCCCGATACACTTGCCAAAGTGTTAGTAGGAGTCGGTTTTTAAATCCCCCCATGACGGGCCTCGACCCAACAATATGGAGGATTTTTAGAATGATTGGAACATGGGTATCGATTTTGCCACCACTACTTGCTATTGTCATGGTGTTGGTGACGAAACGTGTATTGCTATCACTTGGATCGGGCGTTGTTGCTGCAGCTTTATTGGCAGCATCATTTTCACCAAGTGAATCTGTCAAAAATTTATGGAGTGGAATGATTGTCTCCTTCTGGGATGGAGGGGAGTTGAATACGTATAATATTTATATCATGCTATTCATTCTTTTACTTGGAGTTATTACGGCATTTGTTAGCTTGTCTGGTGGTAGTCGTGCATTTGCAGCGTGGGCTGTACATCGCATCAAAACAGAGCGCGGAGCAAAATTACTGACGGTGTCATTAGGAATTGCCATTTTCGTGGATGACTATTTTAATGCATTGGCGGTTGGTCAAATTGCTCGTCCAATTACAGATCAGCACAAGGTTTCACGAGCAAAATTAGCTTATTTCATCGATTCAACTTCAGCACCGATTTGTTCCATTTCCCCGATTTCAAGCTGGGGGGCTTTCTTAATTGGACAAATGGCACTTATTTTTGGAGGGGCTGCGGCAATAAGTTATTCCCCATTGTCCGCATTTATTATGATGGCCCCTATGAATTTTTACGTTGTTGCAACGCTTGCAATGGTCTTCTTCTTTGCATGGACGAATATCGACCTTTTCGAAATGAAGAAGCATGAGCGACTTGCTAAGGAAAAGGGACAGTTATTTGACCCTGATAAGGAAATACCAGGGCAATTGAAAGAGGATTTCCCAACACACACACATGGTCGTGTCCGCGATCTTGTGGCACCCATCGTGGCGCTGGTAGCTGTGACGTTTGTTGCCATGTTTTGGACAGGGTATGCAATAGGAGGATCGACGAGCATCTGGTCGATATTTGAAAATACAGATGTACCTTTGTCATTGCTAATGGGGGGACTAGCTGGGACAGCAGTTGCCGCGATATTATATATGGTGCAGATGAAACGTAATGAAACAGCGAGCATTCAGCTAATGGTACGCGCATTTACAAGCGGTGTACAATCGATGATGCAGGCCGTTCTCATCCTGATCTTTGCCTGGGCATTAACAGATTTAATTGCTGTATTGGATACAGGTGCTTATTTATCGGAAGTTGTGACCAATGCTAATTTACCAGTTGGATTTTTACCAGTCATTATCTTTATCCTGGCAGGTCTGATGGCATTTGCAACGGGGACATCATGGGGCTCTTTCGGAATCCTAATGCCGATTGCAGGAACGATTATGATTGACGCTGCACCGGATATGTTATTGCCAGCGCTTGCAGCTGTCCTAGCTGGAGCGGTATTCGGAGATCACTGTTCACCGATATCGGATACGACAATTTTGTCTTCTACAGGTGCGGGAAGCAACTTAATGGATCACATAACAACACAATTGCCTTACGCACTCATCAGTGCAGCAATTGCGGCTGTAGGTTATCTAGTGCTAGGCATTACAGGCTCTGTATGGATGGGTCTCATTGCTGTAATTATCATTCTTATTGTTTTATTTTCTGTTTGGTCGATGAAAGCAAAAAAAGAAGCTGTTCAATTGACGGTATAGTTGTCATAACAAATGAGGCGATGAAATTTCATCGCCTCATTTGTTTATATAAAAAGCAATTTTTGGATAAAAAAAAGTTTTGACAATAGTCTATTAGATATATATACTAGGCATTAAGATTATAAAACAATCTGAAAGTAGTAAACATTCAATTCTTAGTTTTTGAAAATAATAAAAGGAGGAAAACTGAGGATTTAAGTCACTGTGTTTATAATTGTCGGAATTGTAAAACAAAAGGGGGATTTCAAATGAAATTCAAAAAAATTACAGGGGTATTTGCTACAGCAGCTCTTGCCGTCGGTCTGTTAGCAGGCTGTGGTGCAGATGAAGGCGGTTCAGGTAGCGGTAGTAAGGGCGACACGATAAAGATCGGTGTTAATCTAGAATTATCGGGAGCTGTTGCTTCATACGGTACATCAGAGCTTGCTGGGATTGAATTAGCAGTTGAAGAAATTAACGCAGCAGGCGGAGTGGGCGGTAAGGAAATTGAACTTGTAAAAGTGGATAATAAATCAGACCCTGCTGAAGCAACGAGCGCAGCACTTAAATTGATTACGAAAGACAAAGTTGTGGCTATCATCGGAGCAGCGACAAGTGGTGCAACAGTTGCACAGGCTGAAATCGCTAATGGCAATGAGGTTCCACTTATTAGTCCATCTGGAACAAGCCCGACGGTAACGGTTAAAGACGATGGAAGTGTTAATGAATTTGTTTTCCGTACATCTTTCATTGATCCGTTCCAAGGGACGGTTGCTGCGAACTTTGCTGCGAACGATTTAAAAGTAAAAAATGCTGTCATTTACATGGATAATGCGAGTGACTATTCAAAAGGTCTTGCGGCTTCATTCAAAACAGATTTTGAAGCAGCTGGCGGTACAGTCATCCTTGAAGAGTCATATCTAGGAAAAGACACGGATTTCCGTTCTACATTAACACGTATTAAAGCAGCAAATGCAGATTTCATCTTCATCCCAGGCTACTATGAAGAAGTTGGGTTAATCGTTAAACAAGCTCGCGAAATGGGTATCGATGTTCCACTTATGGGGGCAGACGGATGGGATTCTCCAACGTTAATGGAGTTAGCTGGCGCAGATGCGTTGAACAATACGTTCACAACAAATCATTATTCTTCTGAAGATCCAGATGGAATCATCCAAGACTTCAATGAAAAATTCGAAGCAAAAAATAATAAAGCGCCAGATGCATTTAACGCACTTGGTTATGACACAGTTTACCTACTTGCTGATGCTATCGAGCGTGCAGGCGGAGCAGATTCAGTGAAAATTAAAGATGCTTTAGCTGCAACGGACGGGCTCGAACTTATTACAGGATTGTATTCAGTAGATGAAAATCACCACCCAGTTAAATCTGCTACAATACTTGAATATAAAGATGGCGAGCAAGTATTTAAAACAAAAGTAAATCCTTAATTCAAATGTCGGGAATGGGGGAGGTTATCCTCTCATTCCCTTTTTGTTGCTTAAGGTGAAGGTTTGGAGGCCAGTCCTAGCACCATAGTAGGGGGCTTAATGGACAAAACTTTATACAGAATAATAAAGGAGTGAAACATGCATGGAATGGTTACAACAGCTGATAAATGGTATTTCACTCGGAAGTATTTATGCGCTAATAGCATTGGGTTACACAATGGTTTACGGAATTATAAAACTCATTAACTTCGCTCATGGAGAAGTCTTTATGATTGGAGCTTTTATCGGTTATTTTTGTATAGCAGGATGGGGACTAGGATTATTTCCAGCGTTAGTCGTAGCGATGACCAGCTGTGCGATAATCGGAGTTGTCATAGAGAGAATCGCTTATAAAAGACTGCGTAATGCTACTAGAATTGCAGTACTGATTACTGCGATCGGTGTGTCGCTCCTCATTCAGAATGGTGTTATTTATATGCGTGGTGCACAACCAGAGGCGTACCCAGCAGTATTGGCAAATAAATCATTTGATTTTTTTGGCGCACAAATTAGTAGCCAAGCACTCTTAATTCTCTCAGTATCCCTTGGGCTAATGATCATCCTTCAATTTATTGTACATAAAACTAAAATTGGAAAAGCGATGAGAGCGGTTTCTTATGATAGTGAAGCGGCAAAATTGATGGGGATCAATGTAGATAACACAATTTCCGCGACGTTTGCGATTGGTTCAGCACTCGCTGGAGCTGCGGGCGTTATTTTTGGTATTTATTATACGAAGATTGACCCGTTAATGGGGGTTATTCCTGGTTTGAAGGCATTTGTTGCCGCTGTTCTTGGGGGAATTGGTATTATACCTGGAGCGATGGTTGGTGGACTTGTGCTTGGAGTGGTGGAAACGGTTGTTAGTGCACTCGGCTTCTCGTTATGGAGAGATGCTGCGGCATTTATCATTTTGATCTTAATACTCATTTTCAAACCGTCAGGCATCTTTGGTAAAAATACGCGTGAGAAAGTGTAGGTGACAGACATTATGAAAAAATCAAAACAGTTTTGGATATTTATAAGCTCATCTATTGCTGCTTATGCCATTGTTCAACTTCTCATCATGATGGGGATTTTGGATGATTTTTATATCAATACAATAGTATTTATGTCTATCAATATTATGTTAGCCGTCAGCTTGCATTTAGTCATTGGGATTACGGGACAGTTCTCCCTTGGACACGCTGGATTTTTAGCCGTCGGTGCGTATGTATCCGCCATCGTTACGATGAAATTGCATTTGCCATTCCCGGTTGCCATTTTAGCAGCGGGCGTAATGGCAACGATTGCTGGGTTAATCATCGGGATTCCAAGTTTACGGCTAAGAGGGGATTATCTTGCAATTGCGACACTTGGTTTCGCAGAAATTATCCGAATTATCTTCTTGAATATTGAATATGTGGGCGGAGCAGCAGGTATGCAAGTCACGCATTTAACGAATTGGACCTATACATTTATTTGTCTATTTGCTACTATCGTGATCATTGTTAACTTTACCAATTCACGACATGGTCGAGCGTGTATATCGATTCGTGAGAATGAAATTGCAGCAGACGCTATGGGGATTAACACAACCTACTATAAGGTTCTAGCGTTTGCAATTGGTGCATTTTTTGCCGGTATTGCTGGTGCATTGTATGCGCATAACTTCTATATTATCCAACCCGTTAACTTTGGGTTCTTAAAATCAATCGATATATTAATCTATGTTGTATTAGGTGGGCTAGGAAGTTTGTCAGGTGCAATTGTAGCTACTATTTTATTGACGATTGTTTCGACATTCCTACAAAGTTATCCCGAAACACGCATGATTATTTATAGCTTAGTACTGATCATTGTTATGCTTTATCGCCCAAAAGGTCTAATGGGAACGATGGAAATAACAGATTACTTCAAGCTATGGAGAGGTTCGAAAGGAGGCAGCAGACATGGCCAGTGAACCGTTACTGAAAGTCACAGATGTTGGTATCCAGTTTGGTGGACTAAAAGCTGTTGCAAATTTCAATATGGAAATCAACCAAGGTGAGCTTGTCGGGTTGATAGGACCTAATGGTGCGGGGAAAACAACGAGTTTTAACTTGCTAACGGGTGTGTATACGCCAACCGAAGGTGAAATTTTACTGAACGGACAGCGCATTAATGGTATGGCACCTTATCAGGTTACACGAAAAGGAATCAGTCGGACATTCCAAAATATCAGGTTATTTAATGAATTATCGGTGCTAGACAATGTAAAAGTGGCTTATCATTCTTTAGCTAAACATTCAGTATTGAGTTCTATGCTTCGTTTACCAGCTCATTTTTCGGGTGAGAAAGAGATGGAAGAGAAGGCGATGGAGTTTTTGAAAATCTTCGAATTAGATCAATACAAAGATGAAGATGCTAAAAACTTAGCCTATGGAAAACAACGTAGGTTGGAGATTGCCAGGGCCTTAGCAGCAGGACCAGAACTTTTATTATTAGATGAGCCAGCTGCTGGGATGAACCCACAGGAAACGAAGGAATTGATGGAGCTCATCGCATTTGTTCGCAAGGAGTTCAATTTGACCATTTTATTAATTGAACACGATATGAACTTAGTTATGGGGATATGTGAGCGTATTTACGTATTGGATCATGGTGTACTTCTTGCCGAAGGAACTCCTGAAGAAATCCGTAATAATCCAAAAGTAATTGAGGCTTATTTAGGGGAGGAAGTTCATGATGAGCATGCTGAAGATTGACAACATTAATGTCTATTATGGAAGTATCCATGCCCTGAAAGGCGTTTCATTGGAAGTCAATGAAGGTGAGATTGTGACTTTGATTGGTGCTAATGGTGCTGGGAAAAGTACGTTGTTGAAAACATTATCGGGTTTGTTAAAGCCAAAAGAGGGCTCTATCACTTATTTGAATTCGTCAATTGCAGGAAAGCCAGCTCAGGACATTGTGAAGGCGGGAATTTCTCATGTGCCAGAAGGTAGACGTGTATTTGCGGATATGAGTGTTGAGGAAAATATTGAATTGGGTGCTTTTTTACGCAAAGATAGGGCGGGTATCCAGCAGGATATTAAAAAGGTCTATGGCATTTTTCCTCGTTTACAGGAACGACGCAAGCAATCTGCGGGCACATTATCTGGTGGAGAGCAGCAGATGTTAGCGATGGGAAGAGCCATCATGGCAAAGCCGAAGCTATTATTATTGGATGAACCATCAATGGGTCTCGCTCCGTTAATGGTAAAAACGATTTTTGAAGTTATCAAGGAAATTAATAAAGAAGGAACGACGGTTCTACTCGTTGAGCAAAATGCTAATATGGCATTGTCCATTGCGAATCGAGCGTATGTTATTGAAACGGGAAGTGTTATTCTTTCGGGAACTGCTGAAGAATTACAAGCGAGTGAGGAAATTAAAAATGCTTATCTTGGTGGACATTAAGGATAAACAGTAGATATGATTGATTTGAAGAGAGAGCGGTTGACCCACTAAACTAAGGGTTAACTGCTCTTTCTGTTGTCCAGCTCCGGGAGCCAGATGCTTTTCCATTGGTTGTTTGAAGTCTGAATATATGATACATTGACAATAGTGCTTGAAACGCTTTAACTTTATTAAGCAGGGGTACAAATCCCTGCTTAATAAAGTTAAATCCTCCGGAGGATGTCACAGATTTTGAGGGGAGTGAATTGAGCAAGCTCAATTCAAAATCTGGACGCAAACACGACGAGGCGTGTTTGATTTATAAACCATAGGAATGGGGTAGATCGTTGTGTCGTGCAGACCAGAACAAGGAACAAGAGCAGAGCATGTCAAAAAACCAGATTGGTTAAAAATCAAGCTGAATACGAATGATAATTATATGGAACTTAAGAAAATGATGCGAGAGAATAATTTGAATACCGTATGTGAAGAAGCACGCTGTCCTAACATCCATGAGTGTTGGGGAGAGCGTCGTACAGCAACATTTATGATTCTTGGAGCAGTTTGTACGCGCGCGTGTCGCTTTTGTGCGGTCAAAACAGGATTGCCAACTGAACTCGATTTGGCAGAACCAGAACGTGTTGCAGATTCTGTCGCGCTTATGAATTTGAAGCATACGGTTGTAACGGCAGTGGCTCGTGACGATCAAAAAGACGGCGGATCGGCAGTCTTTGCCGAAACCATTCGTGCAATTCGCCGAAAAAATCCATTCACGACTGTAGAAGTGTTACCATCAGATATGGGTGGAGATTATGATAATTTGAAACGGCTTATGGATGCGAAGCCAGATATTCTCAATCATAATATAGAAACCGTAAGGCGCCTCACGCCGAGAGTTCGTGCTCGAGCAACATACGATCGCTCACTTGAGTTGTTATTGCGTGCGAAAGAGTTGCAACCAACAATTCCGACTAAATCATCCTTGATGCTCGGTCTTGGTGAGACGCATGAAGAAATCCTGGAAACGATGGATGATCTCCGGGCGCATAAAGTTGATATTATGACAATCGGTCAATATTTACAGCCGTCGAAAAAACATTTGAAAGTACAGAAATACTACTCCCCAAAAGAATTTGGGGAGCTAAGAAAAATTGCTATGTCTAAGGGCTTCTCACACTGCGAGGCAGGTCCATTAGTGCGCTCAAGTTACCATGCGGATGAACAGGTAAATGCGGCAGCGAAGGAAAGACAGCGTCAGGGTGAGGAAGAACTTGAAGGAACACTGCAATCAACTTGAATCAGTAAGCCCTGCTGTTTGAGGAGGAAAGAAGTTCAATACCTCCCTGTTGAGCCTCCGGCGTAATTGATTAAAAGTGTAATCGATAAAGTGGCGGTGAAATGAATGATAAAGTTAGATGATTGGCAGTTTGAGCTTGTGACGAATTATCGTGACGGGTTTAATGAAGAGGCGCTTCTTGCGCGATATAGTGATGTCCTTCTTAAATACGACTATATCCTTGGTGATTGGGGATATGGACAACTTCGTTTAAAAGGCTTCTTCGAGGACACGAACCAGAAGGCTACGTATGAAACAAAGATTGGCACTTTGCAGGATTATTTGTATGAATACTGTAATTTTGGCTGTGCTTATTTTGTATTGAAAAAAGTAGAACGGATCAAACCAGATACACAACTTACAGAAGTAGTGGAATGACAAGGCTCGCGCATGGGTTTCTATAAACCGATGCGCGGGTCTTTTCTATAGGACTTGTTAGATATGGTATTATAGAAAAGGATACATAAAGCTAATCATAACAATCAGGAGGGGAAATTTGTGTATTTTGTAGACAGAAATCAAATTAATAAAGCACTCGAACATATGGAGCATTTACTTGGGGTATACGAAGGTGGAAGTCGTTGGGCAGATGATGAAGTTCGCTCATTGGCTTTAGAACGAATTGCACAAGTCGTTATTGAATCAATCATTGATGTAGGTAACTCAATGATTGACGGCTTCATCATGCGTGATCCGGGAAGCTATGAGGACATTATTGACATTATGGAAGATGAGCGTGTCGTAACACCTGAAATGGCTGCGCCGCTCAAGCAAGTAATTGACCTAAGAAAAATGATTGTTCGCGAATTTACCGAAGTGGACATCGCTGAAATTAACAAAGTATTGTATGACACTTTAGAGGAACTTCAAGAATTTCCAAACAAAGTCCGTTACTATCTTGAAAATGAGCTAGGTCCAGTATCGGCATTTTTACCAGAGGACAAATGAAGATGGAACACTATAAAGCGATTTGTCTTGACTTAGATGGGACTGTTTATCGAGGACGTGAACCGATTCCGGAGGCGGTGTCTTTCATCGCGAGTACTCAAGCACGGGGCATCAATCCTTACTTTATAACAAATAATTCTTCGATGACACGCCTACAGCTCCAAAAAAAGCTCGCTTCATTTGGCATTCAAACAGATATTGCTCATATTATGACGTCTGCTATTGCAGTTGCAAAATATTGTAAGAATCATTATAGTGGAGCATCTGTTATGCTCATTGGCGAAAAAGGGCTGGAGGAAGCATTGATGTCAGAGGGGATTGAGCTGACGATGGATAATCCGGATGTGGTCATTATGGGAATTGATCGTGAGATAACGTATGCGAAGTTGGCAGCGGCTTGCCTTGCGATACGTGCAGGTGCCCACTTTATAGCGACAAATAGTGATAAAGCATTTCCAACTGAGAAGGGACTTGTACCGGGGAATGGCTCCTTTGTGAAATTGATGGAAAGCGCCACTGGACAAGCACCGATATTTGTTGGGAAGCCAGAATCGCATATGTTAGGTTTCATTCAGCAGGAAAACGGTTATCGTAAAGAAGAGATGATTATGGTTGGGGATAATTATGACACTGATATCCAAGCTGGAATTCGTTTTGGTATCGATACGCTTCATGTAGCAGGTGGGGTAACATCGATAGAGGACGTTCTGTTGAAAGAACAGCAACCGACGTATTGCTTGCAAACATTATTGGAATGGGACATTTAAAAAGCTAACCGCCTCCTAATAGGGGCGGTTAGCCATAATGCTCAAAAGAGCGGATTGTCTTCGATGAATTGATAGATACGTTCAGTCAGTTCCTCGGGCGTGTCGGCTTCGACAACTTCACCATTAACAACTGCGTAAAGTGTTTCCATACATTTTGTACAATAGCTTAGACAGCCGTATTCAAGAACGTCTAGATTTGGATCTTTTTCCAATGCTTCGAAAGTTTCTTGTGAACCATTTGCAATATTACTTATACAAAACTCGACAATCGGATTCATGGCGATCACCTCACTCACTTGAAATCCTACTCCTTTTTTCCACATACGTCAATTCCCTCGAACTATTGTATAGGCCATAAAAGTCCCTAATCGAATGAATTTTCACTTAACAATTGACTCATTGTGAAGCTTGTCACAAACTGATATAATCGGAATGAGAAAGTAACGGATTATTGTATTATGAAGGAGAACAGTTATGAGAAAACTTGTACTACTTGGTGCTGGATACGGCAATATGCGTATTATGTTGCGTTTATTGACGAAGGATCTTCCAGATGATATTGAAATTACACTTGTCGATCGGACCCCTTTCCATAGTTTGAAAACGGAATTTTATGGACTTGCAGCTGGAACAGTGTCGGATTCTGAGGTCCGCGTTGCATTGCCAATCCACGATAGATTGAAAGTGGTTGGTGGTGAAATTATTGAAATTAGACCCGATGAAAAATGTGTCTATCTCGATGATGGCGTACAGATTAAGTATGACGAGCTTGTGATTGGTCTAGGCTGTGAAGACAATTATCATGACGTACCAGGAGCTGCTGAATACACATATAGCATCCAAACAATCGGTAAGTCAAGAATTGCCCATGAGAAAATTCTTGGTTTCGGAGCTGGTGCAACGATTGGTATTGTTGGTGCAGGGTTAAGTGGTATCGAACTAGCGAGCGAATTACGTGAAAGTAGACCCGATTTGAATATTAAATTATTCGACCGCAGTCCACGAATTTTACGCGATTTTCCCGAGAGGCTGAGTAATTATGTCAAAGGCTGGTTTGACGATCATAATGTAGACGTCGTGTCGAATTCTAACATTACAAAAGTTGAGCCAAATGCACTGTATAATCATGAAGAAACGATTCCAGTTGATGCAGTTGTTTGGACAGCAGGAATTCGTCCTGTTGCTGCGGTCAAAAATATCGATACTGAAAAAGATAGTTCAGGTCGTGTTATCTTGAATATGCACCATCAGTTGCCTGCATTTAATGATGTTTATATCGTAGGGGACTGTGCCTCATTGCCATACGCACCAAGCGCTCAGGTAGCTGAGGAGCAGGCTGAACAGATTGTGAAAATCTTGCGTTTAGTATGGAGCGGAGAGACGCTGCCGGAAAAGATGCCCGAAATCAAGCTAAAAGGCTTCCTTGGCTCTTTAGGGAAGAAGCAAGGCTTTGCCTATCTAGCAGACCGTACCGTCACAGGACGCATTGCAAGGCTATTGAAGTCGGGTGTGTTGTGGATGTATAAGTGGCATAATGGTTGACATAAAAAATCCTTTATTCACAAATTATTTGTGGATAAAGGTTTTTTGTTGTTAAGTTAGCAGTGAGCGTTGTCAGGTTAGCTGTAAATGTTGTTAAGTTGCTGGATTAATTAATTTCCTATGATGAAAACAGTGTAAATTCCAGCAGAAAAACGATCGTTCCTGTTTTTGGGAATGATCGTTTTTCATAGATAACTGTTTTAAAATTATGCTTGTGCCACAAAGCCGTGCTTTTCAAGTGCAGCAAATACTGGCTTTAATTGAATATAACCTTCACCAATCATTTCCTCTTCAATCATAACCATCGGATAGAAGAACTCATCATTGCGTACTTGCTCGGCAATCGCGCTTTGTCTGTCATCCGCAATATCTTCTGCATCGATATCGATATAGTGGATAGCATAAGGCTGATTCGGATACTTTCTATTGATGGCAGCTTGTAGCCATTCGTAAGTATCTTTGGATGAAGGGGCGTTGACACAGCTGGCACAAATGACCTCTGCTCCATAAATTTCAATGCTTAGTTTGTCTTTTTTCAATTTAACAATCTCCTCTCGGCGCATTCATTGGATTTTTTTCGTGTAGCAGTTTATAATAAGTATAATGAAAGGGGAGTTTAAAAACAATGACAGATACAATGTTGACTGAACCGGTACAAGAAGTATTAGATAAATTACGCCCATTCCTATTGCGTGATGGAGGCGACTGTGAATTGGTTGATATTGAGGACGGCATCGTAAAACTTCGCCTACTCGGCGCTTGCGGAACATGCCCAAGCTCAACAATCACATTAAAAGCAGGTATTGAACGTGCGCTTCTTGAAGAAGTGCCAGGTGTTGTCGAAGTGGAACAAGTATTCTAATTTAGCAATGTAGTAAAAGCGGACCAAACTTGGGTCCGCTTTTTCTGTCTAGCTCAGGGCGCTAAATGCCCGAAGGCACAAAGAAATTAAGACACCTTCAGGACGTGGCGAACTTAGATTGTGCTTCTTGAAGCGGGAGTCATTCAAATATAGTTATTGCATTTCACGAATTTCCTGCCAACGATCTTTGGCCATTTTAATAATTTGTGGTTCAGTTGAGGTACGCTGGCCTTCAATCACGCGCGAGAAGTTGCGGATAGCTTCTTCCTTATCTTCGATTTTCCAAGATAGTTCCGCAATGATATAAAGGACTCTCGATTCAGACATTTGAGTGCCTGTGTAATCACCTTCAGAATATGAATTAATATATAAATCCCTAGCGATTTTCATAAAACGTTGTTCTTCTTCCTGTTGACCTTTGTCGCGGTATAACCAAGCAATGCGCAGAGTGAGTCCCGCAATTGATAGTGCTTTTTCTTTTTTTAACATAGCGCTTAGATAAGCAAGCTTATACGTTTCAATGGCTTCATCGATATCGCGTTCTGCTCCGAAAGAACGACCATTCCATTGCGTTGTGATTTTCTTGAATATTTCATCTTTTGTGCCAGGAGCGAAATAGGGTGCAAATTCATCTGTGAATGAGAAGCCACAATGAGGACAGACTGCAACATTATAAAGGAGTGGTTTAATATCAGGGTCTGAGTAGACAGGTTTAAAATCGCTTTCGTGGGAGGTGACTCGAACAAATCTGGAACGGACTTTTGTCGTGGTAAAATTTTGTTTGCAATTGATGCATGCTATTTTTTTATCGTAGTAGGGAGTAATCTCCATTCGAACCATCCATCCTTTCGTACTATCTATCTCATTATAGCGTAAAACGCCTAATAGACGAGTAATTATGATTGCGTTATGGATAAATTCCTTGCTATGATAGATAGAAGAAAACAAAGGGAAGGTGAACACGCATGGCACAAGTTGTTGAAGTTACCGAGGCAGCGGCATTTCATGTGAAAGAAATGATGCGCCATAATGGAGAAGAAGGTTCATTCTTACGTGTTGCTGTCAATGGCGGAGGCTGCAGTGGATTGACATACGGAATGGGTTTCGAAACTGAAAAGTCAGAGGAAGATCAGCTGTTAGAGCAGCATGGTTTGCAAATTCTTGTTTCAAGCGAAGATGCCGGTATTCTTAACGGCACACAAGTTGATTATAAAGAGTCCCTCATGGGGGGCGGATTTACGATAAATAATCCCAATGCGATTGCTTCGTGTGGGTGTGGAACTTCATTTAGAACAGCGAAGAAAGCTGGGACTCCAGCTGATTGCTGATACCTTTTTAAGCCCCTTACTAGAGTTGGTAAGGGGCTTTATTGTTGAACTTCATTATTCTATGTATTCAAACATTTCCTATTTCAATTATAGTATTGAAATGCCGTATCAAAAGGGCTACTATAAGAGGTAGAGGTTTGTCGAAAAAATGACAAAGGCCAGGACTGTGTAAATCGTCGGTGTACTAGATTTCACGAGGGCCGGGCACATAAAAATTTAAAGGTGGTTTCGATCTTCGTGAAAAGACCGACAATTTTGGTGTTAGGTGCAGGATACGGCGGTTTATCAACAGTCGTTAATTTGCAAAAATCACTTGGGACGGATGAGGCAGATATTGTCCTCATTAACAAAAATGATTATCACTATGAGTCTACATGGCTTCATGAAGCGGCGGCAGGAACTTTGTCTCCTGAACAAGTTCGTTATGACATCAAAAGTGTTATCAGCAGTCAAAAAGTTGAATTCATCAAAGCAGAAGTACAAGCAATTGACGTTGCAGGTAAAGTCGTAACATCTAATGTGGGTACACATACATATGATTATCTTGTGATATCCCTTGGTTTCGAAGGTGAAACTTTCGGTATTCCTGGACTTGACAAGTATGCACTTTCAATGGCAAACGTGAAAGCGGCTCGTCAAATTCGTGAGCATATTGAATATCAATTTGCAACATGGTCTCTTGAAGAAGAGAAAGATGATAGCCGTCTAACAATCGTTGTTGGGGGTGCAGGATTCTCAGGAATCGAATTGCTAGGTGAACTTGGAAACCGTGTACCTGAGCTTTGCAAAGAGTTCGACGTGCCGGCTGAAAAAGTACGCGTACTTTGTGTAGAAGCAGCTCCTATGGTGCTTCCAGGATTTGATCCTGAGCTTGTCCAATATGCTGTCGCTAAGTTGGAATCTAAAGGCATCGAGTTCTCAATCGGTACGCCAGTTGTTGAGGCGACTGAAGAAGGCGTCAACATTAAAAAAGGCGAAGACGAATTTGAATTCATTAAAGCGGGTACAGTTATTTGGGCTGCAGGTGTCCGTGGTAACCGTCTAATCGAATCATCTGGCATCGAAAACATGCGTGCGCGTGTCAAGGTCGACAAAGATCTTCGTGCACCAGGTTATGCTGATGTATTCGTCGTTGGAGACTGTGCATTGATGATTAACGAAGAAGCTAATCGTCCATACCCACCAACAGCGCAAATTGCTATGCAACAAGGTGATATGTGTGCAAACAATATTATCGCACTTATGAAGGGCAACGCGACTTCTGAATTTGTACCAGACTTAAAGGGTAGCGTTTGTTCACTTGGTGAAGACGATGCAATTGGTCTTGTATTCGGTAAGAAAATGACGGGAGCAAAAGCTTCATTCATGAAAAAAGTGGTTGATAACCGCTCACTATTCCTCATTGGTGGAGTAGGTCTTACGATTAAAAAAGGGAAATTCAATTTCCTATAATTTGATTCATTGATTGAAATGCATTCAAAGCATCTGCTTGTCTTCTGACAGCAGGTGCTTTTTTGGAAAGGATTGAAGAGTATGTCACGGAGTAAACGGGGAAATGTTTGGCTTGCAGCTGCAGGGCTTGTAGTCAATCAGGCAGGGCAGTGGTTGGTAGTACGAAAAACCTATGGTGGACTTAAAGGAAAGTGGTCAATCCCGGCAGGCTTTGTGGATGGCAACGAGACGGCAGATGGTGCCGCTATTCGTGAAGTGAGAGAAGAAACAGGTATTGATAGTCAATTGGAAGGGATGATTGGCTTTCGTACGGGCGTATTAAATGGAGAAATCAGCGATAATATGGCGATATTTTTTCTGAGCACAACGATAGAAAATCAGGTTTTAATTCCACAGCTAAGAGAGATTTCTGAAGCGGCATGGAAAAGCCCACTCGAACTAAAGGACGATAAGGATTCTTCTTTAATGATTCTGGAGATGGCTGAAAAAGTAATCGAATCAGGATTAGATGAAATTGTCAATATTACGCCTGGTGAGAGTTTTGGTTATACAACTTATAAATTATTTTTTAAAAAATAGCAATTGTGTCCAAATTTTGAATTGCGCTTGCGCAATTAACTCCCTTCAAAATTTGTGACATCCGCCGGAGGCTTAACTTGAATCAGCAGGGACCTTTGCTGATTCAAGTTAAGATATGACAAATTGGGAAATAGGTTGTGATTGGTTGAAAGCCATCTCTCATTCATGTAAAATAATGAGTGGAAAACGGAGGTCGTTACTTTGGGAACCATTTCACTGACGCACGTCGTCTTATCCGTACTGATTTTCATGGTGATGTTTTTTGGTATCGGATTTCTATTAAATATGCTTCTTCGCATGACATGGTTAATGGCTATCATTTATCCAATCGTCGTCGTATTGATTATTGATGAAGTGAAGGTATACGAATACTTCACGAAGCCGAAATATGCGTTCCAACTTCTTGGAGATAAAGTGATGGCACTACATACAGCCGATATTGTTATTCTAGCAAGCGGTCTCGTTGGGGCAATCATTTCCGGATTCGTTATGAAGATTTTGAGAAAACAAGGTTATCAAATGTTTTAACATTTACCATTATTGCATCCAAAAAAGCCATTTCATTCCCCGGTAAAATATTGGGAGTGAAATGGCTTTTTTTTTATACGATAAATGAATAGATAATTATGGAAATAAGGATACCTGTTACAGCACCTGCAAATACTTCGCTTGGCTTATGACCAAGCAGTGTTTTGAGCTCTTGGATTTTTTGTTGGCCGTCTTTTTGTTGCCAGCCTTTCGCTTCTTGGACAAATGTTTGGAAGTCCAACCGCATTTGATTGATAATCAAGGCTTGTTGCCCTGCCTGATAACGGATTCCTGTCGCATCAAACATGACGATAACGGCGAAGATAGCAGAAACCGCAAAAAGAGGGGAGTCGAGCCCGGATTCGTATGCGATTGCCGTCGTCAATGCTGTAACTGCTGCTGAGTGAGAGCTTGGCATACCGCCTGTTGAGGTCATCAGTTTCCAGTCAAGCTTGCCGCTAAGTAGAAAATAGATAGGGATCTTTATAAATTGTGCAAAGACGATCCCGAATAATGCCGCAAGGAGCGGAATGTTTTGGAATATAGCCATCGAGGGTCCACTCCTTTAAAATTTGAAAATTGTATTATTAGTATACCACAAAGCTTTGTTGTAAAAACAGTATACTACGGATTCCGAACGAATTTATGTAAGCTGTCGAACACTTGGTATATACTAATAGGTGTATAAAAAATTGGAGGTTAATTAAATGAAAACAATTATTGTAGAACCAAATTTCAACAAAGTAGAGGCAGATGTCCTTGTCATTGGTGTTCCAGAACATCCAGAAAATATCGTTGGTTGGGATGGCTTCGTCAATTCTTTTAGTACGCGCCTACCTGAGTGGCTTAAAGCTGGCGATATTAAAACGACTTTTAATAAAATTGTCCCAATGCCGGCCATGGAAGAACGCGACTATAAACGTGTATTCTTTATAGGACTAGGTGCGCAGAAGGCGTTGACGGAAGATCGCCTACGTCAAGCATTTGCAGCAATTGGTAAAGAACTGGCGAACGTGAAAGCGACTTCCGTTGCCATTTGGACGGCACCATTCACAAATGACAAACTGACTTGTGAGGATGTTGCATTTGCAGCAGCGGAAGGCATTGGGCTTGGCACGTATAAGTTTGCAGGTTATCGTACCGACTCCAATGCGCGTGATGTGGCAATTGAAGCACTGACGATCTTATCTTCATCAGATGAGGATGAATTGAAAGCGGCTTGCGAAGTAGGTAAAGTGTATGCCGATGCAGTTAATGAAGCCCGTAATTTAGTTAATATGCCTCCAAATATTCTAACAGCGACTAAAATGGCGGATTATGCGCGTGAGCTTGCGGAAAAATATGATTTCGATATCGAGGTACTCGGTAAAAAAGAAATGGAAGAGCTCGGCATGGGTGCTATTCTAGCAGTCAATCAGGGATCTGTTGAAGAGCCGAAGCTCATTGTTCTAAAGTATGCAGCGACAGAGCAATGGGAAGATGTCATTGGTCTAGTTGGTAAGGGTGTTACGTATGATACGGGTGGCTATTCATTGAAACCACGTGAAGGAATGGTTGGCATGAAGGGCGATATGGGTGGTGCGGCTGCTGTTCTTGGTGCGATGGCGATTATTGGGGAGTTGCGACCGCAGAAAAATGTCATTGCAGTTATTGGTTCGACCGATAATATGGTGTCAGGAGATGCATTTAAGCCGGATGATGTCATTACGTCATTGAGTGGTAAAACGATTGAGGTACTCAATACAGATGCAGAGGGCCGTCTTGTCCTAGCAGATGCTGTGACGTATGCGAAACAAGCGGGAGCAGATTACCTGATTGACGTAGCGACACTAACAGGTGGCGTTATTGTGGCGCTCGGTAATGATAAAACAGGAGCACTGACAAATGATGAAGCGTTCTTTGAAGAATTTATGCAGGCTTCTATCGAGACGGGGGAATTTGTTTGGAGACTTCCACTAACGGAAAGTGATAAGAAACGAATTCGTAAAAGTGATGTAGCTGACCTGAACAATTCACCGGGCCGTGATGGTCATATGATCTTCGGTGGAGGCTTTGTAGGAGAATTCGCAGGAACGACACCTTGGATTCACTTGGACATTGCAGGGACGTCAGACGCTGCCGCAGCGCATGATTTAGGGCCAAAGGGAGCAACAGGTGTGATGGTGCGAACGTTAGCAACATTGGTCGAACGGATGGCAGATACTGAACTAGAGGACTAATAGGCAATTGTCTCTTTCCAGGCTGCCCTATTTGAATAGGATAGGTGGAAAGGGGGATGAAAATGCCTAGAGGTTTTGGTGGTGGTGGCCGCGGTGGATTTGGCCACGGCTTTGACAGAGGTAGACGTGGATTTGGAGGCGGCTTTGACGGACTTGGCGTACCGTTTCTTGGTGGACTTGCTGGTGGTCTACTAGGATCGGCATTGTTCCCAGGGATTGGGTTTGGCTTTGGTGGTTATCCTTATGGAGGATATCCTCCATATGGTGGCTATCCAGCTTATGGTTATCCACCTTATGGTTTTGGTTATCCATATGGAGGCTTTGGACCGTATTATTAATACTTTTATCAACACAAAAACACGCATGACAGTCGGATTTCCGATTGCCATGCGTATTTTTCAAGCTTTTTTTCGTTTGTTCTTTGCTTCTTTCACAACTTTTGCTAAATCATCCCCGACAGTGAGTTCAGTCGGTTTGACACCAGATATATACGCAGCGCGGCTCATAAGATGTCCCCCAATGGGAGAAGTGATGAATAGGAAGACAATCGCCAGAATGAGTTGAATACTAAAGACTCCTTTAATTAACCAAAAGTGAAGAAACACCCCTACCAAAATACTGAGTACACCCAACGTGGCACTTTTAGAAGCAGCATGCGCCCGTGTATAGACGTCGGGTAAGCGCAAGATGCCGATGACTGTCACAATCGTGAAAATGATCCCGACAACGATTGTTGAAACGATGAGTATATTAGCGATTACGGTCACGTTCGATGATCTCTCCTTTCTCAATGAATTTGGAGAATGACACAGTCCCGATGAACGACAGGATCGCAATCAGTAAAATGACTTCGATGAAAAATCCAGTATCGAATAAAATCGACAACAAGGCGATGGAGGAAATTAACATAACCCCAATCGCATCCAGTGCAATAAGCCGATCGGGTGTAGAGGGACCGAAGTACACACGATACAGTAAGCCGAAAATAGATAAGACGACGAGTATGAGGCAAATCAAAATGAAGGTCATCATGGTCGGCTCACCTCCTTAATCGCTTTTTCAAAAGAATTTTTAATAGAATCAATGGCTTCATCGACATCGTCCACGTCAATCGCATGGATATAGAGCGTGCGTTGATCGTCCGAAACATTCAAGACAATTGTTCCAGGTGTTAATGTAATCAAACTGGATAACAACGTAATTTCCCAATCGTGCTCAAGGTCTGTTGGTAACGCGAAAATCATTGGCTGAATACCCAGCTTTGGCCGCAAGACTATACGCAGTACCGAAATATTTGATAATAGTAATTCTTTGCAGAACAGCAGCGTTAATTTAACAGCTGCCCACAGTCTCCAAATATAAAGTCTATCCTTGAAAAATCGTCTCATCATAATGATTAAAATCAGACCAATCAAGTAGCCAATGATGAATGTCGAGGCTGTCAGCGAAGTGCTCATAAACATCCACACAAAGGCAATGAAAACGTTCAATAATAGTTGGAAAGCCATCGTTCATCTACTCCTTTAACACCGCATCAATATAGATGGACGGTTGTAGTAATACGTTCGAGGCATCCGTCATATAAGGCATCAGCCATTCCGTACCCACACCATATAACACTGACAGGACGACCAATGCAACAGCTGGAATCATCATGTTGCGGTAAGGACGACGCTTACGTTTAGGCAAGTTAACGGGCTCTCCCCAAAATGCATAGACAAAAATGCGAATGACGGACAACAGAACAACCAGGCTCGATAACAGCAGGATAATAGCTCCCCACACATGACCCGCCTCAAATGCCCCTTGGACAATTAACAGCTTGCCTATGAAACCACTAAGCGGTGGAATACCTGCTAGTCCAAATGCGGCAATGATATAGAACCAACCAAGCGGGGCATGTGTTTTCATCAGCCCACCCATTTTACGCAAATTAGATGTCCCTGTGACGTAGATGATAATCCCGATAAGCAGGAACAAGGCTCCTTTAATGAGCATGTCGTGAATGAGATAGAAAACAGCACCTGTTAAGCCAGCTTCATTCATTTGCGCTGCGCCGAATAAAATAACGCCAACAGCGATTACGATGTTATAAATGATAATTTGTTTCAAATCAAAGTAAGCAAGAGCCCCAATACAACCTGCAATAATCGTTAAAATCGCCAGTACATACAAGATTTCATGTGTAAAGCCGATATCATGGATGAAAAACAGCGTGTAGGTCCTCATGATAGCATAGACCCCAACCTTCGTGAGTAGCGCCCCAAAGAGTGCCAGCACGGGAATTGGTGGAGCTGCATAAGAGCCAGGTAACCAGAAATACAGTGGGAAAATGGACCCTTTTACACCAAAGACGACCAGCATCAAAATCGCAATGACCGTAATAATACCGGGTTGTCCAATTTGCGCAATCTTCACGGAAATATCCGCCATATTTAATGTCCCGATGACCGAGTACAAAAAGGCAACTGTAATGACAAACAATGCAGATGAGATTACGTTGACGAGCACATATTTAATGGATTCGCGAAGCTGTTTTTTCTCGCCGCCTAATACAATTAACACATAGGAGGCGATGAGCAGCACTTCGAAGAATACGAACATGTTAAAAATATCGCCTGTCGTAAAGGCACCATTGACACCCGTTACCATGAATAGAATGGCAGGATAGTAGAAGTAACGTTCGCGTTCTTTTCCAATGGCCGTGAAGCTGTAAATGACAACGCAGAGTGTCAGGATAATCGTTGTTGTCACAAGTACTGCTGAAAACATGTCGGACACCATTGAAATACCAAAAGGTGCCGGCCAGCTGCCTAATGTTAGGGCTTGAATACCATCGGCTTTTACCTTCGCCACTAGGAATAGGGCGGCAATTAAGCTGACAACGAGTCCGACAGCTGTCAATACGCGTTGCACACGAATATTCTCTTTAAAGAACAGGAGGATAATCGCGAACAGGAATGGCAAGAGGATCGGAAATAAAGGTAAGTTAATCATGTTCGTCATTTCCTCTCATCAAATTCATATTATCTGTTTGATGTTCAGCATATGTCCGGTAAGCTAATACCAAAATGAAAGCTGTCACACCAAAACTAATGACAATCGCAGTCAAAATAAGCGCTTGTGGCAAAGGGTCTGCATAATTGGTAACCCCATCAGCGATAACCGGCGGAGACATACCACCCAATCCACCCATTGTTAAAATGAGCAAATGTGCACCATGACTAAGTAAACCAGTCCCTAAAATAATCTTTAGGATACTCCTAGAAAGGATTAAGTAGGTAGCCGCCATGAACAAAATTCCGATGACAAGTATCATAATCAGTTCCATTAGGCATCTCCTCCAATCGATTGAATCATCGTAATCGCCGCACCCACAACGACCAGATAGACACCAGCATCGAAAATCATTGCCGTATGCAAGGAAGTTGTCCCGAATAAAGGCAAAGTAAAATCATCAAAAGCATGTGTAAAGAACGGTACGTTGAAAAATATAGAGCCAGCAGCTGTACCAAGTGCCAGCAGTAAGCCAATGCCAGTCACAATGGTGAAGTTGAAAGGCAAAGCTTTTTGCACTGTTTTCAAATCAAAGGCTAACAACAGCAGAACAATGGCGCCAGTTGTCAGCAAGCCTCCAACGAACCCCCCGCCGGGTGTATAGTGACCCGCAAAGAAAATATGGATGGAAAATAGGAAGATGATGAAAAATACGAGCTTGGTAGTTGTCTGTAAAATAACATCATTTGTTTTCATCCGTATCCTCCTTTTTGGCAAGCTTTAGTTTAATCATCGCAAGCACACCAATACCTGCAATCGCCAACACAGCAATTTCAAATAGTGTATCAAAGCCACGGTAATCGACTAGAATCACGTTGACGATATTACCACCGCCAGCTTCTGTCGCGACTGTATCTTTGTAATATTGTGAGATAGATGGAATCAGCTTTTGCGAGTGCGCGGATAAGGCAACAAGCATCACAGTGATACCAACACCCGCTGAAATAATCAAATTCATCAGTTTATTAGGCTTTGTTTCTCCATGATTGTTCAGCTTTGGTAAACGCTGAAATGCCAATAGGAACAGTGCAACGGAGATCGTTTCAATGACTAGTTGCGTCAACGCTAAGTCTGGCGCTTTGAAAATGACAAAGAACAAAGCAACTGAATAACCAACAGCGCCTAGCGCAATAATAGCCGACAATCGTGTTTTCGCTAGTAAAATCATCGCTACAGCAATGACGAGAATAATCGCCGTCAATACACCATACATACTGACCGCTGAAAAACTAGCCGTATCGACAACGAAGGCTTCTTTAATGAACAGCGCTGCCGTCGTAATGGTAATAATGAAAGCAAACATATACAGCAAATACGTTCGGATTAACCCTGTCATATAAAAACGAGATAGACGATTCATGCCGCTTTCACCAAACAGCATTGCTGAATCATACAAGGCATTCAATGACAGGTATTGCGGCTGAATATCGTATAGCTTCTGCCATCTCTTCATTGTCGCGTATAAAATGGCACCAACCCCAACAATAGCAATCGTCATCCATAGTGCTGGAGAGTCAAAGCCATGCCATGCCGCAACATGGACGTCTACTTCAGACGGATGGCTGTACAATCCAGTTTGAACAGCCATCACAGCTGGCTTGACCAACCATTTCCCAATCAGATTGGGGATGAAGAAAATCCCAACAACAAGTGTCGCTAAAATGATTGGGGACAGTAGCATCCCAATAGGTGCTTCATGCGGCATTTTCGGAAGAGGTTCAATTTTCCGTTTTCCAATAAATGTTTTGAAGACAAAGTAAAAGCTATAAACGAATGTGAAAACACTAGCAATCCAAGCAACAACAGGGAAAATAATACCCCATGTACCAAAGTTGAATAATTCAAAATGACGCAAGGCTAGCATAGATTCCAGGAACATTTCCTTACTAAGGAAGCCATTGAATGGTGGCAAACCTGCCATCGACATCGAGCCGATGAACGCCACAGTAAAGCTAATCGGCATAATTCTCATCAGACCGCCGAGTTTGCGAATATCCCGCGTCCCTGTTTCATGATCGACAATCCCTGCAATCATGAACAAACTTCCTTTAAAAGTTGCATGGTTAATCAAATGGAAAATCGCTGCAAATGCCGCAAATTTAAAAATAGCATCATTTGTATGATAGGCGACTGCACTTGCACCGAGTAGTGACATAATAAGGCCTAGCTGACTGACAGTTGAAAAGGCGAGAATCGCTTTCAAATCCGTTTGTTTTACAGCAAAGAATGAGCCCCAGAACAGCGTCAGTAGCCCGATACCTGTAACGAGCCAAACCCATACTTCCGAAACGGCGAAGATAGGCGTAAAGCGTGCAACAAGATACAGTCCTGCTTTCACCATCGTGGCGGAGTGCAAATAGGCACTGACAGGTGTAGGCGCTTCCATTGCATCTGGCAACCAAATGTAAAATGGAAACTGTGCGGACTTTGTAAATGCCCCGAGCAGCACAAGAACAAGTGCCAAAGTAAAGAATTCATGTCCAATGAAAGTAGAGGCAGTGGCAATAAGTTCACGTATAGAAAACGTCTCGCCCATAATGCCGAGCAGTACAAATCCACCGAGCATCATTAGCCCACCGAATACGGTAATCATCATTGATTTCAAAGCACCAAAGCGTGAGCGATCTCGCGTATGCCAATAACCGATGAGTAGGAATGACGAAATAGATGTTAATTCCCAGAATAGATAAAGGGTAATGACATTATCCGACTGCACGACGCCTAGCATAGCTGTCATGAATAGCAGTAGATAGACGTAAAAGTTGCCGAGCTTCTCCTTGTCTTTATCGAGATAAAAGATGGAGTACAGCACGACGAGTGCACCGATGCCTGTGATGAGTAAGGTAAACAGCAGGCTTAGGCCATCGATATAGGAAACGAATGAAATACCAAGCGATGGAATCCACTGCAGTTCGGAAATCGCATGTCCGCCATCCATTGTCGTGGCGATGAAGCCGATGTAGAAAATGAATAGAGATAGTGGAACAAGTAACACGAACCAGCCTGTATGTATGTCCTTTACATGCTTAAACAGCAGGGGAACAACAAGGGCGGCTAAGATTGGCAGAAAAATTAATAAGACGAATTCCAAGAAAATCCTCCTTTTCAACGTAAAAAAAGCCTATCACAAAAGGGCATAGATACCCCTTGGTGACAGACTCCTCCAAGTACGTTCGGTTATTTAGCTGAGGTTACTATACCATAGCCCATCGAGATTGTAAAATTGAAAAATCTAGATATTGTTGCTTATTGGAATGTACTTCCTATAGTATAGAATATGTGCATTTATTTTAACTTGAATCTACAAATACATTTGCAGATTCAAAATCCCGACGCAATTACGTCGGGGCGTACTTGAAATTATCGAGGTGTCTTATGAAAAATCCATACATATTTGGCTATTTGCCATTCGTGACAATTGTGTTGTTTAGTTTGACGTTTGGTGTCTATACGGTCGGTATATCAGTAGAGTTGTTTAAAGAAATTGGTTTGTATGCAGGGATGCGCGAATTTTTAACGGATATACAGCTCCGTATTTTCCTGCTAGTTATCTATGCACTGCTATTTTTCATGGTCTTTTCAGCGTTGAAATTAATCGCAGGAACGATTCACGAAACGGCAATGTTATTCTTTTCAAAGGATGTAAAAGGAGAGTCATATAGCGAAGCGAGGGGCGGCAACGTCATTTACTTTTTTGGTTCGCTCGTATCAGCAGGGGGAATTAGTTCGATAGAGGTGCTGTCGGCTATATTTCTGCTAACGACATTCATTTACTTCGTCTATGTTGTTTATAAGTTGAGCAAGTTCATGACGGTTAGTAGAACTGTTGGGCTGATTGCTTTTGAAATGATTATTTGGAGCGTGCTCATTACTACAATTGTCTATATTTTACTCAAGCTTTATAACGGTGTAATTGCGAGTTTGCCGTTTTTAGCATGAAAAAAACTAGCCATATGAAAGACCTTAAAACTCTTTTAGTGATTTCAAGATACTGTATTGAAATCTTACTTCTATTTGAGAAAAAATGATAGAACCCGCAACTAAAATTGCGGGAAATTTGCGGTGTGAAGTTTTGGGGCTTGTGTTAAAGTTATTTGTGAGCAGCTGCTGTAATGTAGTAGGGATTTAACTTCGTCCTTTACGTGCGATAAGGACGGGAAGGAACACTAGGTTCACCTTAGAATCATTTTGGTTGAAGCGCTTTTTCCAGGTTCTAAAGTTGAGTTTATTAAGTTGCACAACTTATATACATTAAAAGGTAGCTCCTTTTAATGTAACATATGTTTGTTTTGTGGTAATTAAATTAAATGATGAAGGTGGTAATCATTGATGAAGAAGTTTTTTATTGGATTAGTAGCTTTTACTTTTCTGTTTTCGCTCTATGCCCCTGGAATTAGTCAAGCAGCCAGTTTTGAACCGTTGAGTAAAGAAGTAAAAATAAATAATGAAAAAGAAATTTCAAACTCCGGAGAACTAGAAGATCTTGTGAAAATAGATGATGAAATGGAAGCAACAGCTGCGAAAGGTCAAATTATCAAAGGTGCCTTATATACAATTAAAGGTGCAATAAAGGGTGGAGACTGGATTTTAGGTTTGATTGAAGATAAAATGGGTGCAAAATCTATTAAATATTTAAGAGATAATACGACCAAAGTTAATCAAGGTATAGATAAAGCAATTGCCAAATTGGATGAACTTACTGTATATACTCAGGCAACGATAAGAGGCATTCTTTATGAAGGTTTAATAGCAGTTAAAGTTCCACCAGCAGCTGCTCTTGATATTGCTGAAAACGTTTCTGCAGTTGTAAGCTTTTTAGTATTATAGCAGATTAACAAATCAGATAGAAAAAGTAGAAAATACTTTTTCTATCTGATTTTTAAAAAACATGAGGAGGTTTTTAAATTGTCGAACTATGGGACGTTACTAGAATTAATAAAAGAACAAGATAAGAAGATAGACGAGTTGATTAATAATATCACAACACTTAAGGAACATATAATAAGACTTTCAATATGTAAAGTTACAAATGATGAATTTCCATATTATAATTTTATAGTCACAACTCAATTAACAGCAGATCAAATAAGTAAAATAGATCTATTATTTTTAATTACGTCTGAATACTTAAAAAATGTTAAGATTACTCAACATCACAATGATTTAATTAGAAGACTTGGAATTGAATCGATTTTTTTAAATAATGATGTTGAAAAAAATGAACTCAAACGATACATTCAATCAATATTAAATGTTGATACATGGGATTTGCCATTCGAAATGTTGACTAAAATGAAGGAACAAGGTGTAGGTGGACAAGTTGTAGATTATTTACTTTGTCAAGAAAAAGAGTTAGATTCGTAATGAAAGAAACACAACAAAGTATGAAAGACAAAACGCTCACTTATTTTAATGAGGCCACTGAAAAAGTCCATCTTTGATAGGACAGGCAAAGAGATTTCCATAAACATGCTTCGTCGCTTGCGGATGTCTTCGTTGAGTTAAAAAAAGACTAGCCTCCGTCGCAAGGCTAGTCTCGAAGTAGTGCTGAAAAAAGCTGTAAATGGATTTTCTGGTCACTCAAAGACTTCATTGGCTGTGGCTTGTCATAGCCTACCCAGACAGCTGTTGTGTAGTGTTCGTTTAGGCCACCTACCCATAAATCTTTATAATAGTCTGTGGTACCTGTTTTTGCTCCTGTATACGAAGTTGTATACGGAATTCCGCGTCCGGTTCCATTAGTCACAACATCCGATAGTAGGCTCCGCATTATTGAAATTGTAGTCGGCGACCATATCTCTATTTTCTGATCTGCCCATTCATATAAAAGCTTCCCCTCACTATCCTTCACTGTACGAATCGCACGGACAGGAGTATACATCCCGTCGATGAATCCCGTGTAAGCCCCCACAAGCTCAAGTGGTGTCATCCCTTTAGAAAAGCCTCCAAGTGCAGCTGCATAGCTATGATCCTGTTGTACAATCGATTTAAAGTGAAAAGGTTCGATAAAGGAAAATGCCTTGTCAATACCAACAGTCTGCAATAATCGGACAGCTGCCGTATTATGGCTATGCCGAAAAGCTTCTTTCACAGTTGTTGTCCCATATACATATCCACCGACATTGGTCGGGCAGTAGGAGCCGATACAAACGCTACCACTATTGACTCGGCTATTCGCTGTGTAGGGTCCGCTTTCAAAATAAGGGGCATAGACCAAAATGGGTTTGATGGCAGAGCCAGGTTGTCGAACTGCTTGAAAGGCACGGTGGAAATCTGCTTTTTTATAGTTTTTTCCAGCAAATAGACTAATGATTTCCCGGGTTTCATTATCAATAACGGCGGCACCAGCCTGCAATCCTTCAGGTTTTAATAAGGCAGTAACTGCCTGTTCGTCTTGTTGTTGCTTACGGGGATCGAGTGCGGTTTCAATGACAAGACCTGTTGCGAGTACTTCCGCTGTTCGTTGCTGAACTTGTGCCTCAAGAGCTAGCTTATCGGATTCATCTGTTGCTTCAGCAATTTGATCTGCCAAGCCTTCCGACTGGGCAATGAGGTCCGACAGCTCTGAAAGGACATATGTGCTGTACGCTGGGAAATTATTTACTTTCTTTTTTAGCTGTAGTGTAATGGGCATACTTGTATATGTTTCAGCTTCCTCAATAGTGATAACACCGTTTTTTGCGAGGATGTTTAACAAACGTTCCTGCCTTTTTTTCGTTTGATCGAAATGGACTAATGGATCATACAACGAAGGATTGTTTGGAATCGCCGCGATGAACGCTTGCTGTGCTTCATTCAACTCATAGATGGGCTTGCTAAAATAATAGGTAGCAGCCGCACCAATACCATAAACTTGATTGCCGAAGTACATTTCATTCAAATACATTTCTAAAATAGCCTCTTTTGTCGTTTGTTTCTCCAGCTCCGTCGCATAAAAAAGCTCTGTTAGCTTACGTTCATACGTTTTTTCTGTCGATAAAAAACGCATACGCACGACCTGCTGCGTGATCGTCGAAGCTCCTTGTTGCAAATCGTCTGTTGCCGTGTTGACAGCAAACGCTCGTACGATGGCCGCTACATCATAGCCACGGTGATCGAAGAAACTCTTATCCTCACTTTCAAGGAACAATTGACGTACGAAAGTAGGAATGGAGTCAAGTGCAAGGGGAGTGCGCCATTCTACGTACTCCTCTGCAAAAATAACTCCATTGCGATCTTTCATTGCAACAGGTACATTGACGGACGGTGTCGATAGCTCGATGGAACGAGTCATTTGCTCATTAAACGTGTTAGCCGTTGTTAATTCAACAGCAATTGCTTCTTGGACGATGACTAAAATGGGGATGCATAAAAGAATAATGACTATGCCGATGAACCGTTTCAACATCGGACCTCCATTCAAAAATAAGTACTGACAAAAGAATAGCATAATTTTAAGTTTGTTGTTCTTTTAGCGCAAGAAAATCCTCAAAATCTTGAACCGGTTTTCTTTTCGCAACATAAAGAAAGGCAAAGCCGACAAGGAATAATACACCTGTTACAAGAAAAACAGACGAGATGCCGATAAAACCACTAACAATCCCACCGAACATGGGACCGATAATATTGCCTAGAAAGCGGAAGCTCGTGTTATACCCCATAACCTCGCCTTGGATATCCACAGGCGCTTCTCGCCTAACAAGTGCAGTTGTAATCGGAATCATTCCCCCAATTGCAATTCCGAAGAGTAGTCGGCAAATGATGAGTTGCCATAACTCCGTAACAAATGCTTGTGGGATAATGAAGAGAAAGGATAACAATAGTAATAGAGATAAGACCTTTTCGTAACCGATATCATCTCCAAGTTTACCCCAATGGCGGGCGAATAATAGATTGCCTAAGCCAGCTGCACTAAAGGTAATACCCGCGAGGAAGGCGACATCCTTGGCATCTGATAATTGTGCAACATAAAGTGACAATAGCGGTTGGATGCTGAAGTTACCAATTTGAATGAGGGCAGTTACAACCATCACATTTAGCATGAGTCGATGGTGCAGCAGTCCACTTAAAATGGCTTTGCGAGAATAGCGATTCGTCCGGTCACTTTTCGCACGCCGTTGCTCCTGAATGCCGAAAAGTACGATGATCGCTGCTACTACGACAGAAACCGAAGTGATGATAAAGGTGTATTGAAATCCAAACGTATCTGCGAGTAATCCGCCTAAAGCGGGACCAAACAAAGTTCCTGTCACACTGCCCATTTGTAAAGTACCGAGCATTTTACCTGCTTCTTCTTTAGCCGTTTGTGAGGACACGAAGGCCAAGGAAGTGGGGATGAATCCTGTGACGACGCCATTGAGTAAGCGTAAAAGGAAAAACATTTCTACTGAATCGACAAAGCCCATTAAAAAGACGGAAGTTGCAATCCCAAAGCCGTTAATGAGTAAAATCGGTTTGAAGCCATATTTGTCAGCGACGCGTCCCCAAATCGGTGACATGATAAAAGCCGTCACAAAGGAGGCACCAAAAATCAGACCCGACCATTTTTGGACGTAAGCATCAGAATGATCGCCAAACGTTTCGATATAGAGAGAAAGGAAAGGCATAATCATCGTCATCGTGCCTGCAACGAGGAAGTTGGAAATTAAAATAATAATAAAGTTTCGTTTTTGCACGTTCATGTAAAAACCTTCTTTCCGCATCGTGCACACTTCTATTAGTATAAAACAGTTCGAGAGGCGAAGGAAGTATCATGCTTATTCGTCGAAAAAGTTGTTTCGATATGGTAAACTAGTTCGGGGTGAATATGAAATGAAAAAGTATTATTTCTCTCTACTATCAATCCTTGTCATTATCCTGTTAACCGCTTGCGGAACAGCTGCTGATAAAGAGCAAGTGTTGGAGAAAGAAAAACCTGCTGACCAAGTGCCAGCCGAAGAAAATAATATAAAAGATCAAGAGGAGGCAACAATTATGTACCCACAATTATCAAAAGAAGTAGCAGCAAACGAGGCGCTTGTCGTCATGAACACGACACTCGGTCCGATTAAAATCAAGCTTTTCCCAGAACAAGCTCCAAAAACAGTCGAAAACTTTTTAACACACGCTGAAAATGGCTATTACGATGGCATCATTTTCCACCGCGTTATTAAAGATTTCATGATTCAAGGTGGAGACCCAACCGGTACTGGAATGGGCGGAGCAAGCATCTATGGCGATACGTTTGAAGATGAGTTCACAATGGATCTATTCAACCTAAACGGCGCATTGTCAATGGCGAACGCGGGTCCTGGAACAAACGGAAGCCAGTTTTTCATCGTTCAAGCATCACAAGCACCTGGAACAGCTAAGCAAATGGAAGAAGGCGGCTGGCCAGCAGAAATTGCGAAAGCATACGAAGAAACAGGCGGCACGCCACATCTTGACCAAAAGCATACGGTATTTGGACAAGTCATCGAAGGCATGGACGTTGTCAACAAAATTGCTGACGTGAAAAAAGGCGCTCAAGATAAGCCTGTTGAAGACGTTGTTATCGAGTCAATCGAAATCCTTCAAAAATAATTTTAGCCATGTGAAATGACTAGCGTAAGGAAGTGTAGCAAGTGAACGTATTATTAATGCCGTTCCTTTACTTTCCAGAAGATAAAACAGAATATATTCCGGCAGCATTTTCATTTCTATTCTTCATGATTCTGATGTATTTTGCTTTACGTTGGATTCGAAACAATTCGAAGAAGCAGGAGCTTGAAACAAAAGAATTAGAAGAACGTATTTTACGTGAACGCCGCGAAGCACAAGAAAAACAGCACTCTCAACATTGAGGTGCTGTTTTTCTTTTTATTGGTGCTTATGAGTGTGATATTGGCGATAGTACAGCAGATATTGGCGCTGGAAGACTGGTTATTAGCGAATCGAGACTTTCGAATTAGTCATTCATCGCAGCTATAAACCGTTTAACGCCTTCTTCTACAAGTGAAAGTGGCGTCGCTACATTCATACGTAGGAAACCGCGTCCTGCTTCGCCATATTTTGTCCCAGGTTCGAGTGCAAGTTTCCCTTTATTCAACAATCTATCCATCATTTCATCTTCAGTTAACCCTGTACCCCGATAGTCAATCCAGAGTAGATAAGTACCATGTGGCTTTGCAATTTTTAAGCCGGGGATTGCTGAAGGTAGCTGGTGAATGACATAGTCCATGTTGCTAGAGATTACTTCAAGTAATTCGTTAAGCCAAGGACCACCTTCTTTGTAGGCTGCACTCAGTGCGGCAGCTGCAAAAGGACTCAAGCCCATTTGGCCGTGTGCCATCGCATTCAACGATAGTTTCTCTCGTACAGCTTCATCTGTTGCAATCATGATCGCTGCTTGAACACCAGCTATGTTAAATGTCTTTGTGGGAGCAACACAAGTGATAATACGTCCAGCTTCTTCACCCGCAAGTGTGACAAGTGGAATATGTGTATTGCCTGGGAATACAAGATCAGCATGAATTTCATCGGCTAAAATTAGGACATCATATTTTGTGCATAATCTCAGCATTTCTTTTAGCTCATCTTCTTGCCAAACGATACCTCCGGGGTTATGCGGATTACACAAGATGAACAGTTTCACATTTTGCTGTAAGCATTTTTCAAATTCCTCAAAGTCGATGGAATAGACTCCATTTTCCTCACGCATGATACATTCAACAATATTTCGTTGTTGGCGTTCGGGAATTTGAAAAAATGGCGGGTAGACGGGAGAAGTGACAAGGATGCCATCGCCTGCTGCCGTAAATGTTTCGATAATGGAGGCAATCGCTGGAACAACGCCATGATGGAATAGCATCCAGTCGTTTTTTGTTTCCCATCCGTGACGTTCGACTAGCCAGGAACGGATTGCATCCTTACAGTCCTCACAAATATAGGAATAGCCAAATACACGATGATCCAGTCGTTCTTTCATCGCATTGACAACTACTTCTGGTGCGGCAAAATCCATATCAGCAACCCACATTGGTAAAATGTCGGAAGCGTCTTCAATGCCATAAATCGTCTCCATCATGTCCCATTTAACAGAGCGGGTTTCCCGCCGTTCGATGACTTTTTCAAATATGCTCATGAGTATCCCTACTTTCCTTTTTTCTCTACTATGCTATCATAAATAAGACTAAAGAAAAATAAGGTGGCTTATCGTGGAAACAATTGACATGAATAAAAAGGCTATTGCGCTTCTAGAACAATGGGATCCGTTTGAAGCAGGAGCTAAAGCATATGAACTCGAAATTGTTGACGTCGTCTCAGAATTGCATCGTCTCGATCACCCGACAGACCTTGCTAAACGTATTCGTGAAATCTACGAGCACTCCTATAAGCTGTGGATTCCAATTGAAAAATGCATGAAAATTTCTTATAAGTTATTAGCAATTAAATATGAGGCGAAATGTATCGTCTGAAAAAAATGACCGCATCCCGAAAAAATAAGGGATGCGGTTATTTTTCTTTTTTTGTTAAAAACTGGTCGTAATGGGAAGCGCCAATTGCTACTGTTTTATCAGATTAGTGCTAATATATGAGTAAGCCTATTTGAATAATTTTGTTGTGAAAATCGCTGGAGATTGACCAAAGGGGATAAAAATGATGAAAAAGTGTAAGAAAAAAAGAATGTGGTATGAAGTATGAAAGAGGATTTACTATACATACAAAGATTGCAGGATTCATATGCAAGCTGGACTGGGTTAGCAATTATTATTTGTAACTCGGAAGGAGAATTTCTTACCAAAATATCATGGGGGAATCAACGAACGAAAGAATTATATAAGAAATACATTACAAAAGAAAACCTCAAAATCTTTATTCAGCCTTTACATTCAATTAATCAAACAACGTTACTTGACACCGAGTTGGGAAGTAAGGTAATTATATCACCAGTATTTCTGAAAAAGAGAGAGAAGTATTTTATTATTTCAGGGTATATTATTGACGAGATGACAAATGAAATGATTGATAGTTATTTTAAAATGAATACTTATTTATCCAAGGAAGTCGTTGAATTCGAGGTGCTCTTAGAAAATGAAATATCCAATAAAGTTGAGCATATAAAAAATATGACGGAAGTTATTGCCTCTTATGTAGCACAACGTGAAGAATATAATAACTCACAACAATTTTTGAGTCTTGTGTCGGAACAACTAACTTCGATTAATAACGGAACTTCGACAGTTGAATCAATTTTACATACAGCAAGTACTTTTAACGATGTCGATTTTATAGCACTTGCCCTCCACTCAACAGGTGATCTATATGAGGTTGGAACAAACATCGGCGAATACTCTGACATTTTGATAGGTTATACATTTTCGATTGGAGAAGGTTTGTTGGGGTATTCAATTGCTACAAGACAACCCCAGTTTTACGTGAATATTGAAAATGACGCACGGCTATGGTTATTTACTAAATTGAATATGAAAGTGAAGAGCCTATTTTGTTTCCCACTCTTACAGGGGAATCAAGTAATCGGATTGTTATTTGGAGGAAGTGCTGAGCAAGAAATTGATGAAATATCTATTTTTGACAAACTATCTACCAGTGCCTCTCTTATGATGAATCACTTAAACACGCAGGGCTTAATTGACAAAATTAAAAATCAGTCAATGGAAATCGCTACCTTTGAAGAGATTATTAAGGTGCTAATGACAGTAAAGGATCTAGAAAAGGTTTTACTAATATTGATTGATATTAGTCTGAATTTCACACGAGGAACCTTTACTTCAATTGTTTATAGAAGTGATTTAACTGAAAAGAAGGCGAAGCTATTATCGAAGGGAGCTTTAGACGAAGTTGTTTATAACTATCTTCATGAAGCAGCACAGAAATTTTTTACGCAAACTTTTGTGGTGAAAAAATGGAGGAAGCCTTTGATGAGTGAAACGCCATGTGGAATCAGTATCATGGAATTCCCACTCATTTTTGATGATTATGTATATGGATCACTTTTTATTGGTATTAGTCCAGAAACAGAGGTAGAAAAGTATGATACGGTTATTACCAATTTAGCTATTGCAGGCGGAATAGCAATCCATTTCCTTAGAGCTGGGGATAGGTTCCATAATGAGTTGAATGTTATGGAATTGCTACGAAAGCTTCTGCAAAGTTACGAACCCGAAAAATATGAATTGGCGGAAAGTATAAAAGAAACATCATTAGAATTTGCACAGGAAGTTGGTATTAGTGATTCGATTCTAATTGAAAGACTAAGCCTGTTTTCTGTTATTGACCGTATTTTAGTGGAAAGTATAATAGACAATCAGGAGTTGTTTCTACTATTAGGGAAAATTGAGAATGTACTTAATGGGGAAAGTGATGGGCATTTACTAGCAGAGTTCATGGCAATCATTCGGGCCTACCATTCCAATAATCACTCGATTAAATCAATTGCTAAGTTGAAAATTAAAAATGAAAGTATACGGGAACGATTTACTTTATTCATTAATCAAAGAGAAATAAAAGTGAAGGAAATTGTGCTCGATGACAAAGTGAATCAAAGGCAATTTAAAGCAACAGAAATATATGATGAAATATTTCTTAGCCTGAAATTATCGACGAGGGAAAAAGAAGTTCTGAACCACGTAGTTCAAGGTTGTAGCAATAAGGAAATTGCTCAGCTCCTTCACATTAGTGAACATACAGTTAAAAATCATATGACGCATATCCTGAGTAAATTAGACGTTTCAGACCGTTCTCAGGCAATTGCTAAAATATATCAGATGGGATATAGCACAATACAGTGAGAACCTGCATATCATTGCAGGTTTTTTTGGACTATAAGACTTGAGTAGGATGTAGTTCCTATACTCAAGTCTTATAAGATGTGGGAGTTAATGAATAATAAGAACTATTGGTGATTGTCGATTAGTGATGAATTGTTCATAATAAGGGGAGGTAATTGAGTGTATTGGGAGGGAAGTTATGAATCATTTTGAAATGCTTAAAACGGATTTGTCGAAAGCAATTGAGCGTAATGAATTTTTCTTACATTTTCAACCAAAGGTAAACTTGGAAACTGAGAAAGTGGTAGGTGTTGAAGCTTTAATCAGATGGCAGCATCCTCGAATCGGGCGTATTGCGCCAGATGATTTTATACCTTTAGCTGAGAAAACGGGTGAAATTAATCGAATTGGAAAATGGGTATTATACAATGCTTGTAAACAGAATAAGAAATGGCAAGACGATGGTTTTTCTCCAGTTATTATGTCCGTTAATCTTTCTCCTCGTCAACTACTCGAACAGGACCTCTTCAAGATTGTTTCTGAAGTATTAACGGAAACAGGTCTTTCCCCACGCTATCTAGAACTTGAAATTACTGAGGGAATAACGATCAATATGCCTAAAGCGATTCGTATGCTGAAGCAATTGAAAGAACTTGGAATACTAATAAGTCTTGATGATTTCGGGACGGGCTATAATACGTTGACCTATTTAAAAGAATTCCCTGTAGACATTATAAAAATCGATAGAACATTTGTAAATGATCTATTGCATAGTTCGAAAGATAGGGAAATCGTGAAAATGATTATTACGTTAGCTCATAATCTGAATATACGCGTGATTGCTGAAGGAATAGAGACTGAAGAGCATCTGCGGTTTTTAAAGCAGCATAATTGCAATGAGGGGCAAGGATATTTTTTTAGCAAGCCGGTATTAGCAGAAGAGTTAATTGTTAAATTTGGATTAACCGGGCAAACGAAAACGATTTTTGCTTAGGAAAAAAGTTGGAGGAAAAGTATGAAGAAATTTTTAAATTTTAAAAGTATAAAAGGCAAGTTATTATTTACATTTTCACTCGTTATTTTTGCAGTCATCTTATTAGGCGTTTATAATATTTCTGTAATTATGAAGAGTAATAAAGAAACGAGAAGTATTTTAGAGAGTGAGCTTCCGCTGTTAATTGCGAACGAACAGATGGCATTATCCATGGCAAATCGAATATCGACTGCTCGTGGATATGTATTATTCGGTGGTGACTTCAGGGATCGCTTTAACGAATACACTGAACAAGGGAAGCACTATGAAGGTGTAGTAAGGGGGATTCGTGCTACTGAAGAATTCGAACAGCTTATCGAGAAAACTGTGTTTTGGAGAACTAGCATCGATACGGACGTCTTTGACGAATATGATAAAGGGAACAAAGAGCTGGCTCTTCGAAATTTGGATGCATCTGCCCCTATGGTTCGTGAGATTATGGAGGGGTATGAACAAATGGCTGAAGAAAGTGAAACAGCTATCAATGAGATTGGGCAGATGATTATCGCCGATGGAGAAGCAACATTCCGTATCGTAATCATCGTCACTATCTTCGTGATCCTCTTCAGCGTGGTCGTTGCTCTTCAGAGTGCTAATACGATTACTAAACCGATAAAAGTGGTAATGGATCGAATGAATCGGATAGCGCAAGGCGATTTAAGTGGAGAACCCCTCGAAACTCACTCTAAGGACGAAGTGGGACAACTTGTCCGTGCGACAAACGAAATGAGTGGCAATAACCGTCAGTTATTGAATGAAATCAATAGCGTCTCCGAAACTGTAACGAGTCAAAGTGAAGAATTGATACAGTCCGCAACTGAGGTGAAGGCGGCCACTTATCAAATCGCGACGACGATGTATGAATTGGCTGCCGGATCGGAAGCGCAAGCGAGTCATGCAAGTGACTTGTCCGGGGTGATGGAATCATTCACAATCAAAGTTGACGAAGCAAATGAAAAAGGAGAAAATATTCAACGAGCGTCTGAAGAGGTTCTGAAGATGACTTCGGAAGGTAGCCGTTTAATGGACTCATCTAATGAGCAAATGGTTAAGATTGATCACATCGTGCATGAAGCCGTTCAGAAAATTCAAGGATTAGATACGCAGACCCAAGAAATCTCCAAACTAGTTGTGGTCATTAAGGATATCGCCGATCAAACGAATTTGTTGGCTTTAAATGCGGCAATTGAAGCGGCTAGAGCTGGTGAACATGGAAAAGGATTTGCAGTTGTCGCGGAAGAAGTGAAAAAACTGGCTGAACAAGTTTCCATCTCCGTCACAGATATCACAAACATTGTAGGAAGTATTCAACACGAGTCCAGTTCTGTCGCAGAATCGCTACAAGATGGCTATGAAGAAGTAGAAAAAGGAACAGAGCAGATTCAATTGACAAATGAGACATTCACGGGCATTAATAATGCAGTAACAGTGATGGCAGAGCATATTCAGACAGTTTCTGAGAATTTATCTGACTTAGCGGCGAACAGCCAAGAGATGGGCGGATCGATTGAGGAAATTGCAGCCATTACTGAAGAAGCGGCTGCTGGTGTGGAACAGACTTCCGCATCCTCCCAACAAACGAGTAGTTCAATGGAAGAAGTAGCAGGTAGCTCAGAGCAACTTGCACAATTAGCCGAAGCGCTGAATGGTTTAGTGCAGAAATTTAAACTATGATAATGAAAAACCCCATGGATATCGGAATCCATGGGGTTTCTTTCCTTAAGACTGCAATTCGATAATCCAAGTAATGAAAATAATCACAATCGCAGCAGGTGCTATATAGCTAACGAGAAATTTCCATATTGTGTTCATGACAGGATGCATGCGTAATTCATCGTCTGTTTGTGCTTTTGTTAAGACAAATCCTGCGAACAACGACACACAAAGTGCGCCGAGCGGCATCCCAATCTTACTCGTCAGTGTATCAGCAAAATCGAAAATAGATCCGCCAAAAATTTGTACATCAGACAGTACGCCAAATGACAATGCACTTGGTATACCGACGATGAAAATCAGAATCCCAAATACCCAAGCAGCACGCCTTCTACGATCATGCTTCTGGCGAATACCCGTTGACACTACAATTTCCAACATTGCGATGGATGAAGTAAGTGTTGCAAAAAGCATTAAAATGAAGAATAGAATCATGAACATATTTCCAAATGGAATTTGGCTGAAAATCGCAGGCAGGATGACGAAAATTAGTCCAGGTCCTTCAGCAGGCGATTGTCCAAGAGCGAACACCGCAGGGAAAATGACTAACCCTGCTAATAAAGAAATAACAATATTTAAAATCGAAACGTTGACAGCGGATTGGCCTAACTGTTCTTCCTTCGGCAAATAGGAGGCATACGTCATCATCGCGGTGACGCCAACACTCAAGGAGAAGAACGCTTGACCGAGTGCCAGCAGCAGTGTTGTTCCTGTGAAATAAGACCAATCTGGTACAAATAAGAAACGAACACCTTCCATGGCCCCATCCAATGTCAATGAACGAATCGCAAGGACGATGAAAAAGATAAATAGCAACGGCATCATCCATCTGCTTGCCCGTTCAATACCAGCTTGAACTCCACTTTGCACAATCCAAATCGTCAGCCCCATAAAGACAGCTTGAGCGAGTAACACTTCCAGTGGGTTGGAAATGATAGCATTGAAGTATTCACTATGATCAGCCACATCAAGTCGGAAGGTCAAGGCACGTGCTAAGTAAGACAGAATCCATCCACCAACGACACTGTAAAACGATAACAGAATAAAGGACACAGCGAGTCCCATCCAGCCGAATAAATACCACATGCGCCCAGGAGCCAGTTTTTTTAGAGAAGTAACGACATCGGCCTGGCCTCTTCGCCCGATGACGAACTCGGCAAGCAAAATTGGCAGCCCAATCGCAATTGTACAAATAATGAATAGCAGGACAAATACACTACCGCCATTTGTTCCCACCATATAAGGGAACTTCCAAATGGCGCCAAGTCCGATTGCGCTACCAGCGGCAGCAAGAACGAAGCCTATTTTGGACGTCCATTGATCACGTTGTTTCATAAAATAACCACTCTTTCGTATATAAGAACTTATTAATTGTACATGAATTAACTTGAATGCTAAAGGGTTATTCCGGTAGTAGATAAGCACGGAATCTTTTCATTTTTGCGACATTCACTGGAGGCTTCACTTGATTCACCCTACCGCAGAAACAAGTGAAACAATTTAGGCAAAAGTTTCGTATCATCTACAGAAGCAAGAGGGTGAGGGGGAACCATGAATATCGTTGTTCGGTTTGGTATACTGGGAAGAGATGGAATCTGTTGTGTTAGGGGGAACTGAGTTGAAGGAAGACATTGTTTTATTTGAAGAATGGATGGACCTATATGCACATCAAATCGAACGTTTCGCATTTCAAAATGGTTGTTCATCAGAACAAGCTACACAATTGACGGTGGAAATATTCCGTGAAATTTATAATGGTGAAAAAAAGATGGATGAAGGAAAGCTATCGATTTATAAAATTGCACTAGATAAGCTTGCGCATACACAACAGATTGATTCCGAGAAAGAAACTATTTTGCCGTTTGAAGAGGATCAGCAATTGCATAAAAAGATTAATAAACTAGAAGAAAAAGCGAAAGTGTCTCTAATCCTTTCACAATTTCATAATATGAGTGAGGCGGAAATTGCAACGATTTTGGAGATTTCTGAAGAGGCTGTTAGAGAGGCTATCAGACAAGCAATCCAACAACTTATTATTGAAATTGCTAACTCGCATCTTGATAAAAGGCTGGAGTTTCTGCAAAAATCGTATGAAAGAATCAGTTCTTCATTTCGAAAAGATCAAGTTTTTGCGACACCGACAGAAGAGATAAGAGAACGAGATATAAAGAAACAACCGATTTCGAAAAAGGTACTGATTTCCTGGGTTGTTGGGATACTGACTTTAGCTGCTCTTGTAATCGTTCCAGTCTTTACAGATGAAGAGCATCAAAAAATAGCTACAGAAAAATATATCGAGCAATTAAAAGCATCTTTTGAAGAAGAAATAGAGAGTCGTTATGCACAATTAGGATTGAAAGAAAGCACTGAAGAAGACCAGCAGAACTATTACTACTTTACCGCGTACGGAAAACAAGCGCGGGAGGATTTCGAAACGATGCTCCAAGAGGTAGAAGAAAATGGAGAAACTAACAAAAAAACAATTAATAACGAATATGCCGCAATTATAAGCTCGATGGAGTTACCAGCTGAAATGGTTGAACAACTTGTTAAAAATCCATTAACAGATGATAAAGATAAGAGTACGGAATTTATTAGTAAGTATGTAAAACAGGTTTTTGACATTCAGCAATCCTACGTGGCATCTATTTATGAGCACCAACAGCTTATTGAAGAGGCATTGGATGAAGGGCTATTTCAAATCGAAAAATTTCTTGAAAAGAAAGAAACGTATCCTGAAGAATTACAAAATGCGCTAAACAGTATGGAGAAACAAAATTTGTACATTGATTCTGTTTCAGAATGGGCGGCATTGGTTCCTTCTTTCGCAAGGAATGAGCTAAGTAGCAAGATTAAAGCTTCAATACACGAGGATCTTGCTGGTTATATAGCGCTGTTAGAATCTTCAACCTATATCTCTCAACCGAGGTTAGTTAGTGCTTATGAAGAAGCCGTTGACAATCTACTAGAAATAGAAAGGACATTGTTGGCGGACGTCGAAGTTGAATTGCCCTATCAGTCGCTAAGAGATTATTATTCTACATTATTTTATGTATTGATCGACGACTCTAAAGCGGATCGGATATTTGGCTCCGACGGAAAAATAAAAAGAAGAGATAAGGTCTGCATGGAAGAAAATCGCTACAGGTGGAGAGAAGTCCCCGTCAGCCCATATTATGAGAAACATCATTCGTGAAATGGAAGCGAGTGGATGGACAAATTCCGAAACGCAAAGTCGTTTTACCTACTATCATTTGAATTATGCAATGGGATTGGCTAAAGCGGGAAATCTTCATTCATTTAAAATGAATGGAATTTTACAAGCTGATCAAGGTTTTGATATTGTCACTTTCCCCGATTCATCTTTTGAGGAGTTAGTTGAGGAAACGTATAATCTCTACTCATCAAACCATGACCCGACGGTGTTAAAAGATGTGCATCCCTTTGTTATTTTTGCCATGTATTATTTCGCGAATGCCAATGAAGATCCAGTAACGATGTGGCATCTTTATACTCCAGAGGAAAATCCACAAACGCTGGAAGCTTATGTTGTGGATTGGCAACAAGAGGATTTTCATCTCAATGAATTGGATGGACTTCTATTTGAGAGTAAGGAATCATTAGTCGGTTCCATTGTGCTCGAAAAGGGCGATATTGGTTATTATGCGGTTGAAATGATCGTGAATGAAACTGCTAATTGGGGAATTAGTTCCATCAATTTAGATATGCTGGAACATGAATAAGTTAGTTGTTGATTGTGTTAAAAGGAGTGTTTCTATTTGGAGGAAGTTAGTGATATTCAAAAAGTGAATGTTGGTGATCGTATTGCATTCGAAGACTGGATGGATCATCATCATCGTAGCATCGAACGTTTTGCATTTCAAAATGGCTGTACGCAGGAACAAGCTTCACAGTTAGCGGAGGATATATTTAGGGAAATATATTACGAACCGGAAAATTCGGATTTTCAGATGCGTAACATATACAAAATAGTGCTTGAAAAGATTGCCATTCTTCAGCTGACAACTCCCTTATTGGAAGATGTTTTCGGTTTTGAGGAAGATGCAGAACTTCATTCAGCAATTATACACTTGGATGAAAAATACCGTGTACCGCTTGTACTTAAAGTATTTCATGAAATGGAAAATGAACAAGTTGCTGGCCTAATTGGTTTCCCGACTTCAGAAGTTGAAGTGAGGATTCGAGCCGCAAGGGAGTTGCTCGGTCAAGCAATCAATGAGTCATCGACAGAGCGTCTTGAAAAACGCTTCGAGCTTCTCGGGAAATCATATGCCCGTTTGCCTATTCTTTTTAATGTGGAGCATGTGTGGAAGTCGATGATTTCTGTTAGTGATCCAATTGAAAAAAATCGTAAGAAACGAGGCTTGGCAGCATGGCTCATTGCAATTGTTCTTGGTGTATTACTGGTAGGGCTAGTGGGGAGTACATATTTTACAGGTGAAGATTGGGAACTTCGAGCGGATCGGAAGTATATCGAAGAGCTGAAAAAAGAATTTGCCGGAATAGTTACCGAGAAGCAGGCCATTTTGGGCGTCAGTGATGCTGTTTTTAATCGAATGACTTATTTCAGGGGTGCTCAAGAACACTTTAACATTTTACTAATGGAGCTTGAAGAAAAAAATCAGCATGGTGAGAAAATTGACCGCCAGCTTGCGCAAGCTTGGTTACTAGAGATGACCGAAGCGGTGAAATTACCATCAGAGCATATAGACGAATTATTTGCCGCCCCACTTGTCAATGATGCAGAACAAAGTATGATGTTTGTCGAAGGGTATCTTATGAGTGTAGATATGATGAGCCATTCGCTTTATGAATTATATGGGAATGACTATGACAGGCTTACTGAAGCGCTTCAAACTGGAACCTTCGATGCGGATGCTACGGCAATGCAACAACAAGGCTACTCGAAAAAGACAATTGAGGTCGTTCAAGCATTTACCAATCAGAATATCGAGCGTCTATTACGGGAACATGCAATAGGACATAGCGAATTCGCTGTACAGCTTCGTGCTGCCCTACATGAATCGGCGGGTATCCGCCTCACGCAATACGAAAGAGAACCGTTTATTATGAACGAAAAACTGTTGTATTCGCTTGAAGAAACGACTGGATTTATTGCGGAAATGGAAGAAACGCTTGTTGCGTCAAGGGAAAATGGATGGATGTTTTACTCGATGGAGGGGAACATGCTGAGTCTCCTTGACGCCATCCTGCAAGGTAAGACTATTGAGGAATATAAAAATAGTGATGGCTCCATTAGCGAAGTGCATCGCAATGCTTGGAAACGACTTGCATTATTGGGGCCAGATTCTGGAGTTGGCGCTATTATGATTAAGATTGTGGAGGAGATGGAGGCGTCGGAGTGGAAACGCTCGGAGTTCCATGATTCATTGGATAATTGGAGAATTCATGAGGCATATTCCTTGGCGGCGACTGGTGATTTGGAGCGATTTGGATTACAGTCTGTCCAGGTAAGCTATAGCGATAAGATCTTTGCACTTCCAAACAATAATCTAAATAGGGAAGTTGCTAGTCTCTATGATGTATTTTCGATTGCTTATGATCGAACTATCTTGAGAAATATTCACCCATTATTTATTGTAGGATTATTTTATTATGCAAATGACAAGGACGATACAGTCATGATGTGGCATTTAACAGATCTAGCGTCACGTATTGCAAGCGTAGAAGAATACAATGTGAAGGAAATCGCCTTGTTGGACATGACGGACTCTATCCGGTTCAATCCGGCAATGACAATGGATGATGGTCACAAAGTGCTTGCGCCGATTGAATTCGAACGAAATGGAAAAATGTATTATAATGTATGGATGACTTACGCGAAAGACGAAGTATGGCAAATCGAATCAATTGTGATTGAAGAAGGAAGTCTGTGAATCCCGGGATGACTTTTGCCCAACACCCCTAAACATGGTATAATTTTGATGGCCCTAGCGGCGGCAGATACGATATCATAGTAGATTGGGAGCTGTTTCAAATGACGAAAAAGTATGAAGTTGGAGAAGAGCTTTCCGGCAAAGTAACGGGAATTCAACCGTATGGTGCATTTGTTGCACTCGACGAGGAAACGCAAGGACTTGTCCATATTTCTGAAATCACATACGGTTTCGTAAAGGATATTAATGAATTTCTTACTGTAGGTCAGGAAGTCAATGTGAAAGTGCTAGAAGTCGATGAAGAGGCGGGGAAAATTAGCCTGTCGATTCGCGCGTTACTAGAAGCGCCACCATCCACAAAAAGAGATGACAATCCACGCAAAACATTGCAAGCACGTGTCAATGAACGGGACGCAGACGGATTTAACTCGTTGAAAGACAAACTTCAAGACTGGATTGAAAAATCCGGACAATAAAGAAAAGTGGAAGCGCCTGGTCAGGGGCGACAGGCATAGGACGGACCAGCGGCGTGGCGCTCTTTGCCGCACAGCTGGGCTGACTTATGACCCGAGCTCCTAGGCGCTGGAGACTAGACAATAAAAAATGAGGGATTAGGCTTAGATGCCTAGTCCCTCATTTTTTTATTTTCTTCAAACGATATTGCAAATTTTGTCGGCTCATACCGAGCGCATTCGCAGTCTTTGTTATATTTTCATCATTGAGCTTCATGGCTTTGTGTAAATAATACACTTCTACCTCATGTAAAAATTGGTCAAGTGGTAATAATTCTTTATTCGGTTGAACAATAAAGTCTGCAGCTTGCATAGGCTCATCCGTAATTTCATTGCTTTTCATCCGGAAATGCAGCGGTAGCATATCGTATGTGACAAACGCTTCCAATGTAGCAAGTGAAGAAATTTCATCCAGAAGAAACTCGAGTTCACGCATATTGCCGGGCCAATGATAGCTAAGGAAAAGCTGCTCTACTTCCGGTTCAATTCCTTGTAGTGCTGAACCGTACCGTTCACTGCGCCGTGTCAAATAAGCTGAAATGAACGGTACGATATCCTCCTTGCGCTTTCGTAGGGGAGGAATCCGGATGGTAAACGATGCAAAGAAATAATATAAGTCTTTCAAAAGAGCCCCCGAGGCAATCAGTTCTACTGGATCATCCCCAATACTGGCGATAAATTGGCGGTTGCCAGCAGGTGTTTTTCTTAAAATCGCCAGTAATTTTTGCTGCAATGAAATCGACAATAGGTCAATACGCTCGCAAAATAACGTAAAAGGCTCAGGATCTTGTAGGTCCTCGTTTAAGCGCGCAATCAAAATCGGATCTGAACTATGACAGAACAAGGTATAGAACAGACCATTGGAAGGCGACAATTCATTATGTATGCTTTCCGCGATTAGATCTTTGCCTGTTCCTGATTCACCAATTAGCAAGACGGGCAATTTTGCACGCGCGGCTTTTTTAGCCGTTGAAATGACGGCTTTCATTGGGGGGGAAACTGCGATAATCTGATTGAACGTTACAGGATCACTATTTTTTCGAAAGGGCTGCAGAACGAATTTTTCGAGAGCCGTCACATCACGAGCAAGCTCGACGGCACCAATCAGATTTGCCCCATTGTAAATAGGGTATGTATCGTTGATAGTTGTAATTTCTGTGCCATTTCTATTCCAATACGTCTGTTTGACATTCAATTGTTCCTTGCCGCTTTGCAATACTTTTAACAATGTACTTTCTTGTTGTTCAAAATTGAATAGCTCCAAAATCGAACGGTCGCCCACATCCTCGAGTGCAAGACCTTCAATTTCTTTCATCTTGTTATTATAAATAATCGTATGGCCATTTTGGTCGATGGCATGGATACCAACACCGGCATGACCGACTGCAAACGTGTAAAAGGGGAGGAGGGATTCATCAGTATTTTTCAAAATAACCACCGTCCAATAAATATTTTGTCAACAAATAATGAATAACACTTGAAATCTGCAACAATCTCTTGCATTATTATATATGTAATCAATCACTAAGTGCAAATATTTTTTGCGTTTCACTAAAAAGAAGGAGGAATAACATGATTCCATATAAACACGAACCATTCACAGACTTTACTGTAGAAGAGAACAAACAAGCTTTCCTTGAGGCGCTAAAAACAGTTGAAGGCTACCTTGGCCAAGACTACCCACTCATTATTGGTGGTGAGCGTATTATGACGGAAGAAAAATTAGTGTCAACAAACCCGGCAAACAAAGCAGAAGTTATTGGATCTGTTTCTAAAGCAAGCAGAGATTTAGCTGAAAAAGCAATGACGGTTGCGGATGAAACATTCAACACATGGAAAAAAGTAAAACCTGAATTCCGTGCGGATGTTCTATTCAAAGCAGCGGCAATTATTCGTCGTCGTAAACACGAATTCTCAGCATTGCTAACAAAAGAAGCTGGAAAACCTTGGAATGAAGCAGATGCAGATACGGCTGAAGCTATCGATTTCCTAGAGTTCTATGCACGTCAAATGCTTAAATTGAAAGATGGTATTCCTGTTGAAAGTCGCCCAGGCGAGTACAACCGTTTTGACTACATTCCACTTGGTGTGGGTGTTGTTATCTCTCCTTGGAACTTTGCATTTGCAATCATGGCTGGAACAGCAGTGGCAGCACTTGTAACAGGGAATACAGTACTTCTGAAACCAGCATCGACAACACCAGTTGTTGCTTACAAATTCATCGAAGTGCTTGAACAAGCGGGTATGCCTGCTGGTGTCGTGAACTACATTCCTGGATCTGGCGCTGAAGTTGGGGACTACCTAGTCGATCACCCAAGAACGCGTTTCATCTCCTTCACGGGTTCACGTGAAATTGGAACACGTATTTACGAACGTGCAGCAATCGTTAACGAAGGCCAAATCTGGTTGAAACGCGTTATCGCTGAAATGGGTGGTAAAGATACAATCGTTGTCGATAATGAAGCAGACCTTGAGCTTGCAGCACAATCGATTGTTAAATCTGCATTCGGCTTCAGCGGACAGAAATGTTCAGCTTGTTCACGTGCAGTCATTCACGAAGACGTCTACGATCGAGTAGTCGCACGTGTTGAGGAATTGACAAATGCATTGACATACGGTGATCCAGCAGATCAGTCAAACTTTACTGGACCAGTTATCGACCAAGCTTCTTTTGACAAAGTGATGAGCTATATTGAAATTGGTAAACAAGAAGGTCGCATCATCGCGGGTGGAACAGGCGACAGTTCAAAAGGATTCTTCGTTGCGCCAACTGTTATTGCGGATCTCGATCCAAAAGCACGCGTCATGCAAGAAGAAATCTTTGGCCCAGTTGTTGGCTTAACAAAAGCGAAAAACTTCACAGAAGCCCTTGAAATCGCGAACAACACAGACTATGGTCTAACAGGTGCGGTCATTACAAATAACCGTTTCCATATCGAACAAGCACGTGAAGATTTCCATGTAGGAAACCTATACTTCAACCGTAATTGCACAGGCGCAATCGTTGGTTACCAACCATTTGGTGGCTTTAACATGTCAGGTACAGACTCAAAAGCAGGCGGCCCGGATTACCTACAACTTCATATGCAAGGTAAAACAACTTCAGAAGCTTTTTAATTTGAATCAGCAGAAGTTTCTGCTGATTCAAATTACGCCGAGGTGTAATTGATTTTATTCAAAATAAAAAACCAGACCTATCCATGTGATAGGTCTGCCATTACATAACTTAACAAGGGGGAGGAAAACGTATGTCAGTATCAGAAAAAGTGATTGTACAGACGGAGAAATTTGGGGCGAATAACTATCATCCGCTACCAATCGTTATTTCAGAAGCACAAGGGGTTTGGGTGAAGGATCCAGAGGGTAATAAGTACATGGATATGCTATCTGCTTATTCAGCTGTTAACCAAGGCCATCGCCATCCAAAAATTATTCAAGCACTAAAAGATCAAGCCGATAAAGTAACATTGACTTCACGTGCTTTCCATAACGACCAACTCGGTCCGTGGTACGAAAAGATTTGTCAACTATCCGGTAAAGAAATGGCGCTTCCGATGAACACTGGTGCGGAAGCTGTTGAAACCGCTGTCAAGGCAGCACGTCGTTGGGCTTATGATGTGAAAGGAGTTGCAGAAGGTCAAGCAGAAATCATTGCTTGTATCGGTAACTTCCACGGTCGTACAATGACGGCTGTATCCCTTTCATCTGAAGCGGAATACAAGCGTGGATTCGGACCGATGCTTCCAGGTATTGACTTGATTCCATACGGTGATATTGCAGCACTTGAGGCAGCGATTACTCCGAATACAGCAGCATTCTTGATCGAACCGATTCAAGGGGAAGCAGGAATCATTATTCCACCAGCAGGCTTCATGAAAGCTGCACGTGACCTTTGTAAGCAACATAACGTTCTATTCATTGCAGACGAAATCCAAGCTGGCCTATGCCGTACTGGAAAAATGTTTGCTTGTGAATGGGAAGATATGGAGCCGGATATGTACATTCTTGGTAAAGCTTTGGGGGGCGGCGTATTCCCGATTTCCTGTGTTGTCGCAGACAAAGAAATACTCGGCGTCTTCAATCCAGGCTCACACGGATCGACATTCGGTGGTAACCCAATGGCATGTGCTGTATCTATCGCTTCTCTAGAAGTGCTAGAAGAAGAGGAATTAGCGAATAATTCACTTGAACTAGGAAACTATTTCATGGAAGAGCTAAAGAAAATTGCCCATCCGTCGATTAAAGAAGTAAGAGGACGCGGATTGTTTATCGGTGTTGAACTAACAGAAGCGGCACGCCCATATTGTGAGGCGTTCAAAGAACTTGGACTGCTTTGTAAAGAAACACATGATACAGTAATCCGTTTTGCACCACCACTCATCATCACAAAAGAAGAATTGGATTGGGCGCTTGAAAGAATCAAAAAAGTTTTTGCCTAATTGCGTTCAGATTTTTTGAGGTTAGTTCTCTTAAAAAGCTGTGCCATCCGCCGGAGGCTTTAATTTACTTCAGCTCTACTGCAGCAAATTAAATAATATATGCAAAAATCTTGTCTAATATGTTACAATATATTCAAACAAAACACATTATGAATCAAAGAGGCGAACCATTAAAATGACTGAAAACCTGAATCTGTTTACGTCTACACAAGATGTCATTAAAGATGCACTTGAGAAATTAGGCTATGATGAAGGAATGTACGAACTTTTAAAAGAACCACTTCGTATGGTCGAAGTCCGTATTCCAATCCGTATGGATGATGGCAAAGTAAAAGTGTTCAAAGGCTATCGTGGACAACATAATGATGCTGTTGGACCAACAAAAGGTGGCGTTCGTTTCCACCCGGAAGTGACAGCTGAAGAAGTAAAAGCACTTTCCATGTGGATGACATTGAAAGCTGGTATCGTTGACTTGCCATATGGCGGTGGTAAAGGTGCAATCATTTGTGATCCGCGCGAAATGTCAATGGGTGAGCTTGAGCGTTTAAGCCGTGGATACGTCCGTGCGCTAAGCCAAGTAATGGGACCTGCAAAAGATATTCCAGCTCCAGATGTCTTCACAAATGCGCAAATTATGGCATGGATGATGGATGAATATAGCCGAATTGACGAATTCAACTCACCGGGCTTCATTACAGGGAAACCGATTGTGCTTGGTGGATCACAAGGACGCGACCGCGCAACTGCAGAAGGTGTAACAATCATCATCGAAGAAGCGGCAAAACGTCGTGGAATCGATATGAAAGGTGCACGTATCGTAATCCAAGGATTCGGAAATGCGGGAAGCTTCCTATCTAAGTTCCTGAATGATGCGGGTGCGAAAGTTATTGGAATTTCTGATGCTTACGGTGCACTTCATGATCCTGATGGTCTTGATATTGATTACTTGCTAGATCGTCGTGATAGTTTTGGAACAGTAACAACACTTTTCGACAACACGATTACAAACCAAGAATTGCTTGAGCTTGATTGTGATATTCTTGTGCCAGCAGCAATTGCGAACCAAATTACTGAGAAAAATGCACATAATATCAAAGCTAAAATCGTTGTTGAGGCAGCAAACGGCCCAACAACTTCTGAAGGAACAAAAATCCTTACAGACCGTGGAATTCTCCTCGTTCCGGATGTTCTTGCAAGTGCTGGTGGTGTAACAGTTTCTTACTTCGAGTGGGTCCAAAATAACATGGGTTATTACTGGACAGAAGAAGAAGTTCGTGAAAAGATGACAAAAAAAATGGTTGACGCATTTGAAAATGTCTATACAGTCGCTGAAACGCGTAATATTGATATGCGTCTTGCTGCGTACATGATTGGTGTTCGTAAAACAGCGGAAGCATCTCGTTTCCGTGGTTGGGCGTAAATAGGGTCAAATAACTAAAAGGCATCTCCCGTTACTAGCGGGAGATGCCTTTTACACTTCTTTAGGTGTATGCATTCGGATGTCATTCCGATTGCGCTGATAATCAAATAGAAGCCCAAGATTGATCAGCCCCGAAATCCCGATAACTAAATAAATGAAGCGTGCCAATGGTTCGGCGGATCCGCCAGCCATCTGTGCAACGACATCAAAGCGGAATATGCCTGCAACACCCCAGTTGAGTGCACCGATAATGGTTATAGCGAGTGCTATTTTATGCACAATTCCCATCTATTCGCACCTCCTAGGCTTACTATTCCCAGTTGCTTTATTTTCATACCTGCGTCATTAATTTTGCAAAATAGCCATTGGTTTCGGATAATGAAGAGATAAGAAGGAGGTCATTTATAATGAATAAATTTGAATTTTATAATCCAGTCAAGCTTATTTTTGGAAAAGGTCAATTGCAAAAACTACCAACAGAGCTTGTGAGTTTTGGGAAAAAGGTACTTGTTGTCTACGGAGGTGGCAGTATTAAGCGTAATGGTCTTTATGATGAAGTGATGACGATTTTACATGATCTTGGTATGGAAGTACATGAACTTTCAGGAGTAGAACCGAATCCGCGTGTTTCAACAGCTCGTAAAGGTGCAGCAATTTGTAAGGAGCATGGTATCGATGTCATCTTGGCAGTGGGAGGCGGGTCAGTCATAGATTGTACGAAGCTGATTGCTGTGGCAGCGAAATACGAGGGAGATGCATGGGATTTTGTTGTGAAAAAGGCTTCTCCGAAGGATGCACTGCCATTTGGTACAGTTTTGACACTTGCGGCAACAGGTTCTGAAATGAATAGAGGCTCTGTGATTACAAATGAAGAAACACAGGAGAAATATGGTTGGGGGAGTCCATTTAGTTATCCTCAATTCTCTATTTTGGATCCGACATACACATTATCAGTTCCGAAAGACCACACTGTCTACGGAATTGTTGATATGATGTCTCATGTTTTTGAACAATATTTTCATAACGCTAATAATACGCCTGTTCAGGATGAGTTATGTGAAGGGGTTTTACGTGCGATTATGGAGGCAGGTCCTAAACTCGTTGAAAACTTGGATGACTATGATCTACGGGAGACAATTTTATTCGCAGGGACATGGGGCTTAAATGGTTTTCTGCAAATGGGCCATAATGGTGATTGGGCATCGCATGATATTGAGCATGCGGTATCTGCGGTCTATGATATCCCGCATGCGGGTGGACTTGCGATACTATTCCCTCAGTGGATGCGTTATAATGTCCATGTCAATCCGGCGAGATTTGCTAAACTAGCCGTCAATGTCTTTGGGGTTAATCCTGAAGGGAAGAGTGATGAGGAAATCGCATTTGAAGGAATTGAAAATCTTAGAACGTTCTGGACATCTATCGGTGCACCGAAAACGCTTAGGGATTATAGTATTGATGATTCAAAACTGGTGCTCATGGCTGAAAAAGCAACGGTCAATGGAACGCTTGGGAATTTTGTTAAGTTAGATAAAGAAAATGTGTTAGCAATTTTGAAAGCTTCATTATAAGAGAACTGTAATTGAATGAAAAAAGATCACTTCTGGAGAACCTCTCCAAAGTGATCTTTTTTGTTATTTGGGTAGTTTGGAACTAAATTGCTGTTCCGCCCGAGGAGGATTTACTTTCTGCCAGGTCGAAACGCCATCGTCCTCATCAAAAGAAATGAGGACGTCTTGTACACCTTTTTGCTGAAGGATCAGATCCAATAGTCGATCGCGAACATCATCGATATAGGCAACTGTGTGAGAAGGATCTACTTCTGCAACGACTTCAACATGAAGAAATTCTCCTTCCTTAACGACTTCAACCCGTTGGATATCCTTCACATCAGGGTCTTCCGCAACAAGGTGGGCGATGTGGGTAAGCATTTCCTCGTCTGTTTCCCCGATAGCCCCACGTGCGTTTTCTAGAAATACTTTACCGACCACATAAAACATCATGAGTCCGATAGCGATAGAAGCAATCCCCTCTGCAACAAGCAATCCAAAGAAGTGGGCGAATAGTACAGCAACAAATGCAAGGATGCCACCCACTGTAGCAACCAAATCTTCCATAAAGACAAGTTTTGTTGCAGGTTTAGCTCGATTGAGGTGCTTGAAACTTGTAGTAATTGGTGCTAGTCCGCCTTTGTCAATTTCAGCCTCATGAAGAATTTCCTTCCCGGCTTTATATAAAACAAAAAATTCAAGAGCGATTGCAATTCCAAGAACGGACAGGTTAAGCACCAATCCACTCGATTTAACTGGATTTAGTATATGATGCCATCCACCGATAATTGCTTCGTAGGACATAATGGCGACAACAATGACGGCGCCAAGACAAACTAAATTGACGACACGGCCAAACCCATTCGGAAATTTAGGTGTTGGGGCTTTTTTGGATAGGGCAGATCCAATGTAGACAAAGAATTGATTGGCGGCATCACCGAGAGAGTGGAGCATTTCCGCAAACATTGCAATATTTCCGGTTAGGAAGAAGGCAATCGCTTTTAAAATGGCGATTACTGTATTAACGATTGCTGCAAGTAGGGAAGGTTTGTTACCTTCTTTTAAGAGTGTGAGTATTTCTTTCATGATATTCCTCCATTATGGAAAGATTTCTATTTCGACTGATTCAATATAGGGAAGCGTCGTTAACTCGATATATAATTTTGTGGTAGGTTTTTTGGGGAGTGCAGAAAGTCGAAAATCCAGTTCATGATGCAATTGGTTAGTGCTAGTTGTGATTTGCCGAATCCGTAAATTCTCAATCACCATACCCTCTGTTTTTAAATAAGCAATGAGGTCTTCGATTTTTGCTTTATCCGATAAAATAACAATGAAAGCAGCCTCCTTTGTACGAAGTCGTTTTGGGCCGAATTTACCGAGTGCAGGTGCGATTATTTCAATGACGAACATGACACTCAAAACTGTAAATGCGGCTTCAATATAAAAACCTGCTCCGACCGCAATCCCGATACTTGCTGCGCCCCAGATCATCGCCGCGGTTGTCAGCCCAGTAATATTATCATTATCCCTACGTAATATAGCCCCGGCCCCAAGGAAACCAATTCCACTCACGATCTGTGCAGCAAGGCGAAGTGGGTCCATCGTTACGTTAATATCATTGCGTGCAGGCACAAGATAAGCGGCTTCGATGGAGATAATTGTTAGCAGGCAGCTAAAGGTTGCAATAACCGCACTGGTCTTCAATCCAATGGGTTTCTTCTTTATTTCCCTTTCTACACCAATCACTAAACTCAAAGCGAGTGCAAGAAGAATTTTAATTAATACCTCGGGATACATCGCTTCATTCGCAATCCACACCACTAACCTTCCCCCTCCAACATCGTAATGTTCTTTCTGATTAACCATGTTATACTAACTACTATTCTTATTGCCATAAACAATAAGAATATAACCAAATTATCCTTGAAAGAGGTGTGTTCTAAATGGAAAGACCTTCAATACATCCTTATATCCCGATTATCATCGGTGTAATATCTGTAGCCCTTTCTGCAATCTTCGTCAAACTTGCAACAGCTGATGCAGGAGTGATCGCTTTTTATCGGATGTTATTCTCTGTTCTTCTAATGTTGCCGATTTATCTCCTTAAATATAGGAGGGAAGTTCTGACCCTCGGCAAAAAAGATTGGATATTTTCCGCGATTGCTGGTGTGTTTTTAGCATTCCACTTTATTCTATGGTTTGAATCTTTAAATTACACCTCGGTGGCCAGTTCAACAGTTCTTGTGACGCTACAGCCGATATTTGCTTTCGTTGGAACGTATTTCTTCTTTAAAGAGAAACTGTCGTTCAAAACAATATTATCAGCAGTCATCGCTATCACAGGAAGTGTGATCATTAGCTGGGGAGACTTTATGTTAAGTGGCACCGCTTTATATGGAGATATGTTGGCACTTGCTGGGTGTGCATTGATTACGGCTTATCTATTGTTTGGGCAAGATGTGCGAAAACGTCTCTCTCTTATTACTTATACGTTTGTTGTATACTCAATCAGTACAATCACGCTGTTTTTTTATGTCCTCATTAAGGGGGAGTCATTTGGTCCTTATCAAGGATCAGATTGGTTCTGGTTTTTCATGCTCGCACTCATTCCGAATTTATTGGGACATACATTATTCAACTGGGCTATCAAATGGGTAAGTACAAATGTGATATCGATTGCCATCTTATTCGAACCTGTTGGAGCGGCCATCCTGGCATTCTATGTATTCAATGAAACATTAGTTACGTCTCAAATTATCGGTGGATTAGTTGTCATAGCGGGGATTTTGTTGTTTGTCATTGATGGGAATAAATTGCGGGAAAAACTTTTTTCGAAAAAGACTTGATTTTTTATAACATTGTATTGTATATTAGTACATGTCCTCCGGGAGCGAGACACAACGAAAAAGAAGTTAGAATTAGTTGTTGACTCGTTCAGGAAGAGATGTTATAGTAATAAACGTTGCTCCTCGAACGTGATGAAAACAGCAAAAAGAAATTAAAAATAGTTGTTGACATGAGGAACGCGAATTGATATGATATAAAAGTTGCTTACGAAATAACAGCGACGAACAATATCAACATGAACCTTGAAAACTGAACAGCAAAACGTCAATGAAATACAGCAAGAGTGCTAGCGCACTTGAGCAAACACATGACATTATTAATTTAATGCCAGCAAAGAAACTCGAGCTATTCAAGTTTCTCTTATTTTACAGCTGGTGGACGAGACGTAGTGCAGTGCTAGGAGACGAGCGAGTAAAAGAGGGAGCGTGCTTTTGGGCACGTGACCGATTGAACGAACGAAGTCGACAACGCAATGTGCTGCGTATCGTCCGCCAGGTATTATGGAGAGTTTGATCCTGGCTCAGGACGAACGCTGGCGGCATGCCTAATACATGCAAGTCGAGCGGACGTTTCAGAGAGCTTGCTCTTTGAAACGTTAGCGGCGGACGGGTGAGTAACACGTGGGCAACCTGCCCTACAGATGGGGATAACTCCGGGAAACCGGGGCTAATACCGAATAATCAGTTGGTTCGCATGAACCAACTCTGAAAGACGGCATCTCGCTGTCACTGTAGGATGGGCCCGCGGCGCATTAGCTAGTTGGTGGGGTAATGGCCTACCAAGGCGACGATGCGTAGCCGACCTGAGAGGGTGATCGGCCACACTGGGACTGAGACACGGCCCAGACTCCTACGGGAGGCAGCAGTAGGGAATCTTCCACAATGGACGAAAGTCTGATGGAGCAATGCCGCGTGAGCGAAGAAGGTTTTCGGATCGTAAAGCTCTGTTGTAAGGGAAGAACACGTACGGGAGTAACTGCCCGTACCTTGACGGTACCTTATTAGAAAGCCACGGCTAACTACGTGCCAGCAGCCGCGGTAATACGTAGGTGGCAAGCGTTGTCCGGAATTATTGGGCGTAAAGCGCGCGCAGGCGGTCCTTTAAGTCTGATGTGAAAGCCCACGGCTCAACCGTGGAGGGTCATTGGAAACTGGGGGACTTGAGTACAGAAGAGGAAAGCGGAATTCCACGTGTAGCGGTGAAATGCGTAGAGATGTGGAGGAACACCAGTGGCGAAGGCGGCTTTCTGGTCTGTAACTGACGCTGAGGCGCGAAAGCGTGGGGAGCAAACAGGATTAGATACCCTGGTAGTCCACGCCGTAAACGATGAGTGCTAAGTGTTAGGGGGTTTCCGCCCCTTAGTGCTGCAGCTAACGCATTAAGCACTCCGCCTGGGGAGTACGGCCGCAAGGCTGAAACTCAAAGGAATTGACGGGGACCCGCACAAGCGGTGGAGCATGTGGTTTAATTCGAAGCAACGCGAAGAACCTTACCAGGTCTTGACATCCCACTGACCGGTGTAGAGATACGCCTTTCCCTTCGGGGACAGTGGTGACAGGTGGTGCATGGTTGTCGTCAGCTCGTGTCGTGAGATGTTGGGTTAAGTCCCGCAACGAGCGCAACCCTTGATCTTAGTTGCCAGCATTCAGTTGGGCACTCTAAGGTGACTGCCGGTGACAAACCGGAGGAAGGTGGGGATGACGTCAAATCATCATGCCCCTTATGACCTGGGCTACACACGTGCTACAATGGATGATACAGAGGGTTGCCAACCCGCGAGGGGGAGCCAATCCCATAAAATCATTCCCAGTTCGGATTGGAGGCTGCAACTCGCCTCCATGAAGCCGGAATCGCTAGTAATCGTGGATCAGCATGCCACGGTGAATACGTTCCCGGGTCTTGTACACACCGCCCGTCACACCACGAGAGTTTGTAACACCCGAAGTCGGTGGGGTAACCCTTACGGGAGCCAGCCGCCGAAGGTGGGACAGATGATTGGGGTGAAGTCGTAACAAGGTAGCCGTATCGGAAGGTGCGGCTGGATCACCTCCTTTCTAAGGAATTATTCGGAATGTAGACCCTTGGGGTCTGCACAAAAAGGGTAAACTATTTTATCGCATAGCGCGATAAAAAGTCCTATTGACGTTTTGCGTTCAGTTTTGAAGGTTTATCTTTTATAGATACAACTTCAAAACTTGTTCATTGAAAACTGGATAAAACGACATTGATAGTAACAAATCAAGAATCAACCAAATCATAAATAACTTGTTATTTATGATTGCAATACCTTTTTACGATTATTGAAGCATATCGCTATGCAACAATAATCACCTGAGGGTTTCAAGACGCAAGCAGTGCTAGGAAGCAAGTGAATGAACACCGGAGCGTGCTTTTGGGCACGTGAGGATGTGAATGAGCGCGCTGACAACGCAATGCGCAGTGTATTGAAAGCCGTTTAAGGTTAAGTTAGAAAGGGCGCATGGCGGATGCCTTGGCACTAGGAGCCTAAGAAGGACGGCACTAACACCGATATGCTCCGGGGAGCTGTAAGTAAGCTTTGATCCGGAGATTTCCGAATGGGGAAACCCACTACCCATAATGGGGTAGTACGTTTACGTGAATACATAGCGTAAACGAGGCAGACCCGGAGAACTGAAACATCTAAGTATCCGGAGGAAGAGAAAGAAACATCGATTCCCTGAGTAGCGGCGAGCGAAACGGGAAAAGCCCAAACCAGGAAGCTTGCTTCCTGGGGTTGTAGGACACTCTATACGGAGTTACAAAGGAATGGATTAGGCGAAGCGACCTGGAAAGGTCCGCCGTAGCGGGTAAAAGCCCCGTAGTCGAAAGTCCATTCTCTCCAGAGTGTATCCTGAGTACGGCGGAACACGTGAAATTCCGTCGGAATCCGGGAGGACCATCTCCCAAGGCTAAATACTCCCTAGTGACCGATAGTGAACCAGTACCGTGAGGGAAAGGTGAAAAGCACCCCGGAAGGGGAGTGAAATAGATCCTGAAACCATGTGCCTACAAGTTGTCAGAGCCCGTTAATGGGTGATGGCGTGCCTTTTGTAGAATGAACCGGCGAGTTACGATTCCATGCAAGGTTAAGCAGTGAATGCGGAGCCGCAGCGAAAGCGAGTCTGAATAGGGCGAATGAGTATGGGGTCGTAGACCCGAAACCAGGTGATCTACCCATGTCCAGGGTGAAGGTAAGGTAACACTTACTGGAGGCCCGAACCCACGTATGTTGAAAAATGCGGGGATGAGGTGTGGGTAGCGGTGAAATTCCAATCGAACCTGGAGATAGCTGGTTCTCTCCGAAATAGCTTTAGGGCTAGCCTCAAACTTAAGAATCTCGGAGGTAGAGCACTGTTTGGACTAGGGGCCCATCCCGGGTTACCGAATTCAGACAAACTCCGAATGCCGATGATTTATGTTTGGGAGTCAGACTGCGGGTGATAAGATCCGTAGTCGAGAGGGAAACAGCCCAGACCACCAGTTAAGGTCCCCAAGTATTCGTTAAGTGGAAAAGGATGTGGCGTTGCCCAGACAACCAGGATGTTGGCTCAGAAGCAGCCATCATTTAAAGAGTGCGTAATAGCTCACTGGTCGAGTGGCGCTGCGCCGAAAATGTACCGGGGCTAAACGAATCACCGAAACTGTGGATTGACACCTTTGGTGTCAGTGGTAGGAGAGCGTTCCAAGGGCGTCGAAGCTAGACCGTAAGGACTGGTGGAGCGCTTGGAAGTGAGAATGCCGGTATGAGTAGCGAAAGAAGGGTGAGAATCCCTTCCACCGAATGCCCAAGGTTTCCTGAGGAAGGCTCGTCCGCTCAGGGTTAGTCAGGACCTAAGTCGAGGCCGAAAGGCGTAGACGATGGATAACAGGTTGATATTCCTGTACCACCTCCCCGCCGTTTGAGTAATGGGGGGACGCAGTAGGATAGGGTGAGCGCACTGTTGGTTATGTGCGTCTAAGCAGTAAGGTGTGGAATGAGGCAAATCCCGTTCCTATAACATTGAGCTGTGATGGCGAGGAGATTTATCTCCGGAGTCCCTGATTTCACGCTGCCAAGAAAAGCCTCTAGCGAGGCGGGAGGTGCCTGTACCGCAAACCGACACAGGTAGGCGAGGAGAGAATCCTAAGGTGATCGAGAGAACTCTCGTTAAGGAACTCGGCAAAATGACCCCGTAACTTCGGGAGAAGGGGTGCTCTGGTAGGGTGTTAAAGCCCGAGAGAGCCGCAGTGAATAGGCCCAGGCGACTGTTTAGCAAAAACACAGGTCTCTGCAAAACCGTAAGGTGAAGTATAGGGGCTGACGCCTGCCCGGTGCTGGAAGGTTAAGAGGAGAGGTCAGCGCAAGCGAAGCTTTGAATTGAAGCCCCAGTAAACGGCGGCCGTAACTATAACGGTCCTAAGGTAGCGAAATTCCTTGTCGGGTAAGTTCCGACCCGCACGAAAGGCGTAACGATCTGGGCACTGTCTCAACGAGAGACTCGGTGAAATTATAATACCTGTGAAGATGCAGGTTACCCGCGACAGGACGGAAAGACCCCGTGGAGCTTTACTGTAACCTGATATTGAATTCCGGTGCAGCCTGTACAGGATAGGTAGGAGCCTAAGATTCCGGAGCGCCAGCTTCGGAGGAGGCGTTGGTGGGATACTACCCTGGCTGTATTGGACTTCTAACCCATGCCCCTTATCGGGGCAGGAGACAGTGTCAGGCGGACAGTTTGACTGGGGCGGTCGCCTCCTAAAGAGTAACGGAGGCGCCCAAAGGTTCCCTCAGAATGGTTGGACATCATTCGTAGAGTGCAAAGGCATAAGGGAGCTTGACTGCGAGACCTACAAGTCGAGCAGGGTCGAAAGACGGGCTTAGTGATCCGGTGGTTCCGCATGGAAGGGCCATCGCTCAACGGATAAAAGCTACCCCGGGGATAACAGGCTTATCTCCCCCAAGAGTCCACATCGACGGGGAGGTTTGGCACCTCGATGTCGGCTCATCGCATCCTGGGGCTGTAGTCGGTCCCAAGGGTTGGGCTGTTCGCCCATTAAAGCGGTACGCGAGCTGGGTTCAGAACGTCGTGAGACAGTTCGGTCCCTATCCGTCGCGGGCGCAGGAAATTTGAGAGGAGCTGTCCTTAGTACGAGAGGACCGGGATGGACACACCGCTGGTGTACCAGTTGTCTTGCCAAAGGCATCGCTGGGTAGCTATGTGTGGACGGGATAAATGCTGAAAGCATCTAAGCATGAAGCCCCCCTCGAGATGAGATTTCCCATTACGCAAGTAAGTAAGTTCCCTCAAAGAAGATGAGGTTGATAGGTCTGGGGTGGAAGCACGGTGACGTGTGGAGCTGACGGATACTAATCGAACGAGGACTTAACCTTATAGTAAAAAGGGCAGGTTGGCCCTGATTTGTGAACTATGGAAGACTATTTTAGCTGAAATACGCTAAAAAGTCTTAATGTCTCTTTTATTCAGTTTTGAGCGAATAAGTACCGTTCATAAAAAAGTACTTGCAAATCTCAAAAGATTTGATATAATGAGTATTGTCTTTGAGAAAAGGACATGCAGGTCTGGTGACGAAGGCGAAGAGGTCACACCCGTTCCCATCCCGAACACGGAAGTTAAGCTCTTCAGCGCCGATGGTAGTTGGGGGTTTCCCCCTGCAAGAGTAGGACGTCGCCGGACCTGTACAATTCATTACATACAGCACTTTTACCCAGGAGGATTAGCTCAGCTGGGAGAGCACCTGCCTTACAAGCAGGGGGTCGGCGGTTCGAGCCCGTCATCCTCCACCATTATTTTATAATGAATACACTTTAGCCGGTGTAGCTCAACTGGTAGAGCAACTGACTTGTAATCAGTAGGTTGAGGGTTCAAGTCCTTTCGCCGGCACCACTTTTCGAGCCATTAGCTCAGTTGGTAGAGCATCTGACTTTTAATCAGAGGGTCGCAGGTTCGAATCCTGCATGGCTCACCATTTTTCATGATTATGTTTCATGAAAAAAGAATGGAATTTAATTCCTACTATATATAATGCGGGTATGGCGGAACTGGCAGACGCGCTAGACTTAGGATCTAGTGCCTTCGGGCGTGGGGGTTCGACTCCCTTTACCCGCACTTATAATGCGGAAGTAGTTCAGTGGTAGAATACGACCTTGCCAAGGTCGGGGTCGCGGGTTCGAATCCCGTCTTCCGCTCCAATTCTTTGCCGGGGTGGCGGAACTGGCAGACGCACAGGACTTAAAATCCTGCGGTAGGTGACTACCGTACCGGTTCGATTCCGGTTCTCGGCACCAATATCGTAAACTAAATGTATTTATATGCGCTCGTAGCTCAATTGGATAGAGCACCTGACTACGGATCAGGAGGTTGTGGATTCGACTTCTGCCGGGCGCACCATTAAAAGTTTTCACTGACACGAAGTGTTATGAAAGTAGTTAAAATTTGACACGGGAAGTAGCTCAGCTTGGTAGAGCACTTGGTTTGGGACCAAGGGGTCGCAGGTTCGAATCCTGTCTTCCCGACCATTAAGTTATGCGAGTAGTAATACCCATTAATTCATGGGGCCTTAGCTCAGCTGGGAGAGCGCCTGCCTTGCACGCAGGAGGTCAGCGGTTCGATCCCGCTAGGCTCCACCAAAACAACTTGTATAAAGATCCTGGCGGCGTAGCTCAGCTGGCTAGAGCGTACGGTTCATACCCGTAAGGTCGGGGGTTCGATCCCCTCTGCCGCCATCTTAAAGGACCTTTAGCTCAGTTGGTTAGAGCAGACGGCTCATAACCGTCCGGTCGCAGGTTCGAGTCCTGCAAGGTCCACCAGTACTATATGTTTATGTGGAGGTATACCCAAGTTCGGCTGAAGGGAACGGTCTTGAAAACCGTCAGGCGGGTTAAACCGCGCGGGGGTTCGAATCCCTCTACCTCCTCCATTTTATGAGATGGTGAACTGTACTGAAGAGAGTAATAAGGTTGTAAATATTGTTATCGCGGGGTGGAGCAGTGGTAGCTCGTCGGGCTCATAACCCGAAGGTCGCAGGTTCAAATCCTGCCCCCGCAACCAAATGGTCCCGTGGTGTAGCGGTTAACATGCCTGCCTGTCACGCAGGAGATCGCCGGTTCGATCCCGGTCGGGACCGCCATTTTTTAAGTAGTACATAATGTGGCTCAGTAGCTCAGTCGGTAGAGCAAAGGACTGAAAATCCTTGTGTCGGCGGTTCGATTCCGTCCTGAGCCACCATCTTATGCGGATGTAGTTTAGTGGTAAAACCTCAGCCTTCCAAGCTGATGATGAGGGTTCGATTCCCTTCATCCGCTCCAAATTAGGGCCTATAGCTCAGCTGGTTAGAGCGCACGCCTGATAAGCGTGAGGTCGGTGGTTCGAGTCCACTTAGGCCCACCATTCCGCAGTAGCTCAGTGGTAGAGCAATCGGCTGTTAACCGATCGGTCGTAGGTTCGAGTCCTACCTGCGGAGCCAATTTATACGGGGAAGTACTCAAGTGGCTCAAGAGGTGCCCCTGCTAAGGGTATAGATCGCGAAAGCGGTGCGAGGGTTCGAATCCCTCCTTCTCCGCCATATAGTTGGCCCCTTGGTCAAGCGGTTAAGACACCGCCCTTTCACGGCGGTAACACGGGTTCGAATCCCGTAGGGGTCATACAAAAAAGCTAGATTGTAAGTTCTTAATGGACTTATGACCTAGCTTTTTTATGTCTTAAGAAACTATAAAATCTCGTACTGTGGATAAGTTGAAATAAGGATACCCCGTCTTGAAGAATAAGTAAGTACATAATTACTGATAGTGAAAGCGACATCCCAGAGCTTCAACACTCGGGAGGTCGCTTTTTATAGTTTAGTTATTCTATTCATACTCCTGGCTATCGAGCTCAGCTTCGTATTGTTCGGAGGCATCGGATCTAATGAAGCCCCGTGATTTGCCGCTTATGTCTGTACCTGTAAACTTTTCAATCGTTTCTGCTGCCCCGTCTTCGATATCACTATCGTATAACGTATCATAGCTGTCATGGTCGCCTATGAAGTCTGAAGGGGTTTCTGAGGTGCCAGACTTTGCGATTTCTTGAAAGCTGTCTTCGCTGTCACGGGCTACTCCAGTTTTTCTATCGGCATATGAATTTGGGTTAGCCATGACGAGGATATCATCCTCGACTGGACGATCATGCGGTACTTCCTGTTCTGTCGCATGGTCAATGCAAAGTGTTGTGTATGGGACGGCTTCGAGTCGTTCGAATGGAATTTTTTTTTGGCAGACTTCACAAATTCCATAAGTACCGTCCTGCATTGCTTGTAAGGCGTTCTCGACCTTTTCTAACTCTGAGTTAGCATGGATGTTAAGAGCGATGTCTTTCTCGCGCTCAAACAGTTCTGTGCCCATATCAGCGGGGTGGTTGTCATACATCGACAATTCACCAGCGGCTTCTTGTGCACTTTCCTTACTATCCGTTTCATCTGCCGTCGTTGATAAATGCTCTTTCATTTCTACTAATTCTTTTTTCAGTACCGTTTGTTGTTTTTCATTCAGCACGTTTTGTCACGTCCTTTTTGGGAATACCAACAGTATGTGCAAAAATTGCCGATTTGATTAATTGAATTCAGGAGAATTCAGTTAAAGCCTCCGGCGAATGTCACAGATTTTTAAGGGACTCAGAAGGCAACCTAAGTTCGCCGCATCCTGCGGCATCGGTTGCATGACCTACATCCTGTAGGCTCCAAGCTCGAAAAAAATCTGGACGCAATTACGCTGAGACGTAATTGATTAAAAAAGCCTGCAACCGGATTTGATTCGCGGTTGCAGGCTGATATTTTTTAGAATAAATGATTGAAGAGTATACCAAGACCGAGTAACAATCCAAATAGCGTGTTGGTCACAGCAGTATTTTTCATGGCGGGCATGACTTCAAGTGGTTGTAAATTTTTTCGGAATACAGTGATTGCAGTTGCTGGTTTTTTGATACTGAGCAAAATGAGAAGTGCCCAAGGTGTAAGGTAACCCAAAATAACTAGTGCGATAATCCAACCATACGAGATGATGAAAAAGAACATTAAAATTGTGATGGCATTGGATCGACCAACCAGGATGGCAAGTGTCTTTCGACCGCCTTCGGTATCACCTTCAATATCACGGATGTTGTTGGCCATCATGATTCCACCGACGAGCAGCATACTAGGGATGGATAATAGCACAGCTTCTGTCGTGACGGTCCCTGTCTGGATGTAAAATGCAATGAGAATGAGGAACATGCCCATGACTACGCCAGACACTAACTCTCCAAAAGGTGTGTAGGCGATTGGGTATGGTCCACCCGTGTAGAAATAGCCAATCATCATCGATAAGACACCGACAACAGCGAGCATCCATGATGTTTCCATACAGATGTAGATGCCAATGAGAATGGAAATTCCGTATAGTAAAAAGGCAAGATTTAATACAGTTTTTGGTTTAACACCATTGCGGACAATTGTACCGCCGATGCCAATGGAATGCTCTGTATCAAGGCCACGTTTGAAATCATAGTATTCGTTGAACATATTCGTCGCCATTTGTATGAAGACGCTGGCAGTGAGCATGGCGAAAAATAAAGTGAAATTGAGGTTTGTGCTAGGTAACGCAATCATTGTACCGAGGAATACAGGTGCAAATGCTGCTGTTAGGGTATGTGGACGCGTCAGTTGCCACCAAATGCGCCACCCTGTATCTGCTTTTATTGTCTGTTGCAAAATTGCTCTCTCCCTATCATTTTGTACTATCTCTATTGTACTCTAAATTCGACAAAGTGGACATGCGTCCTGCTTATTATGTACTGAAATAAACAACAGGTCGGGAGAACCCTGTTGTACCAATGGCCTTTTTAACTATTAACAATATCATTATCTGACCGATGACAATACTATAAATAGGCTAAAGGGGAGCTATGATTGGATATTCAAGAGTTGTTGAATAAAATCAACAAAAGCATAGAAGATTTGGACTTAGTTACAGCTAGAAAGCATATTGAAGGGAACATCGTTTTATTAAATGAGTACAAGCATCTTCTTCGAGGGAACGCGAGGGCATTGTTAGATTTTCTTACAAACAATACTGATAAAAAGTTTATCGACTTGAATCGTCAGGAAATGAATGTTGTTTATGGGATTAATACGTACGCTTCAAATTTCGATTTAAGAGGTTTAAAGTTGTCGGTAAAAAATAATGCAGCTTTATTGATGAGAGAAGAAGTGAAATCCCACTTGAATGAAGATGCGAAAACTCTGTTAGAGGGAATGTCTACTATTTAGATAAACAAATGCCTAGCTTCAAAATATTATTTATTCATTTGGACGCTCATTGCGGGCGTTCTTTTTGTTTACCTAAAAACAGAGAAAAGGGGAGTGAGGTGACGAATGAAGGGCGCAAATGTTGAAGGTCTAATATGTGCTGAAATGTCGAAAATTCGGTATGATAGTATAAAGGTATAAGTATATAATTAGTTGAATGAATGTACGGAGGGAAAATGATGAACCGGAAGTTGACCGCTACCCGCAAAACTCAATTGAAAATCGAGGATCATGCAGTACGATTTTTTACGGAAACCGTCGATGCGGGACGAATTTCACCACTTGCATTTTTTGAAGCGGGGGATTCCTGTTATAGAGAGAAACGGTTTTATTGGCAAAATGCAGATAAAACGATGACGCTGGTTGGAATTGGACATGCGACTGTACTGACAAGCGATAGTGCTGAGGAGCGCTTCCAATATATTTCGACAGCCTGGAATCATTTGCGTGCCGCGCTTATTAAAGAGGAAAAGGATATGGAACCCGTACTGTTTGGAGGATTTTCATATGATCCGAAAAGTGTGAAGGAAGCTGAGTGGGAAGCATTTCCCTCTGCTTATTTTGTTGTGCCATCCTTCCAATTGACCATTAAAAATGGCAAGACTTCAATTTCCATCAACCTTGTAACGGAAAGCAGTGAAGCAGCGAAAGAGTTCGATCGGTTACGTGATGAACGTGATCGTCTCATCCATATTGCACAAGTAGAGGAGTTCAATCTCCTTTCAAAACCAAAAGTTGTTTCCATCGAGGAAATCGCAAAGGACAAGTATATGCAGGCTGTCGCAGATGTGACAGATAAAATTAATAACGGTGAAGCGGAGAAAGTGGTTATTGCACGCTCCGTACAGTTAAATTTTGCGGATGAAGTACCGGCTGTTACTGCACTTTACCATATTTCAAATGAGCAGCAGGAGAGTTATCATTTTGGCTTGCAAAATGACGGCCAATTATTTTTTGGGGCTACACCAGAACGCTTAATCGAAATATCGGATGGATGGGCGTATTCAGCATGTGTAGCTGGATCTATCAAACGCGGTAAGTCAGCAGGGGAGGATCGTGCACTCGGTGAGGAACTATTAGAGGATCGTAAAAACCGTGAAGAGCATCAATATGTCGTTAATATGATTTCTCAGGTGTTTCAATCGTTTTGCACGAATATCGTGATGCCAAAAGCACCGAAACTCATGAAGATTCGTGATATCCAGCATTTATTCACACCGATTGAAGGGCAAGTAGAGCAAGGGACTGACATTTTTACTTTAGTTCAAGCACTTCATCCGACTCCCGCACTTGGTGGGGTTCCAACGAATGTATCGATGGAAATGATTCGATCTGAGGAGAAGATGGATCGGGGTTATTATGCTGCGCCAATTGGCTGGACGGATACGGCGGGGAACGGGGAATTCGCGGTTGCGATTCGTTCGGCACTATTGGATGGTGATCGTGCGTATTTGTACGCAGGCGGTGGAATCGTAGCAGATTCTGAACCAGATAAAGAATATGATGAAACATGGGTCAAATTTAGACCGGTTATGCGGGCGCTTGGAGGAAAATTGAATGGATAACCGTGAGGTATTGACGGATTACGTCCGGCGAATGACCGGAGCATTGATGAATGCAGGTGTGACGACAGTTGTGATTAGTCCAGGTTCACGTTCGACACCACTTGCTTATGCATTTGCTTCGACTGAAAACCTCGACGTCTATATGCAAGTTGACGAACGTTCAGCTGCTTATTTTGCATTGGGTCTTGCGAAAGCATCTGGTAAGCCCGTTGTCCTGCTTTGTACGTCTGGTACGGCGGCATCGAATTACCACCCAGCTATTACTGAGGCCTATTATGCGCGTGTTCCGCTCATTGTTATCACAGCAGACCGGCCGCATGAATTAAGAGAAGTCGGTGCACCGCAAGCGATTGATCAGATTCGCATGTATGGAGAGCACGTCAAATATAGTGTGGACATGCCTTTACCAGAAGGAAATTCAGATATTGATGACTTCATCGATCGTCATATTAGTCGTGCACTGTCAGTTGCGATAACAGCCCCTTTTGGACCAGTTCACTTGAATGTACCATTCCGAGAACCGTTGTTGATTGATTTTGATCGGGCAACGCCTACATCGACATTTCGGCGGCATTTAACAGGTATTGCTACTTTAGATGCTAATACAGCACAACTAATCAAGGGCATTCTAGCTGAGTCTGAGACGGGAATTATTATTGCTGGTGAACTGCCAGTCGGGTTCGATAAAGAAGCGTTTTGGCAATTTGCCAATGCGCTACAATGGCCTGTACTGTGCGATCCATTATCAAATCTTCGTTCAGAGGTACCCGAACAGTGTGTGGCGTTATGTATCGATCACTATGATGCCCTGTTAAAAAGCGGTGTTTTCTGTGACAAGGTGATGCCGGAGACGGTTATTCGTTTTGGTGCACAACCTGTGTCGAAGCCGTTAGCCCTTTATTTGAAAAAGGTAAGACCTTCGATTGTCATTGCAGTGGATGAATCACCAGAATTTCGGGATGCACTCGGCGTTGTCACGCACCATATTCAGACAGCACCGGCAGCGATTTTTCCACTGCTTGTGGATAAGCCGCAGACAGCTTATACGGAGTTATGGGCCGCAGCGAATCAGCTAGCATCTGATATGACAAACAGTTATGAGGGAATCGCTGGTGATGAAGGAATCTTTGCAAAAATGCTAATCGAGTATTTGCCAGCTGGTAGTGATCTGGTTAGTGGGAGCAGTATGCCGATTCGTGATATCGATACATTTTTCAGGGCAACGGCAAAAGACGTCACGATTTTTGCTAATCGCGGGACAAATGGCATTGATGGGGTTGTGTCAACGGCATTTGGTATTCAGACGGCACGCAAGCGGCCAACTTGGTTGTATATTGGTGATTTATCGTTTTTACATGATGTCAATGGTTTGATTGTCAGTCGCTTTCATGACATGGACTTGACGATTGTCATTATGAATAACGATGGTGGTGGGATTTTCTCTTATCTTCCGCAATCTGAGGTTACGCACCATTTTGAAGAGTTGTTTGGTACGCCGACGGGGTTGACATTCAATCATATTGCGGAAATGTATGATGCACAATATGCAGCGGTGAGGACGCCAGAACAATTTCAAGCAGAGCTTGTTCGTTCGAAAGACAAGCCAGTGCGGATTATTGAAGTGTTTTCGGATCGTCAGGTGAATGTGCAAGCACATCGTGAGCTGTGGGCACAGATTACAGCTAGGCTTGATAGCGATGTCTGAACGATTTGTGCACATTCGGGGAATAGATATCCATGTGGCGATGAATGATGATGATAGCTTACCGACGATTGTCTTGTTGCATGGTTTTACGGGGAGTACGGCTACTTGGCAAGAGGTCATCGAGCTGTTCAAAGGTCGATTTCGAACTGTCGCGATAGATTTAACGGGTCATGGGAAAACAGCGATGCCAGAGGATATAGCGCGTTATTCGATGGAACAGCAAGTAGAAGATCTTGAAGCACTTTTTAACATGCTATCGTTAGAGCGATTCACATTGCTTGGCTATTCCATGGGAGGCCGCGTAGCCCTCGCTTATACAGTTCAGTATCCCAGAAGAGTGACATCGCTAATACTCGAAAGTTCTTCTCCGGGGTTGAAAACAGCTGAGGAGCGAGCTGACCGGAAGGCGGCGGACAGTCGCTTGGCTGATCGAATTGTAGCGGATGGCTTGCCGGCCTTTGTTGATTTTTGGGAGCGTATTCCATTGTTTGATTCACAGCGAGGATTGTCAGAAGAAAAGAAGCTAGCGGTCAGGGAAGAACGACTTAACCAGTGTGAAATGGGACTTGCGAACAGTTTGCGAGGGATTGGGACTGGTAGTCAGCCGTCCTATTGGCAGCAACTTCATGCGCTCAATCTTGCTGTTTTGCTCATAACGGGAGAACTCGACATAAAATTTGTGAATATTGCCCGGGAAATGATGAGTTATTTCTCAAATGCTCGCCATGAAACGATTGTCCATGTCGGACATGCAATTCATGTGGAAAATCCGGCTGTGTTTGCTACAATGGTAGAGAAGCACATTTTAAGTTGAATCAGCAGAACTCCTCTGCTGATTCAACTTAAAGGCCTCCGGCGGATGTCACAAATTTTGAAGGGAGTTAATTGTAGGCAGTCTAAGTTCGCGACGTCCTGTCGCAACGACCGCATACCCGCTTCCTGCGGGCACAATTCAAAATTTGGACGCAATTTCGCCGTGGCAAAATTGATAGAGTGAAAATCGAGGAGGGTCTATATGACACGTCAATGGGAAACACTTCGTACATACGAAGATATCAAATACGAAAAGTATAGTGGTATCGCAAAAATAACAATTAACCGTCCGGAAGTGCGCAACGCATTCCGTCCAAAAACCGTAATGGAATTGATCGATGCATTTTCACGCGCACGTGATGACGCGAGCATTGGTGTTATTGTTTTAACAGGTGAAGGTGAGAAAGCATTCTGTTCAGGTGGCGATCAATCTGTCCGGGGCCATGGTGGCTATGTGGGAGATGACGAAATTCCACGTTTGAACGTACTTGACCTACAGCGTCTTATCCGCGTGATTCCGAAGCCAGTTGTGGCAATGGTTGCGGGATATGCAATTGGCGGCGGACACGTGCTACACGTCGTTTGTGACTTGACGATTGCAGCAGACAATGCGCGATTCGGACAAACAGGACCAAAAGTTGGTTCGTTCGACGCGGGTTACGGTTCAGGTTACCTGGCACGTATTATTGGTCATAAGAAAGCACGTGAAATTTGGTTCCTGTGCCGTCAATACGACGCACAGGAAGCGCTTGATATGGGACTTGTCAATACAGTCGTTCCTTATGCGCAACTGGAAGACGAAACCGTTCAATGGTGTGAAGAAATGCTTACAATGAGTCCAACTGCACTTCGTTTTGTCAAAGCAGCAATGAACGCAGATACGGATGGCCTTGCAGGCTTGCAACAAATGGCTGGTGACGCAACACTTCTGTATTACACAACGGACGAGGCGAAAGAAGGCCGTGACGCGTTTAAAGAAAAACGTCAACCGGATTTCGGACAATTCCCACGTTTTCCTTAATAAACTGGATAACCAGAAAGCTGCCTATTACAGGGCAGCTTTTTGTCTAGCTGAGCATTTCATTTATTCCGAATGGAGGGTGAAAAAATGATTCCAAACTGGCTAATGCAACGTGCGTATTTAACACCAGACAAAACAGCTCTATCCTTTGAGGATGAAACATGGACATTTGCCCAGCTGAAAAAGCGTTCGATGCAGTTGGCTGGAAAATTGGTAGCCAATGATTTGCGGGAAGGACAACGCGTTGCATTGCTTGGTCCTTCGAACGCGGAGATGGTGTTCGTCATCCATGGCTGTATGTTAGCAGGACTTGAAATTGTCATGTTGAATAGCCGGCTAACGATGAAAGAATTGGAGTGGCAGCTGAAAGATTCAGAAGCTAGTGCGGTCATTGTTGCGGATGAAATGAGTCATGTTGTCGCTGATTCAGCTGTCCCCCAGTTGCTTTATTCGACAATTGACCGAAGTGTAGAGCAGCAATTTGACGTTCAGGAACTGTGGACAGCAGATCGGACCATTACGATTATGTATACATCGGGCACGACAGGTTTTCCAAAAGGTGTTCGTCAAACGGCGGGTAATCATGTTTCGAGTGCAATGTCATCTGTTTTGAATCTTGGCTTGAATGATAAGGATGTTTGGCTGTGTGCTATGCCATTATTTCATATTAGCGGTTTCTCTATTCTCGTTCGATCTATTTTGTATGGAATGGAAGTCAGATTGTACGAAAAATTTGACGCGATTCGGGCGGCGGCGGAAATCCGCGATGGCTCGGTGACAAGAATGTCCGTAGTGTCATTGACGTTGGATAAAATCCTGAGAGAGCTTGAAAAGGACAATACGATAGCTCATCCATCCTTCCAAACGATGCTCGCTGGTGGTGGCTCAGTGCCTGTTGATTATTTGGAGCGGTCGGTTGCTTGTAACATTCCCGTGCTTCAAACGTATGGCATGACAGAAACAAGTTCACAGACGGCCACTTTGGCTGCTGGTGATGCGATGCGTAAAATGGGTTCTGCAGGCAAGCCGCTGTTTTTTAATCAAATCAAGATAAAAGATACGGCGAATACAGGTGATAAAGGTGAGGTATTAATACGTGGTCCACATGTGACGCCTGGGTATATCGGGCGATTTGCAGATGTCAATCCGTTGGAGGATGGCTGGTTGCCAACGGGGGATATCGGCTATTTCGACGAAGAAGGCTATTTGTACATTGTCGATCGGCGTTCAGATTTAATTATTTCAGGTGGGGAAAATATTTATCCAGCAGAAATTGAAAATGTACTCGTAGCGCATCCGAATGTTAGTGAAGCGGGTGTATGTGGGCGAGAACATGCCGAATGGGGAAGTGTACCGATAGCCTTTGTCGTCGCAGCGGGTAATGTGACGGCAGAGGAGTTGCGATTGTTTTGCGAGGAGCGGTTAGCACGCTATAAAGTACCGAAGGAGTTCCGCTTTGTTGATAAATTGCCAAGAAATGCATCGAATAAGTTGTTGCGGCGGGAATTGAGGGAATGGGTGGACTGACCTAAATTAAACACTTTTTCTTCATAAAAGCGATTAGAGATTTATCGAACAATCAACTTCTGGGTATTTTTGATTGACATAGAAAAATAATAAAACTCAAACCTAGTGGGAAACCGAATATTAGGTTTGAGTTATGTTATCTATACTGAGATAGAACCGGACAGTTAGTTCATATTTTTTTCAATGTTTCATAGTATCCTAGTTTATTGAAATTATACCACTGCTCAATTTCATCCTTTACCTCTGGCTCTAGAGTTAAATAATACTGCTTAGCAAATTCAAGTGCTGCCGTCCCATTAGCTGTGATGATATTTTGATCACTTACTGATTGCTCCATAATATAAGCTTGCTCATTAGTATAATTATCTCCAGCGTATAGCTTTAAGTTATCTAGTTGATTACTCGTGTGTTTGACATTGTTTAAGTATCGATTTTTCCCCAAAAATGTTGTAGCATCACAAATAGCACCGATAGGTATATTGTTTTCTAATCCTTTATCAATAATAGCTGTTATGATTTTACTTTCTTCCTTACGCCAAGAATTACCACCTATTAAGACCAATCCAGAAAAATCCAAAGGGAAATTAGTAATTGAGTAGTCAGGAATAACAGTTAACCCCCCAATCGATTTAATGGGGTCAGTAGTTAGACTTAAAGTTCTAACTTCATATTTAGCTCCAAGGGAAGCATCGTTTAGTTTAGCAGCTAAATAACTAAACTCCCAATCAGCAAACTCATTTAATAAAACAAAAATAATTGTTTTTTTCATTTTAACCCTCCCGTTTAAGAATATACGTTCTCAATAATATTAAACTTTATAAAAACATTAGTCAACAAATATAATACCTTTTTCTTACACCCCCTGTTTCTGACGCTATCTTGATAAAGTCGAGCTGTCGGTGTAAATTCCATAACTGTCATGGCAACAGCTGAAACAAGCCATTCAATCAAAAAAAGCTGTCTTGCTCACCGGATTGAACTCGGCTATGCAAAACAGCATCTTTTAAATCATTCTCCACCTAACGCTATCCTCAATGTTTCGATATTCCGTACCATTAAGGAAAAATAGTCCTCATTATGTTCCATATCATCCACCGTCAGTACGCCCAAATTATGCAGTGTCAGTGCTTCGGCACCAATTTCCTTGCGTATGACCTCAGTCGGTTTGGATGAAACATTTTGCTCGAATAGGATATAGCGCACATCCAGTTCTTGAGCCTGTTCAACAAGTGCTGCCAATTGTTTTTGGGAAGGCTCACTTTGCGAGTTCAATCCAGCAATGGCGACCTGCTCAAGGCCATATGGATCAGCAATATAGCTGAATGCCGCATGGGAAACAAAGAATGTTTTAGATGGTGCATCGGTAGCCATTTCTTTGAATTTACCATCTAGTTCAACTAAGTCAGCACTCAACTGTTCGAAGTTTTTCTCGAATTCAGCTGCCATGTCAGGCGCTTTCTCAATTAAAGAATTTTTGATAGAAGTAGCAAGCTCTACACTTAGTTTTGGAGAAATCCAGACGTGGGGATCAAGTGGACCATGGTCATGCCCTGCTTCATCATGACTTTCATCCTCGTGCTCATGTCCCTCTTCATCATGTCCATGCCCTTCTTCAAGCATCTCTTCAGAAATACCTTCTGCTGTCGCAATCATTGTGACATGTTCATTCTTCAATGTCTTTTCTGCATTATCTACAAAACCTTCTAGGCCAAGGCCAATATAGAAGAATAAATCAGAATCAGCAAGTGCCATCATATCTTTTTGAGTCGGATCAAATGTATGCTCATCTGCACCAGGTGGATAGATGGATTTAACATCAACGTGCTCGCCACCGATCCGTTCCGTGAAATATTGCAGTGGATAGACGGTTGTGTAAACAGCAAGTTCTCCACTGTTGTTTGTTGGTTGTTCAATATTCACTTCTTTATTGCCACAGGCGGCAAGTAGTAGTATCGTCAGTAATGAAATGATGACAATGATTTTTTTATTCATGAGTAAATATCCTCCAATTAATTAATAGGAATCGTTACGATTTAGGTAACTAACTTTATTATCATACAAGAGAGTTCGTCATTTGGCAACTAAAAAAACGATTCGGCAAAATGATGCCGAACCGTCTCTATTTATCCACTATCTCTTTCTCCGGAACGGGGTCAAATCCACCCTCATGAAAGGGATGGCATTTTGAAATACGACGAACCGCCAACCATGAACCCTTCAGTGCCCCGTGCTTGTCGATGGCTTCGATTCCGTAATGTGAACAGGTCGGATAGAAACGGCATGAGGGTGGCGTTAACGGTGAAATGACTTTTTGATAAAATTTGATGATGCCCATTAAAATTGTTTTCAAGTTAATAACTCCCTATTCGTGCTGTTATGTTTATTCTACTGACTTTTGAGGCAAATTAACAGGAAGATGAATTAGAAGGAGAGATTTTGTTATGTCGAAAGAGCTTATTCAGGAATTGAATATCCAAGTGTCCTCATGGTCGGTGATGTATGCGAAATTGCATAATTATCATTGGTACGTCAAGGGCCATCAGTTTTTCACACTGCATACAAAATTCGAGGAATTATATAATGAGGCGACGCTGCATATGGACGAAATCGCTGAGCGGATTTTAACATTGGGCAGCAATCCTGTTGCTACGCTGAAACAACATTTGGAGCAGTCTGTTGTGAAAGAAGCGAGCGGGCAAGAGAAAGCCGAAGAAATGGTACAGACCATTGCCAATGACTACGGTAAAATCATGCAATCATTGAAAAAAGGCATGGAATTGGCCGGACAAACGGGTGACGATATGACAGAAGACGTATTGAATGCCACGTACCAAACGATTGAAAAACATCAATGGATGCTACGTGCATTTCTTGAAAGATAGGAGAGAATAGGCTTTTCAATCTATGTAAAAGGAATTACCCGCGAAACAAAGTGCAGATGCCTTAATAGTGGTAGCCGAAGCCTAAGGGACTGAATAAAAATGTATGAGAGGCGGTAGAGTAATTGCTCTATCGCTTTGTTATGTGTAAGAACATAACAAAGGGACTTCCATAGTTATTTTCTCTTAACAAAAAATCCAATAGAAAATGCTATCAACATGAAAATATACGCAATAAACATAATCATTGTCCCACTTTGTAAAAAAGGAAGTAATCTCGCTGCCCCATAAACAAATGGAAGCATGTAGTTCTGTACTAATAATGCTATATTCATATCTCTTGAACTGTCGTCCAATAAAATAAATTGCCAAATGAATAAAATGAATGAAATTAACCAAAAAGTATTTGCTATTAAGAAGCTTTTCCATTTCGGAATAGCCCATTTTGAAAAGCGAATACCTACAAAAATCCAAAAGATGAGAAATGCTACTTGCATAATGAATGGATAAAGTGGAAGTATCAACGCATTGATTAAATAACCATATATAAAAGGCACCAATAGCAATAGTATATCAATTATGTGAGTACTATTTCGTTTCATAAATTTCACCTCACCGTCCTTTTCGGGTAACAGAAAATTCTGTCAGTAAATTATACCATAGTAAAGTATAGATTGGTAGTAAAATGAAAAACGTGCAAGAAATGAGATTTGACATTACGGTAGATTGAAGAAACGGATAACAACATGACAGAAGACGTATTGAACGCAACGTACCAGACGATTGAAAAAACAATGGATGCTACGTGCATTTTTGGGTGATGGCAATAAATAATTGAATTCCCTTAAAAATGAGCCTGATGTACCGATAATAAGATTGTGAAAGGAGTGATAGCAAATGGAAATGAATTCGATTATGGCGAGCCAACTTAGAAGTTTGCAATCGCTTGTACAAATGAGCGTTTTGAACAAAACGCTTTCAATGGAAACGAGTGCAATGACAGAAATGCTGGAAGTTTTACCAGACCAGCCGGCAGCAGCTCATCCAACTAAAGGCACTACGATTGACGTTACAGCGTAAATCAACAATAAACATGCATTTCCAATAAATGGGGATGCGTGTTTTTTTATTTCACTTAGTAGGGAAGTGATCCTACTAAGTGAAATTAAAGCCTCCAGCGGATGCCACAGATTTTTTAGGGGAATTTATCGAGCAAGCTCGATAAAAATCTGGGCGCACATACGTATGAACGTATGTGATTGAGCCATCCTAAAAATAAAAAAAGGATGGGTTCACATGGAGAAATATAAAATGTACGTGTCAGTTGTGAATCAGCAAGTGTATCATCACCCCGATGATTCACCATGGGAATATGAAGTAAATGTCACAGAAGAATATGTCCCGGTATTTCATCGATTATTCCATCAGGTCGATCGACTGGAGTTTCGCAATTTTCTCAGAGCGCATTTGCCTTATGTCCCCTATCACTATGACAAGGATAATCATGATATTGATACGCGGACGATGAAGGTCTATGCACTTATTCATGAGTTTACGGATGACAAGTCGAAGCGGTTTATTGAGAAATTACCTTACTTTCGTTAAACTAAACGAAAGGACGTGATGGCAATGCTGGAATTTAATGATGTAAACGGCGGGCGTGTGGAGCTGACATTCGGGGATAATCACCTTGGTATGGAGGCTCGACATGTACTTGTCGTACTAAAATATAAGGGGAAATGGTTGCTGACGCGACATTCAATTCGAGGCATTGAATTTCCTGGAGGCAAGGCGGAAGAAGGGGAGTCTATCGAGGAGGCGGCGATTCGTGAAATGATGGAGGAAACAGGTGTGACGATTACGGATCTTGTTAAAGTCGCCGAATATGTCGTGCACAGCGATAGTACATTTTGTAAGGCCGTATTTACGGGGAAAGTTACCCAGATTGACGAACAACCGACTCTTCATGAAACTGAAGGCGCGATGTGGTTAACAAGCGACGAACTGGATCAGTCTGAGGAATTGAGTTTTCATATGAAGGGGACGGGAATGGAAATCATTAGAAAGCGAGTAGAAGACCATGAAGCGTGATGGCACCATTGTTCATCGTAGGCCGTATCCTTCGCCAAACCCTCATGTTGGGCTTGAGGAAATTACTTATTGGTCAGATGGACTACGGGTCAAAGGGCTGATGGCGGAGCCGATAGCTGATGGGGATTATGAAGGTATTATCTATTTGCGAGGTGGTATGCAGCATGTCGGAATGGTTCGTCCGGCGCGTATCGCACAGTTTGCATCGCAGGGATTTGTCGTCTTTGCACCTTATTATCGTGGCAATCGCGGCGGTGAGGGACGCGACGAGTTTGCAGGAGCTGATCGTCACGATGCAGTAAATGCAGTTGATGTGCTGAAGCAGCATCCAAAGATGAATCAAGAAAAAATCCACTTGTTTGCCTTTTCACGTGGTGGCATTATGGCATTGTGGACCGCCATTTTACGCGATGATATTGCATCTGTCGTTACATGGGCAGGCGTGTCTGACATCGTTTTTACATATAAGGAACGCAAGGATATGCGGCGTATGATGAAACGGGTCATTGGCGGTACACCGAACAATCTGCCAGATGAATATCGAAAGCGCACAGCATTGCTCCATGTTGATGATATTGATGCACAAGTCCTTATTATTCATGGTTTGCAGGATAACAACGTATCCTTTCATCAGGCCGTGCTACTGGAAGATGCCCTTCGTCAACATGACAAAGTCTATGACACTTGGTATTTTCCAGAGTATACGCATTTCATCCCTCCTACAGTAAATGCCCAGTTAGTGAGGGATTTATGTATGTGGATGAGGGCGCGAGGGAAGAAAGAAACAGCCCGTCTGTAAATAGTAGGGCACGATGATAATAAACTCGTTTTTTATGACTAAAAAGGATGCAGTAAAGTCGTTTCGGAAGGAAATACAATAGTGAATCTATTCAAATAAACGAAAAAGAGTGTAGCACATGTGAAATGTGCTACACTCTTTTATATTGTCAAGCAATAGGTCCGCCTTTAAGGGAAATCTCTTCGGTAACTGTACCGAATTTCTTGAAGTTTTCACGGAACAAATCTGCTAATTCATTCGCCTTTACATCATAAGCAGTACCGTCAGCCCATGCATTACGTGGGTTCAAGACTTCAGCTGGAACACCTTCGATGGCAGTTGGCATTGCAAGTCCGAATACATCGTTTGTAGTCGTTTCAACATCGTTTAACTGTCCTGTAAGTGCTGCACATACCATTGCGCGTGTGTGTTTCAGATCCATCCGCTTTCCAACGCCATATACGCCGCCAGTCCAGCCTGTGTTGACAAGAAATACTTGTGCATCATGCTCATCGATTTTTTTACCAAGCATCTCAGCGTAAACTGTTGCATGCAGTGGTAGGAATGGTGAACCGAAGCATGTTGAGAATGTTGCTTCAGGTGATGTAATACCACGCTCAGTTCCCGCAAGCTTCGATGTGAAACCGCTTAGGAAGTGGTACATAGCCTGTTCTTTTGTCAATTTCGAAATCGGAGGCAACACGCCGAATGCATCTGCTGTTAAGAAGACAATAGTTTTCGGATGACCCGCAACAGAAGGATCGACGATGTTATCGATAGCTTGAATTGGGTAAGCCGCACGTGTATTTTCAGTTAATGAACCATCATTATAATCTGGAATACGCGTGTCAGGATCGACAACAACGTTTTCTAAAACGGAACCGAAACGGATGGCACCAAAGATTTCAGGTTCTTTTTCTTGTGATAAATTAATGCATTTTGCGTAGCAGCCGCCTTCGATATTGAAGACTCCATTATCAGACCAGCCATGCTCATCATCACCGATTAGTTTACGGTCTGCATCTGCAGAAAGCGTTGTTTTACCTGTGCCGGAAAGCCCGAAGAATAAAGCAACATCACCGTCTTCTCCAACGTTTGCCGAACAGTGCATGGGTAGTATATCTTTCTCTGGAAGCAGGTAGTTCATGATAGAGAAGATTGATTTTTTCATTTCACCAGCGTATTCAGTTCCACCAATTAAGACAATTCGTTTTTCCATAGACACGATGATGAATGTCTCTGAATTCGTCCCATCAACAGCAGGGTCTGCTTTGAAGGTAGGAGCTGAAACGATTGTGAATTGTGCTTCATGTGTCAACAATTCTTCTGTTGTTGGACGGATGAATAAGTTATGAACGAACAAGTTATGCCATGCGAACTCATTGACGACTTGAATAGCTAGGCGTGAAGCTGGGTCAGCACCTGCAAATCCTTTGAAAACGAATAGCTCATCATTGTCCTTTAAGTGGTTAATGACTTTGTTATATAGTGAATCAAAAATATCAGAAGAAATCGGGCGGTTTACGTTGCCCCAATCAATTTTGTCTTTTGTAGATGCTTCCTCAACGATGTATTTATCCTTAGGGGAGCGACCCGTATACTTGCCCGTTTGAGCTGTGACTGCACCATCAGCAGTCAATTGTGCTTCCCCACGTGCTGTTGCCTTTTCAACAAGCTGTGGAACGGAAAGCTGTATTTTTACGTTTTTACCTGACAGAAGATCTTTAAGTTTGTCGCTCATTTTCGCAGATATCATAGTCATCTACCATCCTTTTGATATAGTCACATTCAGTGGGTGACATCATATTTTTAATTAGTATAACACATTAAGAATAATAGTCTATACTATTTAAAACTGCAACTAATTAACTTCATTCAGCGGATGCCACAGATTTTTTAAAGGGATTTATCGGGCATGCTCGATAAAAAACTGGGTGCAAATACGTTTTGAAGTATTTGTATGCGAAATACCAAAAAGAATTGACATAAATCGATAATTTCCGTAACATGGGTAGATGAACGGATACTCTTATCCCGAGCTGGTGGAGGGGTCAGGCCCTATGAAGCCCGGCAACCTGCAAAGACATTCTGGTCTGCGCAAAGGTGCCAAACCTGTAGCAAGGGGAGTTTTTTGTCTCTTTGTATGATAAGAGTGAAAGGTGCTTTCGAAATCATGCCCTTCACTTATGTAGTTAATACGTGAGTGAAGGGCTTCTTATATGAAATGGCCCTTTATCCTCGTGTATAGAGCTCGCAGTGGCTTGTAGTTCCGTATCTTTTGAAATGGAACTCTACATGGGACATATGAGTACCGTATCAATCTCGTAGGATATAGGAGGAACTAACATGACAAACCGTCGACTATTTACATCAGAATCAGTAACAGAAGGACATCCAGACAAAATGTGTGACCAAATTTCGGATGCGATCTTAGATGCAATTATTGCAGAAGATCCAAATGCGCGCGTGGCGTGTGAAACAACGATTACAACGGGACTTGTTCTAGTGGCAGGAGAAATTACGACAACGACTTATGTAGATATTCCAAAAGTAGTGCGTGAAACAGTGAAAGAAATTGGCTATACACGTGCGAAATATGGTTTTGACTGGGAAACATCAGCAGTACTAACGGCAATTGACGAACAATCATCTGAAATTGCTGCGGCTGTTGACCAGGCGCTTGAAGCACGTGAAGGTTCAATGACAGACGATGAACTAGAAGCAATTGGTGCAGGCGACCAAGGCCTAATGTTCGGTTATGCTTGTAATGAAACACCAGAATTGATGCCATTACCAATCAGCTTGGCACATAAATTGTCACGTCGTCTTGCACAAGTACGTAAAGACGAGGAACTAACGTATTTACGTCCAGATGGCAAAACGCAAGTGACAGTAGAATATGATGAAAACAATAATCCAGTTCGTATCGATACAATCGTTATTTCAACACAGCATCATCCAGAAGTGACACTTGAGCAAATCAAGCGCGATATTAAAGCAGTTGTTATTGAGCCGGTTGTCCCTGCTGAACTGATTGACGACAATACAAAGTACTTCATTAACCCGACTGGCAGCTTTGTTGTAGGTGGACCACAAGGAGATGCAGGTTTAACAGGCCGTAAAATCATCGTGGACACATATGGTGGTTATGCACGTCACGGCGGCGGTGCATTCTCTGGTAAAGACGCAACAAAAGTGGACCGTTCAGCTTCGTATGCGGCTCGCTATGTAGCGAAAAACATCGTCGCGGCAGGCCTTGCAGATCGTTGTGAAGTCCAACTTGCTTACGCAATCGGCGTAGCGCAACCAGTATCGATTTCGATTGATACATTCGGAACAGGCACAGTAGCAGAAAGTAAATTGGTAGAGCTTGTACGTGGACTATTCGATCTTCGTCCAGCAGGCATCATCAAAATGCTTGATCTACGTCGCCCGATTTATAAGCAAACAGCTGCTTATGGTCACTTTGGTCGTACAGACATCGAATTACCGTGGGAGCAGACAGATAGAGCTGCTGCTTTGAAGGAACAAGCGGGGCAGTAATTACATGAGAAAAGCACAGTGAGTGGGGAGGGACCCGCTTACTGTGCTTTTTTGAATAGATATAAAAGAACAACACACCTACATATATATTTGGCACTTAAAAAAATAGAATGTCCTTCTACACCGCTTTGTCGCTTAAGGAAGGATTGAACTGCATCCCTCCTTGGTCTTATTACTCCGGCTCAAACTTGTCGCTCCTTCGCTAGATTTGTTCATTATACTGGCGAGGAGGATACCACCTAGTTAATTCTAAATAAGTAGTGCCGACTACACAGGTAAATAAATCGTAAGTTGCAGCCCATCATTGACCGCAAACTCAACGGTACCATCTAAACCTTTAACCCTCTCCCTAATCCCAATAAGCCCACTGAACTGCAAAGAACGTTGCTCTATCTGACTAACATCCAAACCGATTCCATTATCGGCATAAAATAAGTGTATGTTACTATCTTCATACGTCAATGACAGCGTGACTGCGGTAGCTTGTGAATGCTTCATCGCATTCGTCAGTAACTCCTGGATAATGCGGTACAATGCAATAACAGATTCCTCCTGTAATAAACGATCATTGAACGCTTCACAAGTGAAATGAACATGGAAATTCGCTTGCAAATGTATTCTTTTAATCAGTTGCTCAAGTGCTTGAATGAGCCCGAACTCCATTAAAAAGGGAGGAGCTAATTGATTGCATGTTTCCCGTGTCGTATGAATACAATCGAGCACTTTTTCACGTACTGCATAGACTTCTGTGTGCATTTTATCAGATAAAGCTTCTTTTAGAATACTTTCTAATCCTCTGTTAATAACGACTAACTCTTGTAAAACTACGTCATGTAAATCACCAGCTAATCGAACTCTTTCTTTTTCCGTATAAGAAAATAAAAAATTGGATAACCACTTTGAAGAATAAGCATCATTCTCTTTTAAATGATGTAGCTCTTGAATGACATTGTCAATCGTATACTGGTTCATCAATAGCACATGACTATAGTTTGCAAGTGTTTCCAGCCAAGTTTGTTCAACTGGATTTAAGACGGTTCGATTGTTTTTGTCACTACAAAATAGATAGAACGAAGCATCTTGCTCTTCATGAATCAACAAACAAAACCCACGCTTAAGAAACACAATGGAACCTATCGAAGAGCTTTTACTTACTAATAACTCCGTGAAGGGCTCAACAAGCGTATAGGAATCTGGATCATCCATATGAACCTTTTTGGATGTATTATTTAACTTAAAATGGTGTATCGTCTTAATTTCAGGAATGACTTTGTGGATTTCATCTGTAATGGTTTCTATTAGCTGCAGTCGAGATGCATCACTTCTGGTCCTTTTAAAGTGGCGATGCAGTAGTTGTTGAAAGTTTGGATTTGGCTGACTGAATCTCGAAGTACTTTTGAAATACATAGGGTTTTTTAGCGTGAAAATGAGTAAACAAATGCCTGAAACATAGAATGAATTTATTATCTTCTGTTCTAAAGAAGTGGCAGTTGTAATGATAAAGAAAAGAAATCCAGCTAATAATGAGAACAAAAAGTCTCTTTTAAACCAATGAAATAAGAAATCAATGTCGATAATATGCTCTTTACGAATTAAATAAAGGATTGTAAGTGGCAGAATGAGTGAAAACATCAATGAGATTTCAGGATTAATAAATGAAAAATTGAATAATAGGTAAGGTAAACTATGCAAAAAAAGAAATGGGAAAAAGGCAAAAAAAGTTCCAGCTAGTAATATTTTAATAGCTGGGCTTGATGCTGACCGTCTATTTTTATAATAAGTCATGGTTAGCGTAATAATAATCACAACAATGGTTACAAAAAAGAATAAAAGTAAGGCATTGTCGATAAAGGTGAAATAGATATTTGAAAGCTCATGTATCGTAGAGATTCCTATTAAACATAAAGAAATAGCATAAAACCAATGAATGCGCCATTTGAAGTATTGTTTAATATGCAGAGTTGTGAATAAACCGGTAATAAGATGCAGTAAAATCACGGGAGATAAAGAGAGAGAAAAGGATGTAACGACCCTAGCTAACAAATCTCCCCGTGAGGAGGCGCCCCCACTTATATAACCCAATCCAAATACTAATAGAAAATAGGATAATAAGACAGTGATACTGTTTTTATCTTTTGGTCTAGATATACTAATACTTAAAATAAGACAGCAGATAAATACAAATCCAGGGAAAAATAAGTATTTTAACTGTTCTTGAAATGAATAGTGGTGTGTCAGCGTTTTTGTATGCACCTCTAGACCACGTTTAAATTCAACTGTTTTTACCTGTTCAATCTTCGTATATTTTTTAAAGGTGAAATGGTTTTCAGGATTTTCGCCATTAATTTTCAAGATGATGTCATTTTTCCTAATTCCTGCTTTAAATGCAGCTCCATTATCATCAATATTTCTTACGATAAGTTCTCCTTGATTGTTTAACGTGACTTCAACATGAAAATAAGGAAAAGCAGCTGAAATATAAATGAAGTAAGTCGCTAAAAGTAAAGTGAAAATTGCCGGAATTATATTGGAATATAAATACTTGTCCATCATTTTCATAGTGATTTATTTCCAGTATTTATTGACATATCCTTCTTCTGCGTTAAGAACATCAACTAATGCTTTTCTCTCCATATCATTTTTTAATCCAACAAAACAAATTTCTTCCTTTAAAAACAATGAAATTAATGCAGGGTTTTGAGTAAGGTATTGAATGATTTTAGACATAGTGGGTAATCTCCTTTTTAATTGGTTTTGAATAAATTTATAAGTGTTTCCTTGTACATATTATTAACTGGAAGAGCGCGTAGTTGTTCAATTGCAGATAACTGATGTTTACGTAAAATGACTTGCGCATACATCATGGAACCTGAGTCGAAAAGTATTTCCTTTACCAATTCTTTTTTCGTTTGAAGCTCGTCTAATGACACTGTTCCTTTATAATAATTTAGAATATCTGATTCTATATTATTATCGAATAAGTAAAGAATAGGAAGTGATTTTTTGCGTAAAAGCCAATCACTTTTTTCGACGGATAAAATATCATTTACATCATTTTTTATTTGCTCTGCAATGCCTAATTGTGTACAGTAGTTTTCGACAATATCATGATACTGTTCTGTTGCTAGACTCGTACCAACCAAGCTAGCCATTGCAACAAGAGAGCCCGCTTTTTGAGCCGTGGTTTGCAAATATTGTTCTTCAGTCTCGATGTTGTTTAAAATATCAGCGTGCTGTCCGTTAATAGCGACGAGATTTAAACGTTCAAAACATTTCCATCCGTCATTTGGAAATTGAATCTCATGCATCATTTTTGTACTTAACTGCAATAACCCCAACGCTAGATTCAATGTTAAAGCGGAATCCCATGTACTCCACGGGGTACCAAAGCTATCATCATCTTGTAAGTCATCGAAAAGATCGAAGGACAATATGAGTAGTTCTACAGTTGCAGCTGCCTGATAGATTTCTGAAGAGGTACCGCCAAACATTTTGTGATGTAGCAGAGTGAGTTCCCCGAATAAAAATCCTTCTTGTTCTTTATGCCGAATGGATTGGATGGCTATATCATTCAAGTTGCTTTGATGAAAATGGTTATGAACCGCTTGAACCATCCGTTCTTTTATGTTGCTGTTGTAATCAGATAAAATAAAAACCTCCTTCACTTAGTGGAAATTATACTTCATGGGAAATTGTAACCATTAAATATGGTATAATTTTCATTATATAATACATTTCAAATAATGGAAGCAAATAAAATTATTTGTACGAGGAGATGTGAGATGAAAAGAATTCTAATCGTAGATGATCATATAGCTGTGGCGGAAGGAACGAAGTTGATGTTGGCAAAAGAAAAAGATTTTCAAGTGGAAACTGCCAACAGTGGGAAAGATGCCTTAAACCTTGTAAAGGAAGCGAGTTTTGATATATACATATTTGACTTGAAAATGCCAAAAATGAATGGTCATGATTTGGCTAAAAGAGTGATTGAATTAGATCCTTTAGCAAAAATAATTATTTATACGGGCTATGAGCTTGAAGAATATTTCAATTCTTTAATTGAAACGGGTGTAGTAGGTTTTCTCAGTAAAACAGATTCAGAAGAACAAATGATAAAGACAATCCGAGGTTTGTTACAGAATGATGCGGTCATTCCAATTCATCTTCTTCAACAACTACGAAAAGGGAATAATCTTTTTCAGACGATGCAAATGAAGACAAATCCTTTAACTGAAAAAGAATGGAACATTCTTGAACAAGTAGCGCTTGGGAAAACAAATATAGAAATAGCTGATGCGACATTTCAGAGTACTAGAACGATAGAATATCATTTATCAAGTGTGTTTAAAAAATTAGAAGTAAATTCAAGAACAGCAGCCGTTGTAAAGGCAAGAGAATTGAACGGTATTAGCATAGATTAAGTATCATTCATTGTTGTATTTTCGAAAAACATTGCGGAACCGCGCAACGAAAATTGCGGGGTTCCGCAATTCTTTTTGCCGATTATTGCGGTAAATTTGCGGTGTGGAGCTAGAAGGCTTGTGTTAAGGTTGTTTGTAAGCAGTTGTTGCAACTATCTTCAGGATTAAAGGTTATCCTGCAGATGTTGATTTGATGGCCATCAAGTGTAATGAGTGCTTAAATTTTATTTGTTTTTTTAAGAAGGTCTGCTCTTTTGCTAATTTTTTAAAAAACAGAAAAGGGAAAAATAAAAATGAAGAAAAATAAACTAATTATGAAGAGTTCAATAGCAACATTACTTTTAGTTAGTTCTATAAATTTAACTAATACTCCAACTACATATGCAAATACAATTAATCCTGAATTCGAGAATATAGAAAACTTGAAAATAACCGATTTGGAACAATCATTTACACTGCTACTTAATAAAGATTACACAATAGATTACAATATCGAAACTCATGACGAGAAGGTGATAGTAACAACTATAACGAATGGTAATGTAATTCATACGTTTGAATACAATAAAGGCGATGACTTTGCACTTATAGATGGAGTAGCCTTCCCTCTTGAAATAACATCCTATATTGATCAAGCTCTAGTCAATCATGAATTGGAAAATGATTTTATTATGATGGCAGCAGCTGATTACACACCAATTTATGTTGGGACCAATAGAATAAGCTTTACTAAGCCTGTCAGCGATTTTGCAGACTTGGCAACTGTAATTGGAGGTGTTATAGTTATTTCTGGATGGGTGGGGGCGAAAATTACAAAGAAGGAAATTGTGGCTAAAATTAGTGAATGGGCTTCAGTAATTGGATTGGCTGGATTAATATATACTAAATCATTTACTGGTGATTTTCTCTACGACCAGTATAAGACGCGAGGATTAGTTCCAACAGGTTATGGTACGAATCAGATAGCCTATAGAAATGATAATGCTAGAGTTATTGGTTCTGTCTGGAATAATAATATAAATATACAGTTAAGAGGCATTGGACCATGGTGGTTTGCCGACAAACCTTGGTGATTTATGAGAGACATTAGTTTACTAAAAAAAATCACTCTATTTGGATTTACTTTACTGATGATTTTTTATCTGTATTTTTTTATGCGTTCCCAATCAAGTTTTGATATCTCTATTGCGACACACTTGCTATTGGCTACTGGCTTTATTGCGGTCAGTATTTCTAGTTTCAAGCGAAAGAACTATGTTTTTGGATATGTTATTGGTTGGGGTGCCTTACTCGTATTAATTAGTCTTTTTTTGATTTTTTTTGGTTGAAAATAGAGGGCGAAACTGGTGCTATGCATATTTTGAGACCTGAATCCGGTATTTTTACGGGGCAGGTCTTTTAGTTATGTATCCATTGCTTGGAGTAATTATATTATTGATTCGATATCGTATTCATTTGATATCATCGCCTCAAAAAATTACGGATGACAAAGACCGAATAACTTAAAAATGGAGTATAGGTATTTCCCTTGATGCTTTTCTTCCTTCATCCTCCGAAATAAGTAAGATCACAACCAGTTGCAAAGGTACCTTAAATCTTATAAAAGAAGCGAGTTTTGATATATACATATTTGACTTGAAAATGCCAAAAATGAATGGTCATGATTTGGCTAAAAGAGTGATTGAATTAGATCCTCTAGCAAAAATAATTATTTATACGGGCTATGAACTTGAAGAATATTTCAATTCTTTAATTGAAACGGGTGTAGTAGGTTTTCTCAGTAAAACAGATTCAGAAGAACAAATGATAAAGACAATCCGAGGTTTGTTACAGAATGATGCGGTCATTCCAATTCATCTTCTTCAACAACTACGAAAAGGGAATAATCTTTTCCAGACGATGCAAATGAAGACAAATCTTTTAACTGGAAAATAATGGAGCGTTCTTGAACAAGTAGCGCTTGGGAAAACAAATATAGAAATAGCTGATGCGACGTTCCAGAGTACTAGAACGATAGAATATCATTTATCAAGTGTGTTTAAAAAATTAGAAGTAAATTCAAGAACAGCAGCCGTTGTAAAGGCAAGGGAATGGAATAATAATAGCATAGATTAACTACCATTCATTAGTGTATTGGAGAAACAACATTGCGGAAACGCGCAACGAAAATTGCGGAGTTCCGCAATGTTTTTTGCGGATTATTGCGGAAAAATTGCGGTTCCTAATCCGTGCTTCTATGTTAATCTTATAGGTGAGCGCTCATCAAAAGTAGAAATACAAGACTTAACATGTAGATAGGTCACAAAATTTAAACCAAACACGCCACTGTGTCAAATGGTTTATGAATTTGGAAAAGAAGGTTCACTGGAATATACATACTATTGAGGTGCACTTCACATGTATGAATGAGTAGTGTTTTTTTTATCTTAAATGAGGAAGTGTTTATTACAAGTTGTAAGACTTGAAGATTTTGATGCGATTGCAAAGGCTGTTGAGGGCGTAAGTTACATCACATTCAAAGTAATGCTAAAAGATTTTGTTAAAGTAACCCAGCTATCGGAACAGTATATTTATTGTTTTATTATTTTAATACTGTTACAAATCTAGAGATAATCTTGTAGGACCTAGAATACACAAAGGGGCAGGTGCCAATAAACAAAAATGAGTAAAAGAAGAAGGATATTCATTCTTGGAGTTTGTTTTCTATTAGTATTTTTAAGTTTAGCATTGTTGTTTAGGAATTATTCAAAAGGGTATCCTATTGGCACATCTGTCATTATACTGATAGGCTTACTAATAACTTTGTATCTACTTTTTGACAGTGAATGACTTTTATTGTAGCTAACAAATTAGATGTCGCAGTATTCATTGTACTAATCGCTTTAGTCATCAAAAGCCAGTAAGTTAGCTGGAATTTTCTTGTCTCGTGGAACTAAACTGCCTGCTCCGATTTCAGCTCCGTCTAAAACAATAGAACCCATGACAATCAACACGCCTTTTTTACTGCATAGCTATGTAGCGATACTTGGTGACCAATTGTCATTTCATCCACGATTGAATGATTGACTGTTGTTCTAACGAGTTTTAGCGCTGTTATTACTTTAGCTCCATTTACATCAGCAAGTTATGCTACTGTGGAAAAAGTGGGAATTAGTAAAGTCGGCCAGACAATTCTATTTATTGCCCAGAGAAATATTGTTCTGAGGACCGAATTATATGGGAAAGGATATATTTCTTTCAATATTTTCTTTATTAACATTAATTCTTGTTGGATGGGGAATATACGACCTCTATTTTCTCGAAATAAAATAAAAAGGTGCCGCAGTCATTCATTCAAGTGTTTGTTTGAGTGGCTTTTTTTAAGTGGAGATAAAATTATTTCATATGGTGTACATAAATTAAACTATTCTGATTATATTCCGTATAATAAATAGACTATTTAAATAAAAAGTGAAAGAGACCGTCAAATGTCGACAAAATCATCGTAGGTAAGCGATCCAATTCATCATAACTCGAAGTATTCCCAAAATAAAAGGCGGTGTTTACTTTTGCAAAAATGCATGAAATGTATTAAGCCATTTAGTTGGAGCGAGATCTATCGTTCATTTTGGAGATGGATGTATAAACCAATCAAATGTGATAAATGTGGTACGGAGCATCGTATAGCGATTTCTGGAAGACTTACATTCGTTTCTGTGACTATATTGCCGATGTCGATTTTTGTGAATTTTTTATCACCTTTCGATAGTTTTTTATCAACTTTGGGTGTAGGCATCGCCATATTAATTATCAGTTCTTTGGTAACTCCATACTTAGTAAAATTTAAAGTTAAATAAGTTAATTTCATAATTACTTATTTCTGGTAAAAAGACGAATAATTATTTGTTAATTCAATTGAGTGTTCGTCAATATAATATTGTAATCTCGTTGATTGGAGCGTAAGGCGGCGACTCCCGGAGTGACCGAGCCTAGTTTGACCTTGTAATGGGCAATGTAAGCGTTTTAGTTTCTGATGCTTCAGGACCAACTGGGACACTGATTGATGCATATGGAAATATAAGGACTAGACCAAGAGTGCAGGGGGAAGTATATAAAACTGTATATAAAGTTGAAAAAATTCTAAATGGCACTTGTAACAATAAATGTTCGAAACCTTTATAACTTTATAAATAGTAACGATAGAAAACTTCTCGAAAGGGGAGTTTTCTATCGTTTGAAATTCTAAAATACGAGGAGGGATTTCAATGAAAAGATTGGCCATATGCATGTCATTTCTTCTAATTTTTATTATAACAGGCTGTGGGGAACCAAAAATCTATTCACCAATGTTTAAACTAGAGGATACCTTATATGTTGTAACGAATGCACCTGTAGATGAAGAAGAAATTGAAAAGGAAATCGGGTCGATTGAAAAAGAGACAAAAAATGTTCCGATTGAAAATGGAGAAGGCTATAAAATAAAAAAAGGAACAGTTCTATTTAAAATCAAAGGCAAGGATATAACAGGGGATCGTAGTAAGGGGCAGGCTGGTATTGTTGCCTTTTTGGATGAGGATGGACAATATAGGGATGCTAGTATGTATTGGTCTGATAAGGAAATTAAAGATTTTAAAGACTTCGATTAACCAAAGTAAAATTTCCAGGTGCGATACATTCAAAAATTCATGTTTGTTTCAAGTAACATGAATTTTTGAGTGACTGTGGCAGCCTACACTATAGAAGGTTTAAGATCAACGGCACCTAGGGCAGGATGAATTTTAAATAGATAATGAGGTTGGTGAGAATATGAATCAAACCGTTAAAAAATATAAAAAGAATATTCCTTATATCTATTTGATTATTTTTACGGCAGTCTCTGAAATCTATTTATTCACCACTGCTACACCATATGAAGCAATTAATCAGTTAAGGTTCTACTGTTACATTGTGATGATTTTTGCAATCTTAGCTTGGTTTATGCTTCGGACATATAAACCATTTTGGGTGAATGCGGCAATCACAGGGTTAATCTTCTGTTTGGTGGTGATTCAGAATTATATGCTTCCGCAATTAACCTATGTGGAAGCACAAAGACTAGTCAGCGAAAAATATCAAATTGTTCCCGAAAAGACGAATTTGACTGTCTTGTGGAGTGAAAAAGGAACTGATCTTTATCTGATTATTGGCTATGTAGATGGAGAAAAAAGGTTCTATTCTGTTAATCCTATTACAGAGAAAATTGGAGAACTTGGTAATTTAGAGTCCTCTATTTTCTCGAAATAAATTAATATGGTGCCACAGTCACTCAAGTGTTTGAGTGTCTTTTTTTAGGTGGAGATAAAATTATTTCATTAGGTGTACATAAATTAAACTATTCTGATTATATTTTATCTAATCTTCATGATTACGGTATTAGAACAAAATTGGCTTGGTACATGGAAATTCAAGAATAAAAATACTTTCGCTTCAACTCATTCCCCTCCTTCAGCAGATGATCCAATTACGTGGGGGGCTTCAAGACCGGATGAAGAGAAAATCACTTATTATTTTGGAATGGTTATGGATTCGGAAATAGATAGGCTTGAAGTAGAGACACGCGATGGTTTATTTGAAGAAATCCCATTCATAGAGACTGAAGGAAATCGTTTTTACTTTAAAGGTGTGGAAGATGAATCGGTATTTCTGCCAGTTACTATTAATGGATTTTCTAAATCGGGAGAATTGATTTATTCATCTCTTCAAAAAGTGCCCGATACTCAGGAGTAGTTCAGTAATGGAATACTATCAAAAAGTAAGAGCCATCCAATCAAGGATAGCTCTTTTGTCATTTCTGCAACCCTTTATAATACTGCCCTTTTCCAGCATACTCACGCACAATACGTTCCATATCCTTGCGATTGAATTAAATAATGTCCTTCGTGCTTTCTATTAGCCCAAAAAGGGTATAGGAAAGTAAAAGGAGGCGTTCAGAATGAATGTGGATTCTAAAATTCATGAATTATCCGAAGCGATGCGAACAACGGAAAGTATCCGGCTTTATGAGCGTTATCAGGCAGTTAAACTTGTGCTTGAAGGCTTTCAGATAAAAGAAGTAGCACGAATGACCAATCGTGATCCACACACTATCGGAAACTATGTGAAATCATACAAAAAAGGCGGTATAGAGGCCCTTCAGCCGAAGAAACAGAGTGGTCGCCCCAAACGTCTAACGCAAGCGCAAGAAGAGGAGCTCCGTGAAATCGTTGCTTTTAAAACACCGGAAGAAGTAGGCTTTCCTGCTCGTGCCAACTGGACACTTTCACTTACTTCACAGCTGATTGCACGCAAATGGGGCTTCACATATAGCCTCAAAGGGACAGCGAATATTCTTCATCGGCTTGGTCTTAGCTGCACACGTCCGACTTATACTTTAAAGAAAGCAGATCCTAAAAAACAGGAATCATTCAAAACCGAGACCTTTCCAGAACTAAAAAAAAATTGCTGAACGGCGACATTGATTTTATCCTATTCGAGGATGAATCTATGATCCGTGATTACCAGGCAATCGGAAAGACATGGTTTTTACGTGGCAAACAACGCATCATCCCGACTTATGGACAGCACCAAGGTGTAAAACTAATTGGGACGCTCGATTATGAGTCGGGCAGAATCCTTTGCGTTGAAGAAGAACGTTATGATGCCGAAGCCTTCTTGCGATTTTTAAAGACAGTTTTATCTGAATATCCGACAGGTCGAATTGCGATGGTTCTTGATAACGCAAGAATCCACCACGCAAAGCTTCTTCATCCATTTTTAGAAAACAATCAAAAACGTCTCGAATTGGTCTTTCTACCGCCGTACAGCCCACAGCTGAACCTGATGGAAGGTGTCTGGAAATGGCTCAAGGAATCTGTCATCAACAATGTATTCTTTGATTCTACCAAAAAGATTGCCCAGGCCGTTCATGGTTTTCTTGAGGATGTTAATCGACGACGAAAAGAAGTCATTGACCGTCTTTGTGTCAGAATGTAGAAAATTTAATTTAACTTATATACTTTGAATAAAAACTAGTGATTTTATTTTGGAGATTGAAGGCACCCGTTTCAGCACACAGTCCAAAAGGACTTAGGTCCAGATGTCTTTAGTAAATACTATACGTGGGAGCGATAACATTGAAAAAAATTCTGAAAATAATTACTTTCTTTTGTGCCTTTTCTGTTTTGGGACTAGTGCAAGGAGAAACAAAGGCTACGGAAAATTCGATTGTTAATTCTAGTGGCATTGAAATTACACAAACTGAGTATGAAAACCTTGAGTATCTGGGCTTTACAGAATTAGCAATTGATCAAATGTCCCAAGAAATCTTTGATGAAAATAAAGATCTTACAGTAGAATCTAAATCCGATGTTACAAAATACTATGAAATTCAAGAAATAACGCCTACTAAAGCTTTTTCTGTTTTAACAACTGACCAAAATCCAAATTACAAAACAACTGAATTAACAGAAGAAGAATATTTTAAAAGAGTAGAAGCTGAGACAAATTCTATTAGTATCTTTAACAATGGTGATGATACTACTTCAACAAGTTACCGAAGACTTAATACTAATATACTCAAACTTAATTCAACGACCTATAGAATCCACAGTAAATTCGTTTGGGATAAGCTTCCTGTAACAAGAAGCTACGATGTTTTAAGTACAACTATTGATTCTCTATTTACTCCTATACAAGGGACAAATCATGGACAACAATTATATGCATATACTCATCCAGTTCAAGGAGGTTTTTACGGCAGTAATGTCACATATAACTCTTCAAATTCCAATTGGAATAAGCAAGGCGCAGGTTATGGATTAAAAATGAATTTGATAGACAATACCAGCACTCTTCGCCTTACTCAACTAGAAGGATATGCTTATTATAATATTCAAAGAAGCTCATCTGTTGTTCCAAATTATATTAATGCATTCGGTAATTATTCCCACGCAAAAAATACTGTCTCTAACAGTATTTCATATAGCCTTAGCTATGGAGGACCAGCGATTGGTTGGTCTAACGTTTCTTCAACCGAATTTGATGCTATAACTACACACGCTCAATTACAATATTAAATTTCAAAAAAGAAAAAAGCCATTACCTTCAACAAGGCGACTGTAAAACTTACGTTTTGAAATCCTGTAAGTAAGTCTAAATTGAAAAGACGTTATTTCGTTCAATTTTGAACGAAATAACGTCTTTTCCTTTTGATGTTTTGAAGCCTCAGCTTAACCTTATCGATTCCCATTTTTTATACACGATCTTAAAGGATCCAACATACTCAAACCTGATTCAAATAAGGCTGGTGAAGTAGGCCGGTTTTCTGCACGGATTCAAGATCCCAACGACTGTTAGGCCTGTTCTTCACCTCTACTTTATATAAAAATAGTAGTGTGAACCAACGCCTTGGTCTGCACTACTAATCTTAGTATGTTTTTACCTGGCTTATCGCGGGAGGTATCCACGAATCGCCGAAGCGTTTTCAAAGGAAACTTTCAGTCGGACTTTTAATAGAAGGCTTTTTCAGCGGTCTCCCTTCAACGGATGGCTTTTTTCTTTTCTACAACTTCGTAGCCTAATAATACTATATAATTTGTCAGATTCATCATTATTTTCATCATCGACATGAACCAGATCCCCATCTTCAACATCATCCAAATTCAATTCCTTATGGATTTTTTTTAAAAGGTCCCCACAAGAAATCAGCCATTTTCAATACAATCCTTACTTTAAATAAATCAACTTCACGCTCTCTTTTTTCCTCGGGTCAAAGAAAAAAGGGCAGCCACAGCTACTCTTAATAATCCGATTCCCGATAAATATCCTCTGCCATAGGAACAGACTTCCAATCAAGTTTCCCATAAATTGCCCTGACCAATTCACGAATTTTCTCATCATTGTAACCAAATTTTTCGCCCCTGCAATCGCATAATCAAGGTAAGTATAATTGTTCTCCTTAAATACCTTTCCGTTGGTCAATCAGATATTTCACGTTGACACTTCCCACTTATTTTTCCTACTAACGTTTGGTAAAGAAAAAAGCTTCATTTCTCTGAATCCTTTTCCAAACGTTCTAATATTTTTTTTAATAAATCATTAGTTTCCGAAATGCTTTCCGAAATATTTATCCCTCTTCTTACAGCCATCTCTACAATGGCGTATTGAACAATTATTCCCAAAAGTCCTAAGACTATAATTAAACTTACAGACACTTTGCATTACCTCCAATATTCGTCGAATGTATTACCGTAAAAAACACGTCTGTTGATTGGTTAGTTATTTCCAAAAAAATATAGAAACAGACACCTTTTTTATATGATGTTAGGCGACTAAACTAACATCGGTATACAAGAAAGGTGTCCTTTATGAAACAGTTTAACACAATCTCATAACTTTTAGCCACCCTAATTTCACCAGAAGAATTGATGGAATTTCTAGAAAAGCATAACTATAAAGAAATAGCACGAAAGTTTAAAGTTGAAGATCTTCTTGATTTCTTTGTGGCAGCTGCCCCTGAAAAGTGGGCAGGCTTTCGGGATGGCACAGAAGTTATGGCATATGTTGGTCTAATTCACCTTCCGCATGTAAAGATTAACAATCCAATCATTTAAATAAGGATTTTCCCTTCACCTTGTTGAAGTTTCCTTTATCAATACATTTGGGGAGGAAATCGTTATCTTAAATGTGGACCCATCCCAATTATTACCCCAGCTTTGTGATGAAATCGGGCTAGAAGACATCATCAATGAACAAGTCACCTGAGCGAATCCTGGTGCTCACCAAAGTAGAGGACGGCAATACATCCGATAAAACTTGGAACCTCGCTTTCATCAAAAAAATGCGTGAAACGCTGAATGACCATGATTGGTCTAACCTACTTTATCAAGCCGATTCTGCCATGATTACCAAAGAAAATCTACGGGAATTGGCAGGAGATGAATTAGATTTTCTTTCCCGTTCAAATCTGTGGCATGAATCCGATTTGGAAAACGGAAGAAATGTTTTACTATTGTTTGATGGTAAAGGAATTTGGGATGCTTATACGACATATGATCTTGATCGTGCCAATGTTAATTGGACGGAGGATGGACTTTATCTCTCAGATTATAAGTATGAGTACTTTATTAGCAACGAGGGTGAGATTAAGAGGGCTGAAAAAACAACAGAATTACGGGAAGGTACGGCGCAAGACGGCTCCTCTATTGATGAAGAAGGCGGTGTATGGTCTTGGTTTGACATTGGCTTCCGTGAAAATAGCTATGAAACACTTGTCACCTACCGATATAAGGGTGAACGAATGGAAACCATTGTTGAAGGCGTATATAGTTATCTTTTCACCGTAGGAACACAGCTTTATGGGGGAACCTCTAGCTTTGATTTACCGCATGGCATCAATAAAGGCGGTCATTTGGGACTAGTTAAGTTTGTTGGTGACGACTTAACGCCAATGGTTTTAGCTTCTTACCCATTACCTGACAAAGATGTAGATCCTGTATTTATTTCTCAACAGGTGGTCTTAGTTGAAGATACCATCCACGTGATTGGAGAGGCAGAACGTATTGGTCATGTGTTTCAAACAAATTTGATGAAGTGGAATATTCATGATGGTGCATTTGAACTGGATAGAATTGCTATACCTACTGATCATTACGGAGATGAGTTAGTTAAGCACGTACTCTTATCATACCGATCAAAAAGCACTTGATGGCAATTCTGAAATTGATTCATTCATCTCGAATATTTAATTTGTTGATTAAGATGTTTGTATTAGGATAAATATAGGGGTCCATAAATCACTGTAAATCCCTTGCATATTTTTCAATAATCGCCTGTTTCAATTGGCTGGATGATACTTGACCATTTTCGTATTGGTTTAAGAGGTTTTGTGTAAATGCACTCGGTTTTCCTCCGTCGATGGCTGCCATTCCAACTGCGAATTGTACTTGCTTTTTACGTTCTAGGCGTGAATTTTCTTTCATAAATAACACCCCTCGTTTATTGGTATATCTATTATATCATTTTTTGCATATTAGGAGGTAGTTGGATCACAATTTTCGAGTGCCATAGTCACACACTCTAACGTGAAAGTTTGAGTAGTTGTGCAGCCCATCCCTATCTCAAAAGTAAGAGCCATCCAATCAAGGACAGCTCTTTTGTCATTTCTGCAACCCTTTATAATACTGCCCTTTTTCAGCATACTCACGCACAATACGCTCCATATCCTTACGATCATCCTCGTTCAGATCGCGCACAACTTTGACAGGTGAACCGAACGCCAGTGAATTCGCTGGAATCTTCTTGCCGGGTGGAACTAAACTGCCTGCCCCGATAAATGCGCCTTCGCCAATTTCGGCCCCGTCTAAAACGATAGAACCCATGCCAATCAATGCGCCCTTTTTAACCGTACAGCTATGTAGCGTGACCTGATGACCAATTGTCACTTCATCCTCCAAAATAAGCGGAAACTGTGGGCTTTGGTGAAGGCAGCATAGGTCTTGAATGTTCACTTTACGTCCGATAATGGTAGGCGATACGTCACCGCGAATGACCGTATTGAACCAAATTGTCGATTCGGGTCCAATCGTGACATCGCCTGTAATCGTTGTAAAATCTGCGATGAAAACGGATGGATCAATCACTGGTGTTTTATCTTTAAATGGGTAAATCATAGAATTCTCCTCTTTTCTCTTTATCGTGTATAATTATCTTAACAAACTTCATGTTTTTAGAGAACAAATAAGGAGTGATGATGTCCATGTGGAAATGGGAAGCGGAGGGGCAGCCGAAAGCTGTCGTAGCTATCGTCCATAATGCGTATGAACATCATAGTCGATACGCATGGCTTATACAAAAACTTCGAAGTGCGGGTTTTCATGTTGTTGCGGGTGATTTACCGGGGCATGGGGCTGAGGGGAAAAAAATCCATGATGAATCATTTGAGGCCTATGTATCCTATGTAAAAAAATTAGTGGCAGTTGGCCTAAACGACAATTTGCCATTATTCGTGATGGGGCATGGACTCGGGGCAACGATTGTGATGCATATGATTTTAGCTAAAAAGATTGAATGTGCTGGGTTTATATTTAGCTCCCCATGGTTAACGCTCAAGCACCAGCCACCGAAGTTTTCGGCAGTGCTGTCCAAATTGACTTCGTCTATGAAGGTCAACCATGATATTAGTATTGAACTATTGACGCGCAATTACGATTTATATGTAGAAGCCCAACAGGATCGACACTATAATTCGGTTGCGACGGCTGGCTGGTATAGGGAATTACAAGCCTTCATGAAAGATGTGGCGCAGTATGAGGGGACGATTCATGATACACCATTATTGGTTCATATAGCCGGGAACGATAAAATAGCGGATTCTTCACCAACAAAGAAGTGGTTGATTCACCAAAATCTTTCTGAATTTCAATATAAAGAATGGAAACACCTTTACCATGATGTATTTCAGGAACCTGAGCGCGAAGAAGTCTATCTCTATACAGAATCATTTATGAATAATGTGTTAAGGTCACTTGGATATGTTGTATAAGAAACGCCCATGGATGGCATTCACAAATTAAAACGTTAGGAAGTGTTTCGTATGACGACAATTGGATTTGTACGGCATGGGGTCACCGCTTGGAATAAAGAAGGACGAGCGCAGGGGAGTTCAGATATTCCTCTTGATGAGGAAGGCATTGCGATGGCAGAGCATGTGGCGAAAAGATTTGCCGAGGAACAATGGGATGTCATCTATACGAGTCCTTTGGTTCGCGCGAAAAAGACAGCAGAAATCATTGCGGTGGGAAAACCTGGTGTTTCACTACTAGAAGATAATCGTCTGCGTGAATTTGGTGGCGGCCAAATTGAAGGGACGACCGAAGTAGAACGGCTTGCCAAATGGGGGCAATCGTGGAGAGAACTAGAGTTAGGTATAGAACTGGATGATGAAATTATCTCACGTGGGATGGCGTTTATAGAAGACATGAAAGCGGCGCATGCTGGCCAACGCGTGCTGGTGGTCAGTCATGGAGGGTTTATCAAACGATTGATAGGCGCATTGGTGCCTGATGAGGATCTTGGAGAAAAAGTAGATAATACATCGCTAACGGTTGTGGAGTTAGGTGATGATGAGAACCTTTGCCGTTTATTTAATTGTACAAAGCATTTGGAGCTGATCGATTAACATCGATCAGCTTTTTTTATTCATATATTTTTGTGATATTTATAAAGTAGTCGCCTTATTAGGAATAAATAGACTATAATAGAATTGTGGTATAGATGACATGTGGTATATACGTAAAGGGGGAGTATAGAGTGAAGTCCATTCGGATTAAATTGGTATTTGGAGTTTTTTTAGTATTTTTATTAGCAGTTTTTCTCATTTATTTCCTTGTGAGTGCTCAAATGGAGAAAAATGCGACGGATAATATTTCACGTACAAGTGAAAGTACCGTGGAGGAAATGGGGCAATCTATACATAATTTCCTTATGCAATATGAATATGGCTTGAAAATGTTAATTGATAATCGAGCAACGACTGATTTTTTTAAGACAAAAGGGGATATCTATAAGACGGCTATGTTTGACAAAGGGATAGAGGATGCTTTGGGCATCTATCAATCCAACTTAAAAGAGACAGCTGCCATTTTTATTGGTTTTGAAAATAAGTATACGAAACATGTAGGGGATGTGCGGTTGCCGAGAGATTATGATCCAACTTCAAGTCAATGGTATCAAATGGCGAAGGCTAATTCGGAGGAAATTATTTGGACAGATCCTTATATTGATTCATTTACGGGAGAGTATGTGATTACGGTCGCGAAAGCAGTTGTGCTAAACGGTGAATTTGCTGGGGCTGTGGGTGTTGATTTGTCGTTGACTTCAATTGCAAACCGTATTTCTGCAACGGATCCAGGTTATAATGGCTATCAATTTATTTATGATGCAGCGGGGGTTGCTATTGTTCACCCAACTAACCAAGGGGAAAGCAGTATTGAACAACCGTATGTTGCTGAGATGTATGCGGATGGGATAACAGAAGGATGGGCGGAGTTTGAGGAAGAAGGTACGTCAAAAGTAAGCGTTTTCCGTAGGTTAGAAGGTTTTGATTGGAAAATCGGTACAGTGTATGAGGTGAACGCGATTAAGGACTCAGTAAAAGATGCACAAAACACGCTATTGGCTATCTCCCTGCTAACAATCATTATTGTTGGTGCCGTTTTGTGGTCATTAATCACAAGAATGATTAAACCGCTCTATATTGTCCAAAAGGCGATGGATAGTGTGGCGGAAGGTGATTTGACTGCCTATGCAGATGTGAAATCGAAGGATGAGTTTGGCCGGCTGGCTAATAACTTTAATGCGATGGCATCTAAAGTAAGAGATATCATGACAGTTGTCAATGGGTCTGTCGATGAAGTTCGTCTATCGGCAGAGGGATTGAGTGCATCTGCGGAAGAGACGAATGCGGTGAGTGAACAGATGACGGGTGCTATTATTGATATCGCGTCAGGTGCTACGAAATCTGCGCATGATGCGGAGAAAGTCACGCAAACTGTGGATCTTTTGGGCAATCAAATTATGGGGATTCATGAGAAAGTGGGTGTGATGACGGGCATTGCAACGGAAGCAGAACAGGTGAATAGAGAAGGAAGTACACAAGTGAATCAGTTGCAATTTTCCTTTGCCGGTTCAAAAACAACTTTGCGCTCAATGGCAGATGTTGTTGGTGAATTGGAAACAAAAGTGGGCGCAATTGGCGTGGTCATGCAGACGATTACGGAAATTTCTACACAGACTAATTTGCTCGCGCTGAATGCGAGTATTGAAGCTGCACGTGCTGGTGAACACGGTAAAGGCTTTGCAGTTGTCGCGGATGAAGTACGGAAACTCGCTGAACAATCTGCGCGTGCTACACAGGAAGTGGCCGCGACTGTCCTGGAACTGCAAGAAGGTTCACGCCAAGTATCTACGCAAATGAAGGAAACAGGAGAAATTTTCAGTGAGCAGGAAAAAGTTGTACAAGGGACACAGCGGACATTTAGCAATATCTCTAACCTGATGAATAAGCTCGAACTATCTATCAGTAGTGTTTATGATGAAGTGAATCGTGTTGTGACCCATAAAGAAACGGTTGTGCAGACGATTGAAACGATGGCTGCGACGGCTGAAGAAACGGCGGCAGCTAGTGAAGAAATTAGTGCATCGACAGACGAACAATTGCGCGCGATACGTGAGGTAGCAGTAGCGGCAGATACACTGTCTGGACTAAGCGATGATTTGCATAATGCGATTAATCAATTTAAGATTTAATATGAAAAACGGGAAACCATGATATTGGTTTTCCTTTTTTTGTCTGAAAAATAAGAGAATATACTAGAGGTACTTTATTTGATAGAAAATTAGCTACCTTCAGATAGTATTTTAGACTATAATGAAGGGGAATGATGTCGAATTTTGTAAAAGGGGGCTTGTGTTATGAAATCGATTAAAGCAAAAATTATTTTAAGCGTGTTTTTGTTGTTTTTTGTTATTTTGACATCCATAAATTTGGTTGTAAATAATCAAATACAAAAGCAAACAAAAAATATGTTATTGAATCAAAGTGAAGTGGCAGTAAAAGAGATGGGGAGAAGTATTGAAAACTTTATGTTGCAATATGAAAAGGCTTTATATCTTTTAACGAATAATCCAGCGGTCACGGAATTTATAGAAACGCAGTATGGGACTGAAGATGAAGCGATATTGAACCGTAGAATAGAAATGGCGTTTGCAGATTATATGGAACAGTTGCCAGCAACGGATTTAATATATTTTGGCTTTGATAATAAATATACGAAGTTTGTTCCACATCTAGAAATACCGGGATTCGATCCGACGACTAGAGTTTGGTATACAGAGGCAAGTGCACAACTCGATCAGGTTGTCTGGTCAGATCCATATATTGATGCAGCATCTGGAGGTTATGTCATTACTGCATCGAAAGCAATGCTCCGTAATAATACACTTGTAGGGGTTATAGGTGTTGACATTAGTTTAGAAAATATTACAGAGAGTGTGTCTCAGAGTGATTTTGGATTTGAAGGGTATCCATTTTTATTTGATAGTAATGGTGGAGCGATTGTCCATCCACTGTTAGTTCCCGAATCTGAGGAAATGACGGATTTATCCTATCTGACAGCCCTCTTTAGTCAGGAGAAGTCGGCAGGAGTTGAACGGTATACAGAGAATGGATCCAAGATGATTGGCATTTTCAATGAAATCCCGCATCTAGGATGGACGGTGGGCGTTTCATTCAAAGAGGATGCAATTGTGGACTCTACGAGCGGGACTAGCAAATTAATCAACATCATTTTTGTCTTAGCAGAAGTGCTTATTATAGTCATTCTTTGGTTCTTCATTTCAAAAATTATTAGTCCGCTAAGCATTATCCGCTCAGCGATGGATCATGTTGCGGAGGGAGATTTGAATGCCCATGCTGATGTAAAATCGAAAGATGAATTTGGACAGCTCGCTGATAATTTTAATGTTATGACTTCCAAAGTAAGGGATATCATGAAAGTTGTGAATCAGTCTGTTGATGAAGTGCGTCTTTCGGCAGAGGGATTGAGTGCATCTGCGGAAGAGACGAATGCGGTGAGTGAACAGATGGCGGGTGCCATTGATGATATTGCGTCAGGGCTACGAAATCTGCTCATGATGCGGAAGATGTCACGCAAACGGTTGACCTGTTAGGGAGTCAAATTATGGGCATTCATGAAAAAGCGGGCATAATGACTGGAATTGCGACAGAAGCAGAGGAAGTTAATAAAGAAGGACATGCGCGAGTGGGCGAATTGCAGTCATCGTTTGATGGTTGGAAATCTAATTTACAAACAATGGCTGATGCCATTGGCGAATTGGAAACAAAGGTTGGGGCCATTGGTAGTGTTATGGAGACGATTACTGAAATTTCCGCACAGACGAATTTGCTGGCGCTGAATGCAAGTATTGAAGCTGCGCGTGCCGGTGAACACGGCAAAGGTTTTGCAGTCGTTGCAGATGAAGTGCGGAAGCTTGCCGAACAATCTACGCGGGCAACGGAAGAAGTGAAATTGACTGTTCAGGAACTGCAAAATGGTTCCCGTCAAGTATCCACACAAATGAGGGAAACCGGTGAAAATTTCCAAGAGCAGGAGAAGGCCGTCCAGGATACACAACAGACATTTGGTGAGATTTCCGGGCTGATGAATAAACTCGAACAATCGATTAGTAGCGTCTATGATGAAGTGAATCGTGTTGTTACACATAAAGAAACGGTTATGCAAACAATCGAAACAATGGCAGCGACAGCTGAAGAAACAGCGGCCGCAAGTGAAGAGATTAGTGCGTCGACAGATGAACAATTACGTGCGATTCGTGAAGTGGCTCAAGCTGCTGATACATTAACAGGGCTCAGCGATAATTTGCATACGGCTATTAGTCAGTTTAAATTATAACTTCATTCAACAAAGAGTTGCCTTCGTGAATTGGAGGCAACTTTCTTTTTTTTATACTTAGTTCCAGTGCCTTGGGGCTTGCGCTTTTCTTGGGAACATTTTTAGTTTAGCAGGAGTCGTATAGGAAAGCATAGAATATAATGTTATGTGGGAAAATAGCATACATAGAGTGAACGGAGGAATTCCATTGAAGGAAAAAAACAAAAGTGAACTACTGTCATGGATACAATCTCTAGCGATTGCATTTGTTATTGCCCTTGTCATTCGTCAATTTTTATTTACCCCAGTGATTGTATCAGGGCAATCAATGGAGCCGACGTTTGAAAATGACAATAAAATCGTCATTTCAAAAATTCATAAAATCAATCGTTTTGACATGATTGTGTTCCATGCCCCTAACTCGGAGGAGGATTTCATTAAAAGAGTAATTGGACTTCCAGGGGATGTTGTTGTGATGAAAGACGACAGACTGTATATTAATGGAGAGGAATATGAGGAAGACTATATTCAGGCGAATAAAGATAAAGTGTTCGAGGGACAAAAATTAACACAGGATTTTAGAGTTGAAGTACCAGAAGGTTATTTATATGTCCTAGGTGATAATAGAAGGCATAGCACGGATAGTCGAGACTTAGGTGTTATTGATGAGAAGTCAGTCGTCGGTGCTGTGACATTTAAGTTCCATCCATTGCGTGAAATCGGGATTCCAAAATGATAGGAAATCGTCCTTTACTTATTGGAATTGATGGTCTTGGTGGCTCTGGAAAAACGACATATGCACTGAATTTACTGGGTCAGTTGAAAAATGCAATTGTGATTCATTTGGATGATTTTGTTCATACCCGCGAAGTTCGGTATAATGATCAGTTTGAAGAGTGGTATTGCTATTATCATGTGCAATGGCGCTATGATTATTTGATTGAAAAACTGTTAAAGCCGTTGAAAAGTGGTTTAGCTGTACGTGACGCGATTGAGTTATATGATAAACCGACAGATAGTTATCGCATGCGGATATTTGATATACCGGTTGGCGCAACGGTGATTGTTGAAGGGATTTTTCTGCAACGTCCTGAATTGAGGGGGTACTTCGATAAGGTCATCTATCTTGAAACAAATCAGGAGACAAGAATGGCACGCGCTTTGGACAGGGATAGTTATATTGGAGGCAGCGAGGATATTATACGCCATTATGAGCAACGCTATTTTCCCGCGGAGGATATATATGTCGAGCAATGTAATCCGTTGGAGATGGCAGATGCAGTGGAATATGAAGTGAGGGGGAGAGCTTTATGACATTTCCAACGCTAACGACGCGGCGACTTCTTTTGACTGAAGTGCAGGCAGAGCATGCACCTGCGATATTTGAGATATTTTCGAACCCAGAGGTACTGAAGTATTATGGGATGGATCCATTCCGAGAGCTGGCGCAGGCTGAAAGTATAGTGCAACATTTTAAGAACAGCTTTGAAACAAAAAGAGGGCTGCGTTGGGCCATTATCAATAATGAGGACAACCGATTTTTGGGTACAATCGGACTGAATAATTTGTCTTTAGGTATGAAAAAAGCTGAAATTGGTTTTGAAATTCATCCTGATTTTTGGAGAAGTGGCATAACGTCTGAAGCCTTGCATGCAGTCCTGGACTATGCATTTGAAGAATTGGATCTCCATCGAATGGGAGCTGTAACATTTCTAGCAAATGATGCATCTATCGGCCTTTTGAAAAAACAAGGATTTTCGGAGGAGTGCAAATTGCGCAGTTATCTATTTCAAAATGGACAATCCCATGATGCGTTGATGTTTTCGTTGTTGCGTGAGGAATGGAATATAAATTAGTCAGGAACCTCTACAAGCGTCAATGTGGAGGTTTTTTTATGCGGAGAATTGCTATGGCGGTGATAAAGTGCTTTGAGACGGTGATAACTGGTCGCATGGCGGTGATAACGGAACCAGAGTCGGTGATAAACTACGTATCTGACTCTACAAATGCGCGTTCGTATGGTAAATTAAGAGCAGTGTATGTAAAAGGAGTTACAGAGTATGGCTAATTTTTTTGAGCGGAAAAAACAACAATTGAATATAGAGTTGAATGATGTACAACAGCAGGCGGTGCAGCAAACGGAAGGGCAACTGCTGCTGTTGGCGTGCCCGGGGTCGGGTAAAACGACGACGATGATTATGCGCATTGGTTATTTAATTGAAGAAAAGCATGTGGACCCAAAGCGCATTAAGGCTATTACGTTTAGCCGGGCGTCTGCGCGTGATATGACGGAGCGTTTTAGTCGATTTTTTCCTGATCGAGAGCCGATTGATTTTTCTACGATTCACAGTTTGGCGTTCACCATTACCCGCGATTATTTGACTACTAGTGGCACGACTTTTGACTTGATTGAAGGCGGTGGCAAAGGGCGGCAGTCGGTGAATAAGTCATTTTTGTTGAAAGGAATTTATAAAGAAGTGCTAAAAGAGGATTGTACAGATGATGAGCTGGCGTCTCTTTCGACATTCATTAGCTCCATTAAAAACAGTATGATTCCCTTTGAACAATGGGAGACATTAAAAGGTCCAGTCGACAAGGCAGGACGTATGGCGCGCAAGTATGAGCAATACAAGTCGCAAACACGGGGGCATTTGTTGCTCGATTTTGATGATATGCTGATGATCGCGGAACAGGGGCTTCGACAGGATGAGCAGTTAGCTGAACGCTATCGTAATCTTTATGACTATCTATTGACGGATGAAAGTCAGGATACGTCGCTTGTTCAGCATCGTATTGTCGAACATTTAGTGGCAGGCCATGGCAATCTTTGTGTTGTCGCGGATGATGATCAATCCATCTATACATGGCGTGGGGCGGAACCGGATTATTTGTTGGAGTTTAAGAAGGTCTACCCGGAGGCGCAAGTGTTGATGATGGAGCGCAATTATCGTTCATCGAAAGAAATTGTTGAGCTGACTTCGAAGTTCATCAAACGAAACGAGAAGCGTTATCCGAAGGACATGCATACGGAAAATGGGGAGAAGGAGCCCATTTACATTCGACAGCTGGATGATCCGAAGCGGCAGCTTGAATATGTGACGTATGAATTGCTAGGAGAAGGCAATTTGAATGAGGTGGCGATTCTATTTCGTAATAATTCCTCATCGACGATGTATGTTAATGAATTTCATCGGCGGGGTATTCCGTTTTATATGAAGGATGCGGATGATAAATTTTTCTCCCACTGGATTGTAGAAGATATCTTGAATTTTATGCGACTGAGTTTTAATACGGAACGTAAAGATATTTTCACAAAAATTGTGATGAAAATGAATTTATTTATTTCACGAAGTATGTTGACGAAGTTTGAAAATACGGCTACAACTGGGAATGTCTTTGATGCTTTTATTCAAACGGTTGATTTGAAAGACAGCCAAGTGAAGAAGCTGAAGGACTATAAGAAGGGCTATGCAGTCATTCCTGACATGCGCCCGGAGCGTGTCATAAAGCTCATTCGTAATGATTTAGGCTATGAGGCGGCGTTGAAAAGTAGGGCTGAAAAGTTTGGCTACCGTTTTGATCATCTGTTGGGCATTCTCGATACACTCGAGGGAATTGCATCGCAGCTACGGACGATGGTCGAATTTGCGAATCAATTGAAAGAGCTTGAACAAGCTGTTCAACAGGCGAAGTTTCGGCCGGCGGAAAATGCGGTCACGTTATCGACGTTTCATAGTGCGAAAGGACTCGAATTCCGACGCGTTTTCATGATAGATTTAGTAAAAGGCATTATTCCATCAGAGGAAGACGAGGGGAACATGGCAACGCTGGAAGAAGCGCGTCGACTCTTTTATGTGGGTATGACACGTGCGAAGGAGCGGCTTGAGTTGCTGTCGTATGGTCAGGATGAAGGGAAGTCGAAGGAAGATTCTCGATTTTTGAATGAAGTGCGGGGGCTCCTGTTGAAGCCGAGTAAAGCGGGGAACGAACAAGCGTCTGTAAAAGTGTCGAAGGCATCGATTCCAGTGAATCCCAATGGCGTTGACGATAGTGATGAACTTGTCGTTGGGGCAATAGTGAAGCACCGCGTGTTTGGGCAAGGTGAAATTATAGTGCGCGATGGCAATGAAATCCATATTCAATTCGGTGAAATGGAAAAGCGTCTCGATTTGGAAACGGTGCTCTCTCTTAGGTTACTTGAAATGGTGACGATGTGAAGAACATCCTGTGGATTGGTTTGGCAGGAATGGCGGGGGCAATTACGCGGGTAGTATTGGGGCGGTTTATCCACAGCGAATTAGGATTTCCGATGGCGACATTGATGGTTAATCTGGTAGGGACGTTTATGCTGTGCTTGATTGTCGCTGGAGCATTGCATAAAATTAGTGTCAATCGACAGTTGTATGATGCAGTGACGACGGGTTTTTTAGGTTCATTTACAACGTTTTCGGCATTGAGTATGGAAACTGTGTTGCTGATAGAAAATGGTCAGCTTGTGATGGTTATAGTGTACGTTGCCCTTAGTATAATCGGAGGACTTGCGGCTGGGGTATTTGGATTTTATCTCGGTGATAGGAAGGTGCGGACATGACTTTTCTTGATATAGTTATGGTGGGCATCGGCGGGTTTTTAGGTGCAGTTATTCGTTATGAGATGGCGAAAAAGATGAATCATTCTACGGGTATTCCCCTTGGGACATTAGCTGTCAATCTACTAGGTGCGTTGTTGATTGGCCTCGTCTTTGGGTTGGAATTATCCAGAGGTTGGACATTATTGCTAGCATCAGGTTTTGCGGGTGCACTCACAACATTTTCTACGTTGAATAAAGAGCTAATTGAGCTGTGGAGATATGGTAAACAGAAGCACGCTGTCTGCTATTTTTTATTGACCTATGTGGGCGGGTTACTACTCGCGATAATCGGTTATGTAATCATATAGTATTTAATTTAAAAAGGATGAGTAAAAATGGCGAAAAAAGCTAAGAAAAATAATATGAGTAACATACTAAAATCAGTGGGGCTACTCATTGTCATTGCAATTGGGGCGATCTATTTCCCAGAATTATTTGCAGAAGAAGAGAATGTACCGAATGCTCAAGAAAATGTTCAAGTAGAAGCTAGCGCACCTAGTGGTGAAGAAGTCATTCAGAAAGAAGATACAATACCAGGCCGCGGAGAGCTAATTCCAGTGGAGTTGGTGAAAACGATTGATGGTGATACGATTAAAATTAAGTATGAGGGCAAGGAACAAAATGTCCGCTATTTACTAATTGATACGCCTGAAACGAACCATGCCCAACTCGGCAAGCAGCCTTTTGGTCAGCAAGCGAAAGATCGGAATACGCAGCTGATGAATAGTGGCAAGCTCGAAATTGAATTTGATATTGGTGAACAAGTCGATAAATATGGTCGATTACTCGCGTATATTTATATTGATGGTGTGAGTATTCAAGAGAAGTTATTGGAGGAAGGATTGGCACGTGTAGGTTACGTCTATCCACCAAATACGCGTCATCTCGATGCATTTGAGAAAGCACAAGAGAAAGCGAAAAAAGCAGGTATTGGGATTTGGACGCTGGAGGATTATGTGACGGAGCGTGGCTTTGATAGTAAGAAGTATCCGGAGGGGAAATAAAGGATTGAACCTAGCTGTCCTATACAATCGTAATAAAGTAGGCAGGGAAAACGATTTTTTTCTCTGCCTGCTATTTTTATGGGATGATTCGGCTTATGCGGTAGTAAAATGATCATGAACGGTAGTATTCGTGTGCTAAGCGGTAGTAAACGGGTCATGAACGGTAGTATTTACTCGCTATGCGGTAATAAACATTCGCAACAGTTTATCTCAACGATTATCTAGATATCACCTCGTAACGTAGTTGTCACACGGAACATGTATAAGTGGTAGTTCGTCTTATACATAAGAAAGGTAGTGTCGTTGTGAAAAGAGTTGTTTCGAGAATTATTAAATGTTTGTTCATCCTTAGCATAGTTATAGCAGGAATCATTGTATATGCTTTTAAAATAGAGCCGAAACGTTTGGTCACGAGGGAATTCGATGTAGAGTTGGCATCGAAAAGTCGGGAATCCATCAGAGTTGTTCAGTTTTCAGATACGCATTTAGGCCCTGATTATTCATTGCAGCAGCTAGAGAAGTTGGTTGATAGAATAAATGCCCTTGAACCTGATATCATCGCTTTTACAGGTGATTTGATAGATATCCCTTCTCAGTTTGGGGAAAGGTCGGAAATCAGTGGTATATTGGGTGAACTTAGGAGTACATATGGTAACTATGCGGTGTGGGGAAACCATGATTACGGAGGTGGCGGGGCCAGGTTTTATGAGGATATTATGATAAAATCAGGATTTAAGCTACTTAGAAATCAACATAGCACGATTGAACTAGATAGTGGGCAAATGATAACGATGATCGGGTTGGATGATGCGATGCTTGGACATCCGGATATTGAACAATCATTTGCAGGCATTAACAGCCAGGGCGCTAAGTTGCTATTGCTACATGAGCCAGATCTGGTAGATAGAATAGAGGCTGGTCGTTTCGATTTGGCATTGGCGGGGCATAGTCATGGCGGACAAGTCGTCATCCCGCTATTCGGTCCATTAGTGACGCCCCCTTTTGCGAAAATATATACAAAAGGAATGTACGAGTTAGCAACGGACACCTATTTATATGTCAATAGTGGAATCGGCACGACGCAGATAGCTGTGCGTTTTTGGAATCCTCCGGAACTATCGGTGTTTGACTTAGCTCTATAATAAATAAAAGAGATGAGAATGTAGCGATCATGCTGGCATTCTCATCTCTTTTTTATGAAAAGGTAGTTGACCAAACTAACTTTTTATTGAACATCCTCTATTCCATAAATGTAAAGGCGATAATTTTTTTGAACTTCTCCTTGATTTGTTACTTTTAGCTTACCTTGGTAGAGTGATTTGCCTGTTTGTAAATCGCTTATAACAATGGTATGCCCATGATCTGTATCACGAATGGTATATAGTTTTCCATTCACTATTTGAGTATGAAACCCACGCTCATTATCCTTAGTATCTGATAAATCAAATGACAATATTTCTCCCCATTTATCGTTTTCAATATCATACTGGTGGACTTCTACACTATTTGCCGTCTGTGAAGGAATAAAAATTGTAGAATCGTAGATAGCGGAAGAACTATCCATAGATTCAACCATTTCACTAGGTTTATCGATTTTTTTAGCTTGATTATTTTCGGTATCGTATAAGATGAGTTCATCCACGACCGCATGTCGTTTACCGTCGTCTCGATATGGGCTATTCCTGTCGAAAACTTCAATTTTGATGAGGAGATATTTTTGTTTTCCAATCGAATAGAAGGTGTCATCAATAATGCTTAAATCAGACCAGCTGTTTTCTACCACTGGAACAGCAGTAATCATCTCATCACTAACTAGTTTTTGCGTATTCCTATCAATTGTATAGACGCGTAATTCCTCTCGATTTCCTCCGCGTGTAATGATTTTTAAATCATTGTTTATGACTTGGATATCTACAACATTCATGGAATAATTATTTTCTTTTTGCGGTACATCTACTTGGAATGCTGTAACTTCTTCCGATTGTTTAGTGAGCACTTCAATGTCAAAAGTTAGCTCCTTCATTTGTTGCTTATTGGAATTTTTAATATTGACATAGGCAACTATCTGTTCATCTTCAAAAAAATAATTCGGTATTAACTCTTTACTACGCATAAAATGCTTATGTTTTTCTACCAAATCTTCAAGAAGATCAGGGGTGCCTGCTTTAGATAATCTTTGGAAAAATGATAGATTTGTTGAATCAATCGTTTCTTCGTTTGTAATTTGTAAACGTTGATACAAGTTGGAATCGTCCGGTAAAAAGTTACCGATTAGCATGATATTTTGCAACTCATCCTCATCGCCGCTTACTTTTTCAAATTCAATTTTTCCGTGATTGCTTGTCGCTAAACTTGATTGTATATAAAAAGTTCCAATTACTAGTATCGTAATCAAACAAATTGAAATGACTTTCCAATAGCGCTTCATTCAGATGACCTCCTATCAAACTCTTATTTTGTTCTTTAGTAGAAAATGACCTATCCAAATGGCACAGGCTAAAACGATAAGACCTACTGCTAGTTCTAGGAAAAATAGCTCCATTGGATAAAGATAATGATTTAACATAAACGTATTCACGAGTAGTGGTGTAAGGAAAATTAATAGGGAAGTAGCACAATAGACAATGCCAAAAATAATCCCTTTTATGCGGAAAGAGCGTTCAAACAAAATCGCTGTAAATACAATAAACACTGCTGTTATTCCTCCACCATAATACAGAACGAACTCTATAAAACTGTTCGGGAAAAGTATACTTAGGTTGGGAGAGTTGGTAATTGCCTGAATCGGCATATCAGCACGAAACTCACTTGGAACCATCCATTGAAACACTTGTGTTTCAACTGGTAATAGTAGTAGTTGTAAGGCAATGAGACCTAAAACAAAGAGTAAAATTGTTGTAGCCTTTGCAAAATAAATGGTAATGCGAGCGGTTGGCAACATGAGTAAACGATAACTAAATGTATTTTTGCCAAACCAATCACGATACCAAATAAAAAAGACATAAATGATTAATACGACACCACAAGCTAGAATGGGTCCCAAAAACCAAACTGAATCAACAATATCCACAAAAGACATAGCCCCATAGTTTTCTATAAACTCGCTCTTCGGTAAAAAATTCTCGTAAATGATTTCATTTGCACGATTTAAATAGCTTCGCGAATTAACAATCACCCCAATAATTTGCGAAAGAATCGTCACGCCAAGTAAAACGACATAGAGCTTTAAAAACCGATTCACCTCGAAATTGACTAACTTCAAATAACGTTTCATGCTTGATACACCTCTCTCATGACATCAATGACCGATTTCCCTTCTGTTTCGCGCACTTCCTCGGTGTTGAATTCTTTTAAAACAACGCCATCATCCAGTAAAACGACCTTATCAATTAAATGCTCAATATCATTAATTTCATGTGTCGTAATAATAACGCCACGATTTTCAATTAAATGACTCGTAAATACCTTGGCAATTTGTTCGCGACTAAAAATATCAATTCCTGAAAAAGGCTCATCCATTAAGAGATAGTCGACATCCATTGCTAAACCGAGTAACAGATTCACTTTTGCGGTATTGCCTTTTGATAAGTCAGAAATACGATCTGTTTTGTGTAGCTTGAAAAACTCCAGCAGCTCATTGGCACGTCTTTGATTCCAACAATCGTAAAAGTCAGCCATAAATACGAAAGCATCTTGTATGCGCATTTGCGGCAGCATCGTGATCGTATCTGGTATAAAAGTAATTTTTTCATAGCTGCCTTTATGAATTTTTTTACCATCAATGAGGATTTCACCACTATTAATGGGGGTTAGGGCCATTATGGCTTTCATAATGGTTGTTTTCCCAACACCGTTCAGGCCAATTAGACAAGTAATCTGCCCTTTTTCAGCCGTAAAAGAAACGTCTTTTAACACTTTCTTTCGACCGAATTTCTTAGTTATATTTTTTATTTCAATCACAAGAATCCCCCCTTAATTATTTTCTTGATCATATGAATTTTTCACTAAATCCAACGCCTCGTGTACAGGCACATTGATAGAGCGAACTGAATGAACGAACGTATGAACAGCTTCTAAAATCAATTCTTCTCTTACTAATTTGAGTACTTGTTCGTCTTTTGAAATGCGGCTCGGTAAATTCCCCTCTGTAAAAATCAATCCCTGTTCCTCCATTTCTTTATACGCTCGCTGCGCCGTATTTGGATTAATCTTGAGCTGATTAGCAAGTTCCCTTCTTGATGGAATTTCCTGACCCGCTGCAAAGATACCTGTTGCAATTTGTTCTTTAAAATGCCGAATGACTTGCACATAAACAGGATCACGATTATTAAACTTCACATCCATAAACTCAACTCCTAACAAAATATAATGGTTTTATTACACTGTATTAATCCGTTAATACAGTGTAATCAAAAATAATGAATGAAACGCCAGTTATGATGACTGTATCAAGGCTTTAATACAGTGATTGTAAAAAAATACCGCGGAATACATTCTGCTATCATTCGAATCTTGTGTATTAACTGGTCGATACGCCTTGTGGTTTGTATTATATACTTAATACACTTTTGGTGTCAACCAGCAATATCCATTTCTTTTTAATATGGGGTTTTGACAGTGTTAGACGTTGATATTTAGATTCTGTAAAATACGGAATACTTAATCTTTTAATGAAACCCTTGACTTGCACGATGAACATGTTAAGATTCAAATCAATTAGCTTTTTCGTGCCGGCAGGATGCAGGTATGCAGTTGGGAAGGATTGAACTACATCCTTCCTTGTTGCGAGGGGCGGCATGAAGCCGATCATGCATCCGTTGCTGCAGGACGCAGCGAATTTAGGATGCCTTCCCTTTTCGCGTCCTTAGACTGCTTTCCTCTATTCAAAAAGTTGAAAAATCATATATCCATGAGAGATGATGCAGTAGTTAGATTGTGAGCAGCAATAAGAGACTGAATGGCAGGTGCGAATTCAGGCAGCAATCATGACGAAGTACGCCATCCGTTTTTCTCAATTTGACATGAAGTGGATGGCCAAGCTAGCATTGGTTCATCAATTAGGGTGGTAACGCGGAGAACTCCTTCGTCCCTTTCCAAGGGATGGAAGGAGTTTTTTGTATTCATTTTTGGAAATAGTAAGTTATTCGTTCGCAATCATCGAGGAGGATTTCATCATGTTTAAAATAAAGTCAGTTATTTCGCCCACGCTTATAGAGGCTCTCACACTAGTTGTGGCTATTATTCTCATGATTAGTGTTAGTATAGTTAAATTTGACGCGGTTCCACATTTACCGATTTTGTTTGCGATTTTGTTATTAATTTGTTATGGGCTTGTCAAAAAAATTTCGTACCGTAGGCTTGAAAGTGGTTTAGTCGAGGGAGCAGCGGCTGGTATGAGTGCCGTTTTCTTGTTTTTCTTCATTGGTATGCTAGTGAGTAGTTGGATTATGGCTGGGACAATCCCAACGTTGATTTACGCAGGTTTTAATTTGATTACACCGTCCTTTTTCTTTGCGATTGTGTTTGTGGTGACGGCGATTGTTGGGATTTCGATTGGTAGTTCGTTGACGACAGTAGCAACGGTAGGGGTTGCGTTTATTGGAATGGCGACTGTGCTGGATTTATCACTTGCGATAACAGCTGGAGCTATTGTATCGGGTGCGTTTTTCGGTGATAAAATGTCGCCATTATCGGATACTACGAATTTGGCATCTTCGATTGTTGGTGTCGATTTGTTTGAACATATTCGCAATATGGGATGGACGACGATTCCGGTATTTATCTTGTCATTGATATTCTTCGGTATTTTGTCGCCAAGCGTGGCATTGGGGGAAGTCGATAAAATCGCCTTGTTCCAGGATGGATTGCTGGCGACAGGGATGATCCATTGGTATACGATTGTGCCACTCATTTTGTTGTTTGTGCTTACGATATTGAAAGTACCTGCATTGATGACATTGGCAATCAGTTCAGCTAGTGCGGTTGCGATTTCTTATTTTCATCATAGTTATGGTGCGTCAGAAGTGTTTAGTATTTTATTCAACGGATTTAAGTCAACGACTGGTATTGAAGAGATTGATGAATTACTGACACGTGGCGGTATGGAAAGTATGATGTTTACGATTGGATTAGTGTTGTTGGCGTTAAGTATGGGTGGTTTGTTGTTTACACTTGGTATTGTGCAACGTTTATTGGCGACGGTTGAGGGGCTATTGAAGAAAGTATCCTCAGTCATTGCGGCATCTGCGTTAACAGCTATTAGCATTAACGTGCTAATTGGGGAGCAGTACTTGTCGATTTTATTGACAGGACAGGCTTTTGGGTCGCAGTATGAAAAAGTAGGACTGGCGGGTAAAAACTTAAGCCGGGTGATGGAAGACGCGGGTACGGTTGTGAATCCATTAGTTCCGTGGAGTGTGTGCGGGATTTTCATCACTGGTATGTTGGGCGTTCCGACGCTGGAGTATTTACCGTTTGCCTTCTTCTGTTTGCTGTCACCGATTTTGACGGTGTTGTTCGGATTTTTAGGGAAGACTTTGACGTATACGGATGAGAAATCGGTGGAGCGTTGATTGGCTAGGTAGAATAAAGGAGGAGCTTCCCTGTCGGTCGTGATGTGACAGGAAAGCTTTTTTGTTTGCTCTTACAGTAAATTTGAAATATCGCTGGTAAAAGGTCGCGGAGTCGCTGGTAAACTGACTTCCCCTTACAGGTTCATCACAGTCCGTCCTTTACTCCAACGAAAACGTTTCCCGATAATTCGTCACTTCCTTCAACGCCTTTTCCTCCGCTGGGATTCGCACGGATAGCATCCAAATATTTAGTAGTGAATATAAAATAGCTGTAAAATATGCGCCAAACAGCAATGGAAGGACGAGTAACTCAATGGTGACAATCAAATAATTTGGATGCCGTATCCACCGATAAGGACCACGCCGTACAACGGCAGCACCCGGTAAGATGATGATTTTTGTATTCCAAAACTTTCCGAGTGACAGCAAACACCAGATTCGTGCTGCTTGGGTCAATAAAAAAATGCCAAGCAATACTATCCAAATAGGAGAAAGTGTTCGCCCAAGAACTACGACTTCTAACAAAAAGGAGACAAAAAACGCTATATGCATCGTGACCATAATTGGATAATGGGCGGCACCAGCTTCAAACGCTCCCTGACTACGCATCCACTTTTCATTGCGCCTCGCGACAAAGAGTTCAATTAGTCGCTGTAAGACGACGATTGACATGATGATAAAAAACATCATCCTCGAACTACCTCATTCCCATTTTAATAGTAGCAACTCACAACAAAATCCCGGTCCGAGTGCGGCCATTAGTCCATATTCACCAGCAACAGGCCCACGCTCCATAAATTGTTCGAGTACATACAGGATGGTTGGGGAGGACATATTGCCATTTTCGCGTAACATCTGCCGTGAAATAGCCGTTTTAGTTTCATCAAACCCCAATGCATTTTCATACGCCCCGAGCACTTTTTTACCACCAGGGTGTGCGACGAAGTGCGTAATATCATCCTTTGTTAGCCCTTGATTCTCGAGAAATTCATGTACGACTGGTCCTAGCCAATTGGTAATAATACTAGGAATGCTTTTCGAGAAGACGACGTATAGACCGCTGTTTTTCACATCCCAGCCCATGACATTTTCGGAATCTGGCATTAGCTTCGAAGCCGTGGTAATGACTGCTGGTACGGCTTTTTTCACCTTTACTAAAGAACGATCCCCAGCAACCAATGCACACGCAACACCATCGGAAAATAAAGAGACACCAACTAAATTACTTTTCGAGTAATCGTCTTTTTGAAAGGTTAAGCTACATAACTCAACGGATAGTACCAGGACATTGGCTTCTGGAAAAGCGAGGCAATATTCATATGCTCTACTCATTCCAGCAGCTCCACCGGCACATCCTAGTCCCCAAATCGGAACGCGTTTCAGATCATCGCGGAAATCAATGCGATTCATAATGCGTGCATCAATACTTGGCGTTGAAATACCACTACTTGAAATGAAAAATAATGCATCAATCATTGACGGGTCAATCGGTGCATCAAACATGCCGTCCCCTTGGAGACAGGACTGTACAGCTCGTACACCAAAGTCGATAGCATGTTGAATATATAACTCATTACGCTCTTCAAAGTCATGCTTTTGCCCATACCACTCAAGGGGCATGGTGACATTGCGTGTCTCAATATCACCATTTTGAAACACCCTTAATAGTCGTTCAATATCATTATATTTTTCACTAAAAAGGGAGCGGGTCAACTCGACAGCTTGTTCCTGATGGACTCGATGGGGTGGTTTGACTGTACTAACTGACAGGATTTTAGGCATGGGTACCCTCCATATTCATTGTCGTAAAGAACAACTTACACAACAAGGTACGCAGTACTTGTACAGAAGATGACAAAAGCATCCCAGAGAAACTTGGGATGCCTTCATATTCACCGTATTAGAGAGATAGATTTAACACTGTAACTTTTTCACGTGTCATGGATTCGATACTTTTTCGAATGCCTTGTGCACCCATGCCAGATCCTTTTGTACCGATGAATGGGAAGTGATCTGGGCCACGCTCTGTGCGTCCGTTAATTTGGACAGCACCCGCCTCGATTTGATTGGCAATCGCGAATGCTTTGTCGATGTCTTTCGTGAAAATACTAGCCTGTAGGCCGAATTCTGATGCATTGGCAATCGCAATCGCTTGTTCGTCAGAAGTCACGCGAATGATTGGCAGTGCTGGGCCGAATGGTTCTTCCCATGCAAGGCGCATCCCTTCTGATACATGATCCAACAATGTCGGGTGAATCAAATTTTGTTCCCGCTTATTCCCCGTGACAACGACAGCGCCTTTGGCAATCGCGTCATCAATCAAACCTTGTACGAAATTAGCTGACTTATCATCAATCAGTGGAACGATGGTACTGCCGTTTTCCGGAGAACCGACGACTAACTGCCCAATTTCTGCTTTCAAAAGAGCGACAAGTTCGTCTGCAACACTATCATGAACAAGTACGCGCTTAATGGCTGTGCAACGTTGGCCGGAGTAAGAAAATGCACCGCTAATAATTTGTTTAGCTGCTTCTTGTAAATCTGCATCTTGACGCACAATACCTGGGTCTTTGCCACCGAGTTCTAGGACAAGTGGAACCATTGCAGACTTTTTAGCCAAATGAAGACCTGTGTCAGTGCCACCTGTAAAGGAAATCATATTAATGCCTTTATGCTCGACCAAGTAATCGCCAATTTCCGAACCTTTACCTGTCACCAAGTTGACAAGACCTTTTGGGAATCCTGCTTGATGAAGGGCTTCAATCATTTTCGTTCCACTTAGAGCACCTTGTGTTGCAGGTTTGAAAATTACTGCATTCCCAGCGATTAATGCTGGCGCAAGCTTAGCAGCTGCTAAGTTGACGGGATAGTTGAAGGGAGCAATGGCCAGTACGACACCAAGTGGAACACGGTCGACGATTGCAACTTTCGATTTAGATCCACCTGGAAAACTGTCACCTCTCATGCTTTCCCCATGCATATGAAGAGCTTCTTCCACCGTATAGCGAATAAAATCTGCTGTGCGTGTCACTTCACTTTTGGCATCCTTCAAGCTTTTGCCGACTTCCTGCATAATGACTGTCGCAATCTCGTCTTGATTGGCGAGTAAAGCATCTGCCCATTTATACAAATAGCTAGCGCGTTGTTGAAGGCTCGCTTGTGCCCATTCTTTTTGTGCAGCTTGTGCAAAGCCAATTGCTTCATCAACCTCTTGCTGTGTAATGGCCTGCACATTGCCGATTGGTGCATACAGATAAGGTGATGTAATTTCGATTGTTTGGCCCGACTTGCTTGTTTTCCATTCCCCATTTATATAAAGCTCACTGGCTAGTAACGTCAAAGTATTCGTTGTCATAGATAATTCCCCCTTTGTAATAGTTAGATCACATAACAGAATGAATAACTGATAGGGACGCAATATGTCCCGACTATTCATAATCAGTCCCATGGTGAGTAAAAAAAAACGATGCATTCTGTTGATTTCATATTCTAGCACGGTTTATTTATTTTCACAACAAGTATTTTGATAGTTTGTTTAATTCTATATATTCTATTTATTATGAGAGCGCTTCCAATCGAGTTATAATGCGAATCGTCAAGGATAAATCTTTTTTTAGTAATCTATAGTATTTCGATGTTCATTAAGTAAATTAAACTGAAAAATTTGTTGCGTGGGTAGCAGTGGGTCCTTCAAGATATAAACAAAAAAACACCAAGGGAGCTGAAACCCCTCGGTGTCGTTGTTAGTCATTTATCTCTTGTATAAGCTGCGTGCATAGCTGTTTTAAACTTTCTTCAAATTTTACATCGCTTTCTTTTGAGCGCTTTTTTGGACCGCGGAGCCGCCCGCCGGCCATTCGTACTTTTTGTGCTGTATGACGGGCATACAAGAGTTGGTCAATATTATCATTCGTATACAACCGTCCATTTTGGTCGATTGGATGTCCTTGTTTGGCGAGAACCATCGCAGCCAGACCATAATCTTGTGTCACAACAATGTCGTTTTTTTGTACACGATTGACCAGCACAAAATCGACTGCATCGGCCCCTTTGGAGACGATAATCGTTTCTGCACCATCGCGATGCATTTCATGTGTTGTATCGCAAATGAGTACACAGCGGAATCCGAACTTTCCAGCAATACGAATCGTTTCATTGACGACTGGACAGGCATCCGCGTCGATAAGAATTGTCGCCATTCAGCAACCTCCCTTTATACTTTTTATGTTGGGTCAAGCGAGTCTAGAACTCATTCTTTGCTGTCAGCTGGTAATGTCAGCTCCAATGTGGATATAGCTACGATTTTTGCAACTTGTAGGAGGCGATCTTTGCTCAATTTATCCATCGTATCTTCAGGCTGATGATACCATTCCTCCAATGGGGCATAAACAAATAGGGCTGCGTCAATTCCCGCTTCATGGAAGGGGACATGATCGCTTCTACCGCCAAAATCAGTTGACAGGGAATTACCGTTTAATGTCTCGTAAGCTTGGCTTGCAGAAACAGTGACAGCATTATCCATCCCGTCGACTGTTTGAATCGCCAATTCTCCAGCATCGGCACTGCCGACCATATCTAAGTTGAACATCGCAACAGAACGCTTGATTTCATCCTGGGTCATGGCACTGACATACTTTTCGGAACCATATAAGCCTTCTTCTTCAGCACCAAAAAATAGGATGCGAAGCTCTTTTGTTGTGACGACATCCTTGAACATGCGTGCAAGCTCGAGTGCTACGGATGTTCCGCTAGCATTGTCGCTTGCACCTGGGGCTAGCTCGACTGAATCATAGTGAGCTCCAATGATGACGATATCTGAGGAGGTATCTTGTTCAGCTGTAGGCTGTTTTGTGACGCTGATATTCTGTGAGTCAGCTTGTTCGACACGGGCTCCTTCGATGGTGACGGTCGCCTGATTGCCTATATTTTTGGCCAGCTTCGTATAATCTTCATGTGATATGGCTAGTGCTGGAATATAGTCTTCAGAATGTTCGCCGAGTGTCCAAGTATTTATGGGATCGTCCCCAGGAAAGTGAACTAATATTGCCGCAGCACCGGCTTTAGAGGCTTCTAGGACAAGCTCGTAAAAATAAGTTCTATTGACGGTGACAACTACAATCTTCCCTTGCACATCAATCCCGTCATAATTCTTTTTCAAACCATATCCCGAGCCAATTAATTCTCCAGTGACGGTCCCAGAAACGGAGTATTGGAAGGGAGCAGGTGAGAAGGTATCATCAGAACCAGCTACTTGTAAATCGGTTTTCACCGGCATGACATAGCGTTCAAAGGTGAATGGTTGTACGTCAACCTCATAACCGTAATCCTCCAACTGCTCGGTGAGAAAAGTAGCTGCTTGCTTCTCTGATTCAGTGCCTGCAACGCGAGGCTCTTTTGTTAGCTCTTCAGCGGTTGCGTAGATTTTTTCCACATCTAGTTGATGAATGAGGTCATTTTGGCTATTAGCTATCCTAGGGCCATCAACGACTTGCATGTTGGGGGCACAAGCTGTGAGCAGTATAGACAGTAGGAATAAGCATGCCAATAGAAACCTTTTGTGATGCACAGAATCCCTCCATTCGATATATGGGAATTATATCATAGGAGTGTGTGGTTTTATGACAAATAGAGAAGGGTATAGTATGGTAAATATTTTTTTAGAAAGGATGTAGTTGAATGTTCGAAAAACCAGAGGGTGTACGGATGACACGGGAGGAGATGGAGGAGTACGGGCGTAAAATTGATGCGAACAATGTGGCACTTGAGCATATAGAAGTACTGGAGGAAGTGCCTGCTTTAGCGGCCAATGAAGTGCCACCTCCGATGACCGAGGAAGAAGTGAAAAAACGTGTGGGTGAACAGAACTATGCCAACGTTCAAAAGGGAACAACGATGTCTTCGATTAATAGTTGAATGAAGGGGAATTCCTAGGATTTGTCGAAATAATAGAGTGTACCTACTTAATGATTTGGAGGATTCATATATGTTCAGAACGATTGAAGAATTTTTGGTGAACTGGGGTCATGAAAGTGGATCAACACAAAAAATTCTTGACGCACTAACAGATCAGTCGCTCGCTCAGGAAGTATCTCCTGAAGATCGTACACTCGGACGGATTGCTTGGCATATTGTCACGACACTGGATGAAATGGTATCACAGACGGGGCTCGAATTTGAAGCGGCAAGCCATGAGGCGGCTGTTCCAGCAACTGCTGTCGAAATTGCAGATGCCTATCGTTCATCAAGTGCGGCGATGGTCGAGGCTATGAAAGAGCACTGGACGGATGCGATATTAAATGACATGAAAGATATGTATGGAGAGCAATGGTCAGTCGCAAAAATCCTCGGTATTTTGGTATCCCATCAAACCCATCATCGTGGCCAAATGACAGTACTTATGAGACAAGCAGGACTACGTGTGCCTGGTGTATACGGTCCATCACGTGAGGAGTGGGCGGAGTTTGGCGGGGTGGCGCCACTATGAAAAGTAACTAATGCATAGCTTCCTAGCTGCATCTGTTGGTGCTGGGGAGTCGTGAGTATAATAATGATTTTTATGTTATTCTCCATGCTTTTCGGGGCTATTGTGCATAAGTTGAAAGTTCCTGTGTTGAAGTAAATAGAATGATATGCAAAATAGAGCCATTTTTGAGAAGTATCAAAAACGGCTCTATTTTTCTTATACATTGCTATTCATTATTGCTCATTTTATTCACAGCACTGAACAACGCTTTTACGGATGATGTCATAATATCTATGTCAATGCCGCAGCCCCAATATCGGACCCCATTGGGCGCTGTAATGCCAATATACGATATAGCTTGTGATTTTGAACCAACTTCAAGTGCATGCTCCGTATAGACAAGATTGTCGTAGCTAATACCTAGTCTCGATTGAAGCGCATCGCTAATCGCGTCAAATCTCCCGTTACCGACACCTGTTAGCTCTTCGATTTCCTCATTCATCTTAATGGAGACATTCGTCTTAAAATCATCGTGTTGTGTAAACTGGTAGTTAATGAATTCAACAGGAGTGTTAATATTGACGTATTCTTCGACGAAAATAGCATAAATTTCATCCGTCATCAGTTCTTTTTGCTGACGATCTGATACGTTTTTTACTCGGTATCCGAAGTCCTCACGCATTTTTGCTGGAAGATCGAGACCATATTTTTGCTCAAGTACATAGCCAATCCCACCTTTTCCGGACTGACTATTAATGCGAATGACATCGCCATCATATTCCCGGCCGATATCTTTAGGGTCGATTAGTAAATAAGGAACCGTCCAATGTTCGCAGTCATTATCTTCACGATATTTCATACCTTTAGCGATTGCATCTTGGTGTGAGCCGGAGAAGGCGGCGAATACAAGTTTACCAGTATAAGGCTGTCTCTCATTTACTTTCATTCTCGTCAAACGTTCATAAATACCAATAATTTCAAAGATATTCTCAAAATTTAACTTTGGATCTATACCGTGTGAGTACATATTCAAGGCAAGTGTAATGATGTCGACATTCCCTGTACGCTCACCATTACCAAACAGTGTACCCTCAACTCTCTGGCCGCCAGCTAATAATCCAAGTTCTGCATCTGCAATCCCGGTTCCACGGTCATTGTGAGGGTGAAGAGATAAGATGATATTATCCCGGTAATTCAAGCGCTCACTCATGTATTCAATTTGGCTTGCGTATACGTGTGGCATCGACATTGAGACAGTCGCTGGCAAGTTAATAATCACTGGATTATCCGTGCTTGGTTGCCATATATCAAGCACTTGATTACAGATGTCAAGCGCATAATCAATTTCAGTTCCAGTAAAACTCTCCGGCGAATATTGAAACTTGAAGTTACCTTCTGTTTCCGCAGCATATTTTTTCAACAATTTTGCACCAGTTACGGCGATGTCAATAATCTCTTGTTTCGATTTTTTGAATACTTGCTCACGCTGAGCCACAGAAGTAGAGTTATATAAATGAACAACAGCCTGATTTGTACCTTTCAGCGATTCGAATGTTTTTTGGATAATATGCTCTCTCGATTGCGTCAAAACTTGAATCGTGACATCCTCTGGAATTAAATTTTGTTCAATTAAAGCACGTAAGAAGTCATATTCTGTTTCAGAAGCCGCTGGAAACCCCACCTCGATTTCCTTAAAGCCAAGCTTCACTAACAGCTGGAAATACTCCAACTTCTCCTCAAGATTCATTGGAATGACCAATGCTTGGTTACCATCCCGTAAATCGACACTACACCACACTGGTGCTTCTGTAATAGACTCCTTCTGTGTCCATTTCAAACTACTTTCTGGGGGCATAAAATAACCTTTTGTATACTTCTCAAAATTTTGCATGTTGATAACCGCCTCTCTCATCATAATAGGTTGTTTGGTTTGGATTTTTAAGCATAAAAAAAGTCAATCGCCTCTATAGAAACTATAGAGACGAAAGACAATTATCTTCTTACGCGGTACCACTCTGATTCATATCGCAATGATATGCACTCAATGGATATGGCCTCGGTGTACAGGCCTTATATCCTCCTATTATAACGGTTAGGTTCCGTCTTCACCTACTCTAAACAGCATTTCAGTGAGCTACTTCAAGGCGAGTTCGGATGTTGTTTGCGACTGTTTTGCACCAACCAACAGTTCTCTGAGCGCTTTAATCATCCTACTATTCCTCTTCATTATATTTAAAATATTTCCAATAGTGTACTACAACGATGATAGCTTATCAAGGACAATTAATGCTTTCCTACAGTTATTTTCCCATTATTGAAGAAAGAGTGATGGAAAGTTCACCTGAGCCAAACATTCAACGATCAAGCCTGAGTAACTGTAATCCGTCCATTATCCGACTTCAACCGAATCGTATGCTCACCTTCACCAATAATTGTGCGTGAATTACGCTCGCCAAATACATCAATTTTTCCGTGACCTGTCTTTGCATGGATGGAAACGTTCGTTGGCGCGAGCTTTGATTGGACAACAATGCTGCCATTATCAGTCTGAAAATCGACATTCCGATCAAGTGTATCCGTCTGCAGCGTAATCCTCCCATTATCAGTGGAACCAACAATGGCTCCAGTGACATGTTCAAGCTCGATGCGCCCGTTATCGGACTCGATGCCAATGCTTTCCGCATCGACATGACGCATTTCAATCCTTCCGTTATCTGTTTTCATGCGCATATGATCAGCTTGCACTTTATCCATTTCAATGCGTCCATTATCTGTTTCAGCCATCAACGTCTTAGCAGCAATTTCACGTAACTGAATGCGACCGTTATCCGTGTTAGCATCCACCTTTTTAGCAAGTAGCTTCTCAGCATCAATCCGTCCATTATCTGTTTTCATCGCAAATGATTGATAGAGCTTCTTCGGAATAAACACGTTAAGTGTCACCGCCTTTACATTGAAATTTATACTTAAATTGAATATGAATAACCAGTGGCTAATACTCTTCAATCGCACGACCAATGTATCGTTAATTACTTCGGCAGTCAGTTGTAATTTATCATTCGCACCAATTAGTTCGATAGTCGTTTCCGAATTATGAGAAGGTCTCACAACAAGTGCACCATGCTGGACATTGATATCGACATTTGTAAATCGATCATCTTGAATCGTAATGACTTCATTGGTCGATTCAATTTCAACTTTCTTTTCCTCAAACGAGTAGGACCCCAGTAATTCCTCAGCGATATTCGCCGGTGACCCCAGTGAAAGGGCAATCTCACTTTCCGATTTACCATCCTCACGCCCGTCGGTGAAATATTCTCGAATATCTTGAAGTATATCGTTGCGTTCCTCAGCAGGTAGTCGTTTCAAAGCTGTTTCAAGTTCACTTATAAATTGATTTTCAGTCATTAGTTACACCCTCCTCGATTAATGTATTGACGCCATCCGTGAAGTTTTTCCACTCCGCTAACTGTTCGTGCAAATACGTACGACCAGCATCTGTCAGTTTGTAATATTTACGAGGAGGACCTTCCGTCGATTCCTGCAAATACGTCGTAAAATAGCCTTCCTTCGTCAATCGCCGAAGCAGGGGATAAACCGAACCTTCGGAAATGGCAATCTGATCCGAAATTTTTTGCACAAGCTCATAGCCATAACGATCCTGCTTATCCAACAGAACAAGCACACACAAATTCAGCACACCTTTTTTAAATTGCACATTCATTCAACACAGGCTCCTTTCACTAGTAGTCAATGAACAGTACCATCTCATGCAAAGTACTTGCTGACAACAATATATCATATGGTATTGTTCATTGCAAGGTACTGGGGACAAAATCTGAACTAATAAAAAAAGGTTGGAAGTCAGTATTTGTGCTATTATTAGGGCAAAGCTAGTGTGGGAATACAACAATTTTATAGGAGGTTTTCAGATGAATAATAATGATATATTAATTCGATTAAGATATGCGTTTGATATAAAAGATAATGGTATGGTAGAGATTTTTAAACTGGGCGGTATTGAAATAACAAAAGAAGAAGTACAAATGATGTTGAAAAAATCAGATGAAGATGAAGTAGGTATGGCATGTAGTAATAGTATGCTCGATTCATTTTTAAATGGCTTTATTATTTTTAAACGAGGGAAGCAAGAACCAAAGCCTGGACAACCTGAAAAGCCAGCAGTAGCTATAAAAAGTAAAGAAAATGTGAATAATATCGTTTTAAAGAAAGTGAAAATAGCACTGGCTTTAACGAGTGAGGACATCCTTGCGATCTTAGAAGAAGCAGGGATCACCATTACAAAAGGTGAATTGGGTGCTGTGCTACGAAAAGAAGGGCACAAGAATTATAAAGAGTGTGGCGATCGCTATGTTCGGAATTTCTTGAAGGGGTTGGCTTTGAGATATCGAGTGTAAGGTCTGTATGTATAAAAACCGCCCTCAATTAGTAATCGACTTTACTAATTGAGGGCGGTTTTATTTTAGTTTCGTTCGGGCTTGGATGTCGTAGGCACTCAAACAAACGCATTACTTTAAATAAACATGAATGTTTAAACTATCAAGATTGAATGAGTGATTGATACCGTAACGTGAGGAGTAGCGCTAACAAAATTGCTTGTCACAACAAATTGTCCCAAGTATTTATTCATAGTTGTTTTTGTAAGGAATTAGTTCGCTCATTTAAAAGTTCAGTAAAGTTTTCTAGCTCTTCTTTACTCCTTGTCTCTATATGTATTGGTTCACCGAAAATGATAGTTGCTTTTTTCATTTTGCGCAACTCTTTTAAAGTTCTAGGACCGATATAAATAGCTGGAATAATAGGGGCTTGTGATAAATTGGCTATGGTGACAGCACCTCTTTTAAGGGGAGTATTTTCTGCTGTTCTTGTTCCACTCGGAAAGATTCCCACGATCTCTCCGGCTTTTAAAAGTTTGACTGGGGTCTTTATACTGCTTGGAGATGGATTTTCACGGTCTACAGGGAAAGCATTGATATTTTTCAGGAAATATCCAATGGATTTGTCGTCAAAGAGTTCTTTTTTTGCCATGAAATGAATCGGTCTCGGTACACATATACCCAATATGACGATTTCTAACCAGCCTCTATGTGTACATGTAACAATATAGCCTTCTGATTTAGGCAATAAATGACTATTTTTAACCTCTACTCTTCCAAATAAACGAACAATCCATTTTGCTATTGTCAGTGTAAAATTATACAGAAAGTTCACCTTCTATCATCTGATTATAGGACCTAGTCATTATTATACGTATTAATCATATAAAGTGCCAGGCCCGAATATCAGGACTGGCACTTTATATGGTTAATCCATTCACGGAATCTAGCTATTGGGGGGGATTATACAAAATGCTTCAAAGCCTCCCGCTTACTTAGCGGTTTTAACGAATTTCCCTCCACAAAATTCGTCACAATATCCGAATTGGTCTTGGCATACTCACGCAATGCCCAGCCAATTGCTTTCTGGATGAAAAATTCCTTTGAATCGGCATGTTGTTTAATAATCATAAATAATAGTTCCGTATCTGTTTGCTGTTTGAATTTTAATTGGTGAAGAATTGCCGATCGATCTGTCCACATATTGTCTGACTGCGACCATTCCAGCATGATTTTTTCACCGTATTCGCGATCCATTTTCACAAGTTGACCCACAAAATGAGGAGCAATGGAATCGACACTATCCCACCAGGATTTCGTTTCAATGAATTCAAGTAACACAGGGAAATCCCCAAGTGTTAAATGCTTTTTCATCTTCTCTATCAACGCAATTGCCGCATACTGATATTCGCGCTCCGGTAAGTTATACAACTTCCATACTTCTTCAAAAAGTTGCTCAGGTTCAGGCGAGGTATATTCCGTAAAATGCTCTTTCAATAATTGCTTACGCAGTGGGCTTTTGATGCCGAGGAAAGGGAAGTGACCTTTCATATACGCTGCCATTGGCCCAGCGAGTTCCTCATTGCGATTCGCTTCAAATTTTTCGATAATATCTTGATGATGCCATGTTTTTTTCAAAGTAGCCACCTCCAAAAGGTTTGATTAAGAAAAGTGTAACATACCTGCTATTAAGGCAAGTGTAAATATAAAAAAGAGATCTGACTAGATCTCCAAAGGGGAGTAATGATGATTGGCAATAAGACTGCTATCCCGAAAAACAGACTTACCTTAACAATTTTCCCCCACTACTAAGCATTCAACAGCTGAAACCTTCGCAACAATCGATGTGCCTTCCGGATAACAAAGAATAACCCTATCTACGGTCGTCACAGGCACTTCAAAATCACAAAGGGGAGTACCATTACAGAAGTATTGCAGGCGTACAAGGACAGTGAATCGAATCATAACCAGATGCGCTTCAGGTATTTCATGTGTTAGCTTTGTGTCATCTAATATCGAAAAGCTGCTGGATCCTGGGATGGCTTCACAAAGGACGGTTATAGTGCTATTTACATTCTGACAGTCCAGGATTTGCGACGTTAAACCTACTGGAATGAATCCCTTTTGTTGATGCTCGGTGCCAAAAACTACCCAATCATGGACTCGTTTTGCACGAATACATCCTATATCGTTTTCCTTTTGCAGCGATAAGTCAGTTGTTTGGTGGGGAATTCGCGGTTCACAGAAATGGCCCTGAACGGATAGCGTTGCGTCGGACTGTACTTGAACGTCTTTGGTCAAGCTGACCCCAAGGTAAAAGGGCTGCGCTGGCGGAATATTGAACTTGGTCACAAAGGCATCTTGAACTCCATTGAACGTCGTATCGAAAGCATTTGGGCTAGTAGGGAAATCAGTGGACATGGTGAGCCCAGTGACATAGGCGTTGTGGGCGTTGTCCACAGCGATGGCATATCCTTGATTGAAATCCGATCCTCCAAGGTAAGTGGAATATAAGAGTGCTGTGCCCGCGGGATTTAGTTTTGTTACAAATGCATCTATAACCCCATTGAACGTAGTGTCAAAAGCACATGTTGTAGTAGGGAAATCTGCGGATTGCGTGGCCCCCGTGACATAGACGTTCCCGGCGTTATCCACGGCGATGCCCAATCCTTGATCTAAGTCCGTTCCTCCTAAGTATGTGGAATAGACTAGCTTGGAACCCGTAGGATTCAATTTGGTCACAAATGCATCTCCATCCCCCTTATAGGTAGTATCAAAAGCACCGGGGGTGGTTGGGAAGTCAGTTGAAGAGGTGTACCCGGTGACATAGGCATTCCCGACATTGTCCACGATGATGCCTGTTGTCGAATCGTAATCCGATCCTCCCAGGTACGTGGAATAGACCAATTGCGTGCCCATGGGGTTTAACTTAGTCACAAATGCATCTGTAAACGCATTAAATGTGGTTTGAAAAGCCCCCGGCGTAGTTGGAAAATTAGCAGAAAGGGTGTCTCCAGTGACATAGGCGTTCCCAGCATTGTCCACCGCGATGCCTAACCCTTGATCTAATTCCGTTCCTCCCAAGTAAGTGGAATAGACTAATGCCGTGCCAGTAGGATTCAACTTAGTAACAAATGCATCTCCATTACCGTTGGATGTCATCTGAAAAGCACCCGGGGTAACTGGGAAATTAGAAAAAGCTGTGTACCCAGTAATATAGGCATTCCCTGCGTTGTCAACAGCGATGCCTGATCCCTGATCAAAACCCGTTCCCCCCCAAGTACGTGGAATAGACCAACGCTGTGCCAGTGGAGTTTAACTTAGTAACAAATGCATCAATAAAGCCTTGGGGCATCGACTGAAAAGCCCCCGGCGTAGTTGGGAAGTCGGTTGAAAAGGTGACTCCGGTAACATAGGCATTCCCTGCGTTATCTACGGCGACATCCCACCCCTGATCAAAACTCGTTGTACCCCCTAAGTACGTGGAATAGACCAATGCTGTGCCTGATGGATCGAACTTGGTAACAAATACATCTCCAAACCCATTGTTGGACGTTTGAAAAGCACCTGTGGTGGTTGGGAAATTAGCAGAGAAGGTGGTCCCGACGATATAGGCATTCCCAGCGTTGTCCACAGCGATGCTGTTTCCCTGATTGCTATCATTACCACCTAAGTATGTGGAATAAACCAACCCAGGATCAATAATCAAAGGATAACGGCTATCATAGCCTTTCCCCACGGAAAAAGTAACGCCAGCTTCGCCTTTATCATTCACTGTCAGCCGAAAAGCACTTTCCACGTTGTGATACCTCCCGTCCTTCATTTGATAACTGACAGGTAGCGTATCCATCACCATCCCGAACGGTGTAGCGATTAACAGATTGCCGTCCTCATCCAGTGAAAGCTCCTCTGCACCCTCATAGGTGAAGCGAATATCTTCCACCTTCGCCCCTGGTTGTAGAACAAACTCATACTTAATTTGTCCTTGTTCACCTCGAAAAACGAGGTCAACCCCAGGCCATATCTTCGGATAAACGACTTCCTGAAACATAGAAATATTTGTATGCCCTTTTTCAGGATTCTTGCCTTTGAAGTAGTTAACTGTCCCAGGTATTTCTCCTCTGATTACTGGTTTTACACCTTGATTCGCATGGAGTAAACGGAAGTCGAGGCGAAACCCCTGGCCTTCTTTGTCTTCTTTGGATGTGGAAACCTTCTCTCTAAAAACAAAACTGGCTCCTTCTTTCGTAAAGAACCCCCCGCAACCCGCGCTTTGTGCATAATAATGAATGCGATTATCTGTCAATTGTCCTTTGTTTGGAATGAAATAGATTGGCAATTGTCCATATTTATCGGTCGTTCTTTTGTCCATTTTAAGCGGCATAACGAATATTAGCCTCCCTTAACTATCGGTTTTTTAGTATATGAATTGTTCCGAGAATAGGGACTAGGGTGCTTGGTATTCAAAGTAAATGCCGTGATTGAATAAGTGACAGACGTTATGCATTTATGGTACTGGTAGATAAACGTGAAACTTTCAAGCCGCCACAACGTAGAACTAAGTAAAGCATTTCAAAGAAGGCGTGGTAAAAGTGGGGATAATCATACTTTCGGTTATATTCATAGCGATTGTATTAATTTCTTATCATTTATTAATGAAAAATAACAAAAAACTCAAAAGGTTACGGAAAGAGTGGGAAACGGGTAATTTTCAGACACTCGATGAGCCTATCCAATCGGTTTCATCTTACTGGGCAAACAAGAAAAATAGCCAATCGAACTATGATGGCGTCGATCAGTTGACGTGGGATGATTTAGCAATGGATGAAGTTTTCCAAAAGCTCAACTACACGCAATCCACTGTAGGGTCAGAGTACTTATTCAATCAGTTGCGGGATATCAACCCGTCTCTTGCACAGGTGCAAAACAATGAGGAACTTTATACCTTACTGGCAACCAATCAAGAATTAAGGGAAGAGCTTCTTCTCATACTGTCAGGTCTAGGGAAACGCAATTATACAAATTCATCTTCATTTTTCTTTGAAGAACAAAGCGAAAAAATTAAACATGCATCTATTTATATCCTACTTGCTATACTGCCAATCCTATCGATATTCCTATTATTTTATAGTGTGAAGTACGGGCTTGTGATTTTATTCGGATCGTTTCTAGTCAATACCATCATTTACTATCGCAATAAATCGATGCTAGCAAATGATTTGTTATCGGTGTCGTATGTAGCTGTAATTATTCAAGCAGCAAAAAGCTTAGCATCTGTCAATCATTCTGAAATCTCAACATATACAAACGAATTTAAAGAAAAAGTACGACCTCTTAAGAAAATATTAGCGTTGACAAAAATCGTTGCATTTGGAAAAGATGGCGGCGGAGAATTTGATTTTTTATTTGAATACATACGTATCCTGTTTTTGTTGGATTTTATTTCCTATAATAAAATCATCAAAACAGTAGCGAATCATAAAGAGAAATACCGTGAAATATGGGAGCGTATTGGTGAACTCGATGCGGCGATTGCTGTTGCGTTTTACCGTAAATCATTGGATACCTATTGCACACCGATTTTTAGCGATCAAGAAGAAATTACATTCGAAAAAATGGCCCATCCGCTGATTGATAAACCAGTTACAAACACTTCTACTCTTGGTAAAAGCACACTGATCACGGGCTCCAACGCCTCTGGCAAATCAACGTATATTAAAGCTATCGCTATTAATGCGATTTCGGCACAGACAATTCATACTGTTTTGGCGGAAAAATGGACGATGAAACCAAGCTTTATCGCGACGTCTATGGCGATACAGGACAATGTATTGGATGGGGATAGCTATTTTATTGCCGAAATCAAATCGCTCCAACGGATTACGCGATTGATTGAAGAAGGAAAGCCGTGCATTTCTTTTATTGATGAAATCTTAAAAGGGACGAACACCATCGAACGGATTGCGGCATCAGCTGCGATGATGGAGTGGCTTTCTATGAATAAAGGAATCAATGTGATTGCGTCACATGATATTGAGTTGACTGAGATAGCAAGGCATAGCTATACCAATTATCATTTTAGGGAATCAATTGAAGATGGTGAAATTCGATTTGATTATACAGTCCATTCGGGTCCTTCCACAACGAAAAATGCGATTAGACTTCTTGAAATGCTTGGCTATCCTACAAGTATAACGGAAAAAGCGAATGGGTTAGCACAGCATTTTACCGAACGACGTGAGTGGGAAGTCATTAGAAAAAATAGATAAGGAAGTGTGAGGAAATGAACGTTCAAATACAACCATTACAAGAACAGATTGACGTTTGGATTGAGAAACATGTACCCGAAAAAGATTTGTTTTTTTTAAAAGAACAGGATTTGACTTTATTTAAAAGTTATTTACAGGGTGCATTAGTAATGCCGAGGGATGAATTACGCTACTCTTCTTATAATCAGATTCAGTGGGTAAACAGTTATACGACTTGGAATATTTCAAAGGATTTTCAATTTGTTATTGTTGCGCAGCCAGATTGGATAATGACTCTTGAACTTCCAGATAGAGAGCTTTTGTTTCGCATGCAATACGAAGCAGGGAGAGGTTTAATTTTTCCGCTAACCTATTTTTCTGAAACGGCTAAACTCCCAAAAGAATATATCATTAATGCGGATGATGAGCAGGTCATCATTATCCAGAAGAATATGTGGATGAAATTACCGATTTCTTATCAAGAAGAAGCAATTAAAGCGTATGCACAACAATATGACGATTGGACATCTACGGAAATTCCGGCAAACATACCAGCACATTTAAGAAAGTATGCCAATACGTTTTCGACAACAGCGGGCGCTAACTGTCTAGCGGCAGTGCTTTATGCAGTCAGTACGAATCCAGAACGGCAAGAGTGGATTATTAATGAATGGATATTTCAAAATACGTTTACTGAAGGAGTGAAAAATGCAGGTTATTCACTAACGGACAAAGAATTTCAAAAAGGCGATGTCGTGGTATGGGAGAATGAAGAAGGGGTCACCCAGCATGCCAGCTATTGCATCGGCAATCAGTTGTTTTTTAATAAAAATGGACAAACTTTTTTCAATCCATGGAAAATCGTTACGTGGGATGAATTACAAGAAGAATGGAAGCGATTTACACCATGTGTTTATCGTAAATCAAGGAGTGATCTAAATGGATAGCAGTTATTTCGTCGGCTGGGGAACACTGGCACTCATTAACGCAGGCCTAGCGCAAGGGAAAAACAGAAGTGGGTTCAATTGGTTTCTTCTGTCATTAGTTTTAGGACCTGTAGCAACGTTCTGCCTCTTACTTTCGAGTAAGAGATAATTCACTCTACTGGTGTTCTTTATGGTAAACTATTTCTGAAGTCGAAATAAAAATATCTAGGGGGAAATCATATGTCTACTGAAGTGAAAATCATCTTTGCAAACGATTCAATTGTTACAAATAGCGGGGCTGTGAAACAATTTGTTTCTAACCAAACAGCAGGTCATAGTTCTGTGTTAATCGGAGAAATACATTATATTGTTGTGAAGGAATGCTCAGATGCAACACTTGAGAAAGTTCGTGCAACAGCAGGGAATATTGCCCGCGATGTTAGTGCACAAAAGGTTGACAAGGCAGTTATCGAAGAGGGAATTTTAACGGCTGCGTTTGCTAATTTAGATAAAGGTGCTGTTATCACAGCGTTTGTAGAAGGATGGCAACTTGGTGCCTATCAGTTTGTTACATATAAATCGGATGTCACAGCATTCCAAACTGTGCTTCAAGTAACAGGAAATGAAGCGCAAGTATTTGTGGTAGCTGGGCAAATTCGTGCGGAAGCAACTGCTTTGTCACGTGACTTGATGAATGAATTGTCCAATGTTTTAAATCCAGAAACATTCCCAGAAGTACTAAAGAAAAACTTTGAGGGTACTGGCGTTGAAGTGAAAGTGCTGGACAAAGATAAGCTTGAGCAAATGGAAATGAACGGTGTTTTAACAGTTGGACGTGGCAGTATGTATAAGCCCGCTTTTGTTGAGCTTGTCTACAAAGGCGATGCATCGAAGCCGCTTGTCGCGCTTGTTGGAAAAGGTGTGACATTTGATACGGGTGGTATTAGCTTAAAGAGTGGTAAGGATTTGAGTGATATGCGCATGGATATGGGCGGTGCTGCTGCGGTTGTTGGAGCAATGACACTACTAGCAAAATCAAAAGCATTGGTGAATGTTGTTGCACTTATTCCGATGGTGGAAAACAACATCGATCGCACTTCCGTCCTACCAGGTGAGGTCATTACGTATAAAAACGGCTTGACTGTTCAAATTGGTAACACAGATGCAGAGGGCCGTCTCATTTTAGCAGATGCACTTATTCGTGCAGGCGAGTGGAAAGCGGAGTACATCGTCAATATCGCTACACTAACGGGGGCAATCTGTAACGCGCTTGGTCTAGAATTGGCGGGCGTCTTCGGGGATGAACAACTTTCTGCTGACATGAAAAAAATTGGTGATACCAATGGAGACTTCATCTGGCCAATGCCCCTATTTGAGGCTTACGACAAATCACTAGATAGCGATTACGCGGACATGAACAACATCAGTTCGTTATCAGAAGCAGGCTCTATTACAGCTGCATTATTCCTTCGTCGCTTTGTACCGAAAGATAGTAAATGGTTACATGTTGACATGGCCGGTCCGATGGAAAAAAGCAGTGCTTCAGGCTATTATGCCAAATCGGCAACAGGTTATGGTGCACGTTTGCTAGCTGACTTTACAACATATGTTTCGAAATAATCAAGAAAGTACTCAGCCTGAAAACTGAGTACTTTTTTGCGTTTAATATGCGGGTACTCAGATATCCGTATATTGGATGCTTTTAACATTACAAAAGTACAGAAAAAATGGTACTCTGTAAATAGGCGAAAATCCCTATTAATCAGTAATGAATTGGGGAATCATAGGAAATAGTGAAAACATATTTTAAATGAGGTAATAGATATGATTAAAACATTACGATTCTGGATTATGCTTCTTATATCATTTGCGATGATAGGCATACTTAGTATCGCATTACTTTCAGGTTATTTTGTAACAAAGGAAAATGTTGTGAATAATAATTTAGAAATCAATAGAGTCTATTCAATGAAATTAGCACGGCTCACGGAAGAAGTATTTAATGGGATGCAGAGTAATTTGCAAGTGAAAGCATCCGATATTGTTGCTAACATAAATGATGCAGACAAATTATCAGACAAACTGGGTGACTTACTAACGAGCAGTAAAAACTTTAATTCACTCTCTGTTGTAGGGAGGGATGGTTTGGTACTTGCTACCTCACCAGAGATAGGGATAGTCGGACAAATACTAGATACCCCTGGACCGCAAGAAGCACTCTATGAACGAAAACCCCTCATCTCTGAACCCTATGAAGCTGCAACTGGAAGGCTACTCATTTTAATCTCCACCCCATTATGGAATGAAAAAAATGAATACCTTGGTTTCTTGGCTGGAACAATTTATTTGCAGGAAGACAATATTATCCAAAATATTCTTGATGAGCATTTCTACGAGGACGGATCTTATGTTTGGGTAGTGGATAATAAGGGGATGTTGGTTTATCATCCAGACCCTGAAAGGATTGGTACATCAGTCGCTGAAAATGAAGTTGCACAAAAAGTATTGAGACATGAAAATGGCGCACAAAAAGTGACGAATTCTGAAGGTCTGGAATTTCTAGCCGGCTACACATTCATTAAGTCGAGCAAATGGGGAGTTGTTTCCCAAACACCATACGAGGTAAGCGCTGCACCCTTGGCGGGGATGGTCAACAAAATGTTACTTTATGCCTTGCCGTTTGTCCTATTTTTATTCTTTTTGACCCTTATTTTGACTGAGAAATTATCATCTCCATTGCGCAAATTAGCAATGTACTCAGTAGGGCTAAAAGAAAAAGGAGGATTAAGTGAAGAGGTCGATATTCCAACATGGTATTACGAGGCAAAGCAGTTGACTGAAACCATTCAAGAGTACGCAAAGAAACAGGAACAGACAGTCAAAAATTTCAAGGAACGCTCCTACACAGATCCACTTACCGGACTGAGAAATCGTAGGTACGGGGAAAAAGTCATTGAAAGTTGGACTATAGCGAAGCAGCAGTTTTCGATGATCATGATTGATATCGATCATTTTAAAAGTGTCAATGATACGTATGGCCATCAAGTCGGAGACGATGTACTGAAGTTTCTTGCTGGGAAAATGAACGAAGTCGTTCGGGACGATGATGTCTGTGTCAGATTGGGCGGGGAAGAATTCATTATTTTACTCGCTAAAACAGACCTTCAAGAAGCAACGACTATTGCGGAAAGGTTACGAATGAATGTTTCTTCGGCTTTATGTCCAACGAATGAGTATTTGACGATTTCATCAGGGGTTGGCGTTTACGATGATTTTAATGAATCAATAGAGGACTTATTCAACAGAGTGGATGTGGCCTTATATCGAGCTAAAATGGAAGGAAGAAATAGAGTTATTCAATCGGAGAGTACTTTATAAAATCATAAAAAGAAGACTCACTACTTTTCGTAAGTCTTCTTTTTTAATTAGTGTCTTCAAGTGCATTTTGGTTGATAGAAACAGCGTATCGATCCTCTTTCTTTAACTCCTCAACAAAACTACTTATTGTGTAGGTATCAGTCAGTGTTCCTTCTGCTGTAAGCTGGTTGACTATTTTATCAATCATAAATTGCCACTCATACTCCTTGAGAACCGTTGGATGCGTAAAATAACTCTCTGGACTGACGTTTAATTTTTCAGCCAATTCAAGATAGATCTTCTGCATGTCAGGCATCTCGCTTTGTTCGACAGCCTCTTTAGTTTGTAACGCATATGCTTTGACTTTGTCTTTTGTCACAACGATATACTGATCAGTAGCATATTGTAGTAACACTTCTCTTTCAATCATTTGATTAATGATTTCATTGTTTGTCAAATTAAATGGAATCTCATTCGTTTGATGTATAAACATCAAGTTTTCTTTATAGTCTATATACTGCTGTTGCGTAATGATAAAGTGGTTACTTTCGACTACAGCAATAGATGTATCCTTGCCAGTCGGCTCTTGTTGTTCGCCATGTAATATACTTCTTATTAAATCCTTATTACCACCTCTATAAGTAAAGTCCTCAATGCCATCCTCTCTGAAGATAGCTGTGCCTGGAAATTCAACTTTCATACTGCTACCATCTTTTTTCACATAATCCGCATAAACTATAAAATTATAATTCGTTGGTGTAATCTCATTTTGCTTCACATCAATCTGAGTAGTCGTTAACTGAAAATCATAATCATGTGCTGCCACATGGTACATCAGCGCAAATCCAGTGTTCGTGAATTTTTCATAGCCCCTATCTGTAAAATAAGGTTTGAAAGTATCAGCTGTATAACGATAAAAATCATCAAAGTCTTCATTGTTATCTAAAATAGCTTTAATCTCTTCATTCGGGACATTAAACTCATGCTCCAGTACAGTTTTCACAAAGTCTATATTCTCATCCTGCTGCTCGGTTTGCGAACAACCTGCAATCCATAAGCAGCTCATAACAATAAATAGGGCCATATAATTTTTGAGTGATTTTTGAAACATCATGCCACCTCCTACTCTGTATACGAAGCATATAGTAATAAAGTTTCAGGCTATCCCGAATTAAACAGAATTTTCTTATCTAACAATAAATAAAAAATCACCTTCCGCATAAGAACAACCTGTGCAGAAGGTGATTTTTTATTGACAAATTAAGACTTGCCTAGAAAACGTACCTTTTCGCGCAACACAACGATCGACGATGTGAAAACCTACTTCTTCAATCATATGGTCAATCGTATCAATCGTAACAATGACGACTTTCTTCGTAAAACGGCGTGCTTCTTTAATAATTTCAAGCTGTTCATCAGCTGTAATATGGGTAAATAAATTATACGGCATATCAATAATTGTTACGTCGTAGTTGTCCGTCACCTCGGCAATTGGCCCGACAGCTACATCACCTGTCAGTCCGAAATGGGCAATGTTTTTTCGCGAACCTAACACGACACGTCGGTTAATATCCCGGCCGACGATATTAATGCCCATTGATAATGCTTCCACCAATACCGTTCCTATACCGCAACAAGGATCGATGGCTCGAACGCCTTCAGGATGTGGCACTGCAATATTGGCAACTGCTCTCGCAACGCGCGTACTCAATGCTGTGGAATACATATGTGGTTTTTGCTGGTGATGAAACCAGACATTTCCGCTAATCGTCAGTTTGCCGAAATACCATTTGTCATCTAACGTGACAACGCCAAATACTGTTTCAGGTGAGTCTAAGTCAGGCTCACCATTTATGCCCAAGCCAATTTGGCGTTCAAGCTTCCGCCGCTCAGCGTGCCCAATCTTATCAGTGGCACCCAGTTCTGTTGTATTCAAGCAAATCACTTTAAATGTAGAGTTGCCCAAATCGATTTGTTCAGCTTGTGTCGTAATCTGTTCAAAAAGATCTCCCTCATAGAGAATTTCCAGTCGTTCGTTCATAAATGGACTCCGACTCGGATCAATCTCTACAGGGCTTTTCAAGACATTGGAAGGGGTATCGATGCCGAAAAACGCTCGCATTTCCATGCGACATAAATCATGCTCATCCCTATGGCGTATATAGGTGTAAATAAATTCTTTGTCTTTCAATCAATTCCCATCCCTCACTGCGCAATCTCGATAGTCTCAAGCATGTTGAAGACGAAGCGATAAATCGTCATATAAATGTCTTCAAATGACTGTGCTTCATTAAAACCTTCCATATAGTCTAATGCGAAATTGACATCCCATAACCCATCTTCACCCGAAAACATCACGCTGTATTTTACGCCGTCTCCCTGTAAGTGGTTATCGAGGTAAGTTTTAATATCAGCCCCGAATTTCTTTTGCAGCTTCAAGCCGAATAATGCGGTATACGTTTCAAAAACCTCATCGAATTCCAATGCAACAGCATCGATGCGAATGACTTCAAAAATATTCGATTCTGCGTAGACAAATTGGTTGTGGTGTTTCTTTAAATAGGAAACAGTTTCAGTCAAAAAGCCGCGAGCCTCTGTAGCGACTAATTCCTCTGTCTCTTTATCGCAGCGTTCAAGCACGTTTGAGTAAAATGTTTTCTCTGCGACAGTTACACCTTTAGGAAGCAATTGATGCTTCTCCACATAGTCTTTTTCAAAGTCGAACAATTCAATTTTGTTAGCACGCGCATTGTCAGTGATATATTGTTCCATCTGTTTTTTTAACAATTCAAGTCAACTCCTTCGGTTAGAGAGGGATTGTATTTTCCTCTTCGTATAGTATAACTTACATTGTGCCGTTAGGCTTTTATTTCATTACATAAAAAATGAATGGTCGTATAGTTTCCCGAAAATCTGCAACTAAGGTCAGTTAGCGTTGACTTTTTGTCAATAAATTCAGCTGAACCCACACCTTCTATCAAAGCCATCAATATAATGTGGAAAAATAAGAGGTGTTGCAAAATGGCCTGGTTCCTCATATTAGCATTTGCTGTTTCATCGAGTATTGATAATTTAGGTGTGGGTATTTCGTATGGCATTCGTAAAATTCATATACGGCTAGGTGCCAATCTCGTCATGACAATCGTTTGTTTTCTGATGAGTATGGGTGGGATTACTTTTGGCGTCTGGCTCTCAACAATTCTCCCTGGTATCATTCCAGTACTATTCGGGGCATTATTATTAATAATTATTGGGCTTCGAGTTATTCTTTTGGCGAAACCGAATTATCAAGAGTCCAGACAAGAGAATAACAGTATGACGGATATTTTTAAAAACCCCGAAGCAGCAGATGTCGATAAATCTGGAGATATTGGTTGGATTGAAGCTGTATTTCTAGGCATTGCTTTATCTGCGAATGCATTGATAAATGGATTAGGCGCAGGTCTACTAGGTCTGTCACCGTTTGCGATTGCACTAACAGCTGCAATCGGCAGCTTCATCAGTATATGGATGGGTGTAAAGTTGGGAAACCGATTGGCAACTGTTCGGATAGGCTCATTTACAGTGGGGCAATTTGGAACTGTATTAAGTGGAGTGATTATCCTAATCATAGCTTTTACAGCATTTCATCAGTTATGAATGTTGACAAAATGTCAATTTGATTATAAAATGCTCCATAGCATATCATTTTCCGTGTAGTTCATATGAAAGGGGTGCCGATAGTGACTAAAAATACAACTAACGCTACCTTTGGTTTACGGTTAAGGGTATTATTAAAAGAGCGCTCATTATCTATGCGTAGGTTTAGTGAGCTCACCGAAATTGATACAGCAACGATCTCGCGGATTATTAACGGTAAACGGAAGGCAAACCTCCAACATTTGGAGCGGTTTGCCGACTGTCTTGAGGTTCCTTTGATGGATCTTTTTGAGGCTGCTGGTTATCCCGTAGAACAGAAGCAGTCAGATGCAACTAGCCATACATATGCGAATATGATTCAAGAGTTAGTGAATACAGATGCATCTGTGCAGGTGGTTGAACAGCACTTGGCAAATTATGAACTTTATTCGCAAACAATTGAAGGGGAGAGTAGTATTCTCGAGGAGTTTGAGGGGAAGATTGACAGTGTGGGGAGTATTGGACCTCTTATTAATCAGTTGAAGAATCTTTTCGAGACATTTCGTCTACATAAAGGTACAGCTAGTGAACTAGCCATAATTGGCAGTGCGTTATTGTATTTTATCATTCCAGTAGATGTCATTCCGGATTATCTATTTGCAGTTGGCTATTTAGATGATGCGATTGCTGTACAATTAACTACGACTGCGTTAGAAAAAAATAATAGACAGTAAGATGATAGGTGGATGTAGGTATGAAAAGAAGTGAAAGAAAAAGAAAAAAATCTAAACATAAAGGGCTGAGAATTTTTTTCTTAAGCCTCACAATAATTCTAGTCCTTGGTACCATTTATTGGGTGTATCAATTCAATAGTGGGCAGTCTCTTGCAGGTGAAGGAATTGATAAGGAAGCTAATACAGAATTCGAGCCATTTGAGGCGGAGGATCCACAATTTGGTGAAATTAATGTTTTGCTTTTAGGAAGTGATGCGCGGGGGAATGACGAAGATGCACGTTCAGATTCTTTAATGATTGCTCATTATAATCAAACGACAAATGAAGTGAAACTTGTTTCGGTGATGAGAGATACCTATGTGGAAATCCCAGAATACGGCTATCAGAAAATCAATACGGCTTTTGCTTTAGGTGGTCCAGAGCTTGTACGGAAGACGATTAAGCATAATTTTGACGTAGATGTTCACTATTACGCAATGGTTGATTTCACTGGATTCCCTAAAATAATCGACGTTGTGGCTCCAGACGGGATTGAGGTTGACATTCCTTATACAATGTCCCATGGAATTGGGATGACATTACAGCCAGGAAAGCAGACTTTACATGGAGAGCAGCTGTTGGGCTATGTTCGTTTTCGTCATGATATAAAAAGTGATTATGGGCGAGTCGAACGTCAACAAGAAGTATTGTCTAAAGTGAAGGATGAAGCAATCAGTGTGCACAGTTTGTTGAACTTGCCTAAAATATTGGGTGTCGTCAATCCCTATATTGATACGAATGTGGATAATCGAACAATCCTCACAATCGGTAAGGGCTTACTGACTGGACAAGCACAAGGCATGGAGACAATGCGGATTCCCGTCGAAAACTCATTTAAAGAGGAACGCTTAAATCGAGTAGGGGAAGTACTTACGATTGATTTTGAGAAAAATAAGCAAGCGTTGCAAGCATTTTTATCAGCAACAGATGAGGTAAGTGATAGTGATGTGGATGAAGGGACTTCTGAATGATAGGGGTTATCTAATGAGTTCTTAGCAAAAAAACAGGTGGAGAAAAACGAGTCGTTTTCCCTCACCTGTTTTTTCCTTTCTCAGGAAATAATAAAATCTCATACTGTGTATAAGTTATGACGTAGAGATTTCGCGTCTAGCCTCCAGCGCTTTTGTTATTTCACTCAACGATGATCTTCACCGAGTATTACTGATCCGCCTGTAAATTGAAATATAACAAAATATTTCTTTCCATTGCCTCCAACAAAGTAAACTGTTCTACCTATTTTAGCTGTTTCATCTATTTTAGTAGATAGTTCTTCTTTCGTTGAACCTGTAATACTCTGGTATTTATTTAGAATAGATTCATATCCTTTTGCATCATCTATTGTTAATTTCGAGCTATATCCCCCTTTAGGTATTAAAGATTTAAGCTCGTTATATTCAGAACTTTGTATTTCAAAAGTAACACCGACGGGCGTTGGTACTTTTGTTGGTCCATACTTTCCAATA